>CALBSG010000130.1 GCA_937927675.1 uncultured Paracoccaceae bacterium | reverse complement strand
CCTTGGCCGGGCGGTTGGTCTTGGTTTCCAGCCACGGCATGATGCTGGCATGCTGGGCATAGAAATGCGTCAGGTCGGGGATCAGGTCCTTGATGACCGGCATATGCGGCAAGGGATAAATCTTCACATCCCCGCGGATTTCATCCAGCCCGTAGATGCAGGCCAGCGTGTTGATCCCGTCGATGTTCATCGCGCAAGACCCGCAAATCCCCTCGCGGCAAGACCGGCGGAAGGTCAGCGTCGGGTCGATCTCGTTCTTGATCTTGATCAGCGCGTCCAGAACCATGGGGCCGCATTTGTCCATATCGACGAAATAGGTGTCGACCGACGGGTTTTTGCCGTCATCGGGGTTCCAGCGATAGATCTGGAACTTGCGCACGTTCTTGCCCTCGGGCTTCGGCCAGGTCTTGCCGGTAACGATTTTCGAGTTCTTCGGGAGCGTGAACTGGACCATGGGCTTTCCTTCGTCAGATCGTAGCGCGGCACGGGCCGTGCGGCAGAATGGCTATGGTGGGGGCAAGGGGGCGCATCGTCAGCCCACCCAGCCCGGTTGGTCGTACAGCGTACGGGTCGGGAACTGGCCGGACCGCGCGCTGACACAAGAGTCAAAAACCTGAGCCGGATCGCGGCCCAGAAGAAAATCAGACGAGATCGTCACGTCCAAGGCGCTGACTGCCCGGCCGCCCGATCCAACCCCAAGCCCGACACGCCCACGCGGGCGCTGCGCCTGATTGGCCTGTTCGACGCACATCCGTTCTGCCTGATCCACAGGAATAGTGCCGCAGGCCGCAAGGGGTGGCAGGCAGGCAAGGATCAGAAGGGCGGCGCGCCACATGGATCAGGCCCCAAGGCCAGAGATGCCCGCCGAAGCAAGGCAAGACGCGGCCCCCGGCTGGGCTGCAATCCGCAGGACATTGGCCACCGTGCGACTGCCCGCACCAACGCCGATATCCTGCGCCAGCGCCTTCACATCCTCGGCACTTGCATTGTCGACGATGCAGCGGGTCGCCGCTTCGGATTGTCCTGCCGGAACATAATCTGACACGATCGGCCGAACCACCGTATCAGCGGCACGGCGACCGACCTTGTCGGCCACCTGCGCAGGGTCGCAGGCGGCAAGGGCCAAAGCCATAAGGATCAGACCCACGCGGTGCATCAGAATTTCCTTTCAGCCGGCGCGATCTTCTTCAACGAAATCCCGCCCTGCGCCTCGGTCGTCAGAGGCTCGGTTTTCACCGGGCGATAGTTCAGCGTCACCTTGTTGCCATCGACATGCGCGAGCGAGTGCTTGCGCCATTTCGCGTCATCGCGCGCCGGGTGGTCTTCGTGGGCATGCGCGCCACGGCTTTCGGTACGGGCATGCGCGCCATAGATGGTCGCCAGCGCGTTGGGCATCAGGTTGGTCAGTTCCAGCGTTTCCATCAGGTCGCTGTTCCAGACCAAGGACCGATCCGTAACCTTCAGATCACCCATCTTGCCGGCAATCGCCGTCATCTTCTTTTCGCCCGCTGCCAGCGTTTCTTCAGCGCGGAACACCGCCGCATCCGATTGCATGGTGCGCTGCATTTCGAGCCGCAGATCGGCGGTCGGGATGGCGCCCTTGGCATGACGCAGATCGTCAAAGCGGCCCAGCGCGCGGTCAACCTCAACCTTGTTGGTTGCCGGCATCGCCGAGGCGCGGTCCACCACTTGCCCTGCACGAATGGCCGCAGCGCGCCCAAACACCACAAGGTCAATCAGCGAGTTCGACCCCAAACGGTTCGCGCCATGCACAGATGCACAGCCCGCCTCACCCACGGCCATCAGGCCGGGGAAGATGGCGTCAGGGTTGTCTGCGGTGGGGTTCAAAACCTCGCCGTAATAGTTCGTGGGAATACCGCCCATGTTGTAATGCACGGTCGGCAGAACCGGGATCGGCTCTTTGGTCAGATCGACGCCGGCGAAGATGCGGGCCGATTCCGAAATGCCGGGCAGACGCAGATCCAGCGTCTCTTTCGGCAGGTGGTTCAGGTGCAGGTGGATATGGTCCCCGTGTTCGCCAACGCCGCGGCCTTCACGGATTTCCAACGTCATGCAGCGGCTGACATAGTCACGCGGCGCGAGGTCTTTGTAGTGGGGCGCATAGCGCTCCATGAAACGTTCGCCGTTCGAGTTGGTCAGATAGCCGCCCTCGCCACGCGCGCCTTCGGTGATAAGGCAGCCCGAACCGTAGATACCGGTCGGGTGGAACTGCACGAATTCCATGTCCTGCAACGGCAGGCCAGCCCGCGCGACCATGCCGCCACCGTCGCCGGTGCAGGTATGGGCCGAGGTGGCGCTGAAATAAGCCCGACCATAACCGCCGGTGGCCAGAACGGTCATCTTGGCGTTGAAGACATGGATCGTGCCGTCATCCAGCTTCCAGCAGACAACGCCCGTACAACGGCCATCGGTGATGATGAGATCCAGCGCGAAATATTCGATGAAGAATTCGGCGTTGTTCTTCAGCGACTGGCCATAAAGCGTGTGCAAAATGGCGTGGCCGGTGCGGTCAGCGGCGGCGCAAGTGCGCTGCACGGGCGGGCCTTCGCCGAATTCGGTCGTATGGCCGCCAAAGGGGCGCTGGTAAATCTTGCCCTCTTCGGTGCGGCTGAACGGCACGCCATAGTGATCCAGCTCGTAAACCGCTTTGGGGGCTTCACGCGCGAGATATTCCATCGCGTCGGTGTCGCCCAGCCAGTCCGACCCCTTGACGGTGTCATACATGTGCCACTGCCAGCTGTCCGGCCCCATGTTGCCAAGGCTGGCCGCGATGCCGCCTTGCGCTGCCACGGTATGCGAACGCGTCGGGAAGACCTTGGTCACGCAAGCGGTGCGCAGGCCCTGTTCGGCCATGCCCAGCGTGGCGCGCAAGCCTGCGCCACCTGCGCCAACCACCACAACATCGTAATCATGGGTCTCGTATGTATAGGCTTTGGTCATGTCGGAAACCTCAGATCGCGATCTTCAGAAGGGCAAAAAGCCCGGTGGCGAGGATCACGGCGGACAGGGAATAGGCGAAGATGATCGCCATCTTGCGGGCAGTGCCGCGCGCGTAATCTTCGATCATCATGGTGGCGCCCATCGCAAAATGGCGCATGCCGACGATCAGGATCAGCGCGGTCAGAATGGCCGGAAAGGGTCGGGCAAAGCTGGCCACGACCTGCTCTTGGCTTTGGCCAAGCGCCTTGCCGAAGATGTAGACCCAAGTCGGCACCATGAAGGCCAGAGCCACGGCGGTGACGGTCATGTGCCAGTGATGTTCGGTCCCGGTGTGGGAAGCGCCTTTGCCCTCGGCGCGTTTGCGGGCGGTCAGGTAACGCATGTGGCCCCTCACTGAACCAGAAGGATGGTGATGACGGTCAGAACGACCGATCCGATGACACAGGCCCAGCCGAGCTTTTCGGCCGTGGCAACGTCCAACCCCTTGCCCGCGTCATAGTAAAGGTGCCGCAGCCCGGCGAGGTAGTGATACCAGATGGCCCAAGCAGAGCCGGTGAACACAAGATCACCAAACCAGCTGGTCACCACAGCATTGGCTGTGGCGAAATAGGCAGGCGACGTGGCCGCGGCCAAAAGCCACCACACCGCCAGCGCGATCCCGACGATCAGCGCATTGCCGGTGATCCGGGTCAGGATTGACGTCACCGATGTGACCTGAACGCGATAAATCTGCAAATGGGGGGAAAGGGGCCGCTCGACCCGTTTGACGTCTGCCATGTCATGTCCCTTGTTCGCTGGCGCGGGCGCACTGCACCCAAGAAGCTGTCTTCCTCTTCAATAACGCGAAAATCGGCGCTGTCACCAAAAAGGCTGCACAAAGGGCGGGTTGTTGCCGCTATCAGAGAAAGATTCTGATATTTGTGATCACAGTTTTTTTGACCGTGATCACAAAATACGGCGCCAAGGATCTAGAGCGGCATCAACGCCCAGTAGTCCATATCCAACAGAACCTCGGGCGCATATTTGCCATCTGGCCCTTTCAGCGCAAAGGGGGCTGCCCCCTGTTTCACGGCGACCAGCCGCAAACGGATGGCGCCAACGCCGGGGGCCGTGGTTTCGGCGCGGTCCAACACTTCGGACCAAGCCTTGATCGTGTCGCCCGAAAAACAGGGATTGGCATGCGCGCCCGCGTTCAGCGCCACGATGACTTGCGCATTGGCAAGACCATTGAACGACAAGGCCCGCGCCATGGAGATCACATGGCCCCCATAGATCAGCCGCTTGCCATCGTCGCGGAAGGTGGCGTCAAAATGGACCTTGGCGGTGTTCTGCCACAGGCGGGTGGACAGCATATGCTCGGCCTCCTCAATGGTCACACCATCGACATGGTCAATCTTTTCGCCGATCTGATAGTCGCCCCAGCGATGGGGCTCTCCGGCCAAGGTGAAGTCATAGTTGGAGAAATCCAACCCCGGCGGGATCACCAGATCGGCTGCAGGCACAACCTTTTGCAATTCGGGAACATTGGCGTCGGGTGTCGGCGCATCCAGACGGTTCTTGCGAACCATCACCCAGCGCACATATTCCAGCACCACCTCATCGCGTTGGTTGATCCCCCGCGTGCGGACATAGACATTGCCCGACTTGCCGTTGGAGTTTTCTTTCAACCCAATGACCGTGCTTTGCGACCGCAAGGTGTCGCCCGGATAGACCGGGGCCAGCCAACGCCCTTCGGCATAGCCAAGATTGGCCACGGCGTTCAGGCTGATATCCGGCACGGTTTTGCCAAAAGCCACATGGAACGCGATCAGATCGTCCACCGGGCTTTGCGGCAAACCACAGGCGCGGGCGAAGGCGTCAGACGAATGAAGCGCCCCGCGGGCGGGGTAAAGCGCGTGATAGAGTGCCCGCTCGCCGCCCGAAATCGTGCGGGGCACGGCATGATGAATGACCTCGCCGATACGGTAATCTTCGAAAAAACGGCCCGGATTGGTTTTCATCTTAGTCTTGGTCCTTTGTTTGGTGGGGTGAAACCCACCCCACCGCAATCATTGCTCGCCCAGTTTCAGATCCGGGCTGTAGGTTCCCGGCACCTCTTTCATCACCGCCTGCCCGCAGCGCATCACACCACGCGCTGCGTCAAAGGCGTAGGTGGGGCTGCCTTGCAGCTCCCATCCTTTATTCAGGGCCGCGGTGACCTTGTGGCAAAAGGCCGAGGTGTCGTCGTCTGACAGAAAACGAAAAAGCTTCATGCGTTTACCCGAATGTTGGATAGCCAAGCCAAGTATGCACCCCGGCAATTGCGCCATAGACCAGCAGGGCACCCACCAGCGCCATCGCCTCGAATTTGGCGGGTTTCGCAGGCGGCACGGCCCAAGGTCCGGCCCGGTTTATCAGCACCATCTGGGCCAGCGCCCAAAGCCCGATACCGCCAAACAGAACGAAAGACGGCGCATCGCCATTCACCAACAGATGCGCCACGGCCCAGAGCACGGCCCCCCACAGCATCGGATGCCGCAGCTTGCGGGCCAAAGCAGTCTGCATGCCCGAAGCGGCAAAGAAATACAGCGAGATCAGCATCAAGAGGTTGTTGATGCCCACCACGGCGGGCGAACGGCCCCAGTAAAACGCCCCATCGGCCTGTTTGTAGCCGATGACCATCAGCACGATGCCAAGCGCCATGGCCAGAGCCAAGGGGCCCTTGGCCTTATCGCCCCACGCCGCACGCAAACCGGGCGCTACGCGTTTCAGGACATGCGGCAGCACCCAAAGGGCTAGGCCAAGAAATAAAAGCGTCATGCGCGGTCTCCCAATGTGTCAATCCGCTGCACGCTACATCATTCCGCCATGGCCGCAATCATGTCAGCCTTGGCAATCAGCGCCTCGGCGGTAACGATGTGCAGGTTTTCCACGATCTTACCGTCGACGACGGCCACCCCCTGCCCGGCCGCCTTGGCGGCGGCAAAGGCGTCGATCTGGCGGCGGGCCAGATCAAGCTCGGCCGTGGAGGGCGCAAAGGCGGCATTGGCGATGTCCAACTGGGCAGGGTGGATCAAGGTCTTGCCATCAAAGCCCATATCGCGGCCCTGATCGCATTCTGCTTTCAGACCCGCCTCGTCCTTGAAGGCGTTGAACACGCCATCCACGATGATCTTGCCATGCGCGCGTGCCGCCAAAAGGCACAAGCCAAGCCCCGCTTGCAATGCCAGACGATCCGGACGGAACCGGCTGCCCAGTTCTTTGGCCAGATCATTGGTGCCCATCACCAGACCGCGCAGTTTCGGATGGGCGGCAATCTCGGCCGCGTTCAGCATACCGGCCGCCGTTTCCATCATCGCCCATAGATCCGCCCCCGGAACAGCCGCTGCCACCGCATCCAGATCGGCGGCACGGTTCACCTTGGGGATCAAAATGGCGTCGATCTTCGCGCCCCGGGCAATCGCCTCATCCATCGCGCGGGCATCGGCATAGCCCCATTCGGTGTCAAACCCGTTGATCCGCACGATCCGCGCCCGGTTGCCGAAATCCCAATCGGTCAACACACGGGCCAACAACGCTCGGGCGGCAGGCTTTTCCTCGGGCGCGACCGCATCTTCCAGATCAAAGATGATCGCGTCGGCGGGCAACCCCATGGCCTTTTCCAGCGCCCGCTCTTTCGAGCCGGGGATGTAGAGGACCGAGCGATAGGGCCGTGCGGACATGATTCTCTCCCGAGTAATAATCTTGCGGAAAAAGACACCGGTTCGGCATTTTCGGCAAGACCCCATTTGCTGCAATGCAGAAATTCCCGTGCGACGCGTTAACCCCACAGACACGCTTCTGCCGCAAGGTGAGCGACAAAACCCCAGAGGGCATCAGATGGAAAAGACACTCTTTGCGCTGTCGCTCGGCTTTGTCGGGCTGATCCTTGTCACCCAAGCTGCTTCTGGAGCGGATCGCAATCAGCCGGACAGCCCGTCCCAGATCAGCTTTAGCGACACGCCCAAAAGCGCCCAGGTGATGACGCGGAAAAACAGCTTTTCCGGCACGATCTTGACCAGCCAGACCCCCGCAAAGACCGCGACGGCCGCCGCAGGCATCAGCATGACCGCAACCTTCAGATTTCCGGGCGAAAACTGGCCCAGCGCCCAATAAGGCACCAGCTTGATCCCGTTCAGATAGGCGAAAAGGATGGTATTGGTTCCGGCATAGACCATCTTTTGCAAGCCCAGCGGCAGGGCATAGACCTGAAACGGCGGGGCGCCGGAATGGCTGACAAAACTGGTAAAGCCCGTCACAATGCCCCAAAACACCCCCGGCGCGACACGCGCCTCGCGGGGGGGGACCGTGCCACGCCGGGTCAACAACCGCAGCGCAAAGACCGATCCGATCAGGCCGACCAGCGTGGTGACAATCCATTCCGGGGTGATGCTGGCGGTGGCCCAGCCGATACCGACGCCGATCGTCACCCCGACGCCCATGATCGCCAGCACCCTGCGGTCGAAGGCATGGCGATAGGCATAAAGCCCGAACAGGTCCGACAGAACATAAACCGGCAACAGCAACCCCGCCGCCGTGACGGGCGAAATGGCCAGTGACAAGATCGGAACGCCCAGCATCCCCACCACCGGCATGCCACCCTTGCCCATGCCGACCAGCATCGCCGCCGCAAGCGCACAAGTCCAAAACAACGTGCCGTCCATGCTTCTTTCCCTTGGGGCTCTTCCCCCTGCCGCGCGAATCCCCCATGATGCCGCGCGATGCTGATCCGACGGGAACAAGCCCCCGGCGGTGGTCGGTCAAAGGGTTAGCGCAAACAGGTGCGCCCGGCCAGCCCCCGCCTCTGCCGCAGTGCGGCGGGCTTGCTTTTTCCGGCGCCAAGATTTAGCATACCATTGTATACCAAAACCGGAGACCGGACCCATGGCACGACCGAAGATTGCGCTGATCGGCGCAGGCCAGATCGGGGGCACGCTTGCCCACCTCGCCGCCCTCAAGGAACTGGGGGACATCGTCCTTTTTGACATCGCCGAGGGCACGCCGCAGGGCAAGGCGCTCGACATCGCGCAGTCCGGCCCGGTTGAAGGCTTTGACGCCGACCTGAAAGGCGCCAATTCCTACGCCGATATCGCAGGCGCTGATGTTTGCATCGTCACCGCCGGCGTGCCGCGCAAGCCGGGGATGAGCCGCGACGACCTCTTGGGCATCAACCTGAAAGTGATGAAGTCGGTCGGCGAAGGCATCAAAGCCCACGCTCCGAACGCATTCGTGATCTGCATCACCAACCCGCTGGACGCGATGGTCTGGGCGCTGCAGCAGTTCTCGGGCCTGCCCGCGAACAAGGTTGTCGGCATGGCAGGCGTCTTGGACGCGGGCCGTTTCCGTCATTTCCTGTCGGTGGAATTCAACGTCTCGATGAAGGACGTCACCGCCTTCGTTCTGGGCGGCCACGGCGACACCATGGTTCCCTTGGTCCGTTATTCGACCGTTGCAGGCATCCCGCTGCCGGACCTCGTTTCGATGGGCTGGACCACGCAGGAAAAACTGGACGGCATCGTGCAGCGCACCCGTGACGGTGGCGCAGAAATCGTGGGCCTGCTGAAAACCGGCTCGGCCTTCTACGCGCCCGCCGCCTCGGCGATTGAAATGGCGGAAGCCTACCTCAAGGACCAAAAGCGCCTGCTGCCCTGCGCAGCCTATGTCGACGGCGCCTATGGCCTGAACGGCATGTATGTTGGCGTGCCGACCATCCTTGGCGCTGGTGGCGTGGAGCGTGTGGTGGACATCAAGCTGAACGCCGACGAACAGGCGATGATGGACAAGTCCATCGACGCCGTGAAAGGCCTTGTGGCCGCCTGCAAGGCAATCGACCCGTCGCTGGCGTAACGCCAAACTGGTTTTAGCTGAGCGCGCGGCCCACCACGGGCCGCGCGTTTTTCATTTCACCCCACCCTTTTCATCCGGCTCCCTGCCGCGCCTTGGCCGGTAAACCGGCAGCGCCCAGTTGCCCCAGATCGCAAGGCCGCGGATCGTGGCGGCGGTGACAAGGCCTGCAGCCATGGCCATTTCACGCGGAACACCGGCCCAAAGGGCCGCCAGAAACAGCGCGGCCCCCGCGGCAGAGGCACTGACGTAGATATCCTTGCGCAAGACGATCGAGGGTTCCTGCCCCAGAAGGTCGCGCAGGATGCCGCCGAACGAGGCTGTAATGACGCCCATGACCAAGGCCACCAGCGGCCCCGCCCCCGCATCCAATCCCTTGGCCGCCCCGGCAATCGTCACCAGCGCCATACCAAACGCGTCGAGATACAACAAAAGCCGATAGCGCGACGACACCCGGTGCGCGGTGAAATGCGCAAGCCCGGCAACCGCCAGACACAGCGCGACTGGCGTTGCATCCCCCACCCAGAACACCGGCAAACCCAGCAAGAGATCACGCAACGTGCCACCACCGATCCCGGTGATGACCCCAAGCCACAAAAACCCCAGCAGATCCATCTCCTTGCGCGAGGCCACCAGCGCCCCGGTCAGCGCAAAGACCCCTGCCGCAGCAAGGTCGAGAAGGCGAAGGATATCGACAGGCTCCATCATTGCCCCCTAGTGCTTGACCGAAGTCGAAAAGAGATGGATCACCAGAACCCCGGCAAGGATCAGCGCAAGCCCGACAAGGGCTGGGGCATCAAGTCTTTGCTTTTGCCAAAGCCACGCCACCGCCGTGATAAGCACGATCCCCAGTCCCGACCAGATGGCATAGACAATGCCGGTCGGCAGAACCCGCAACGGGGTGGATAGAAACCAGAAGGCCCCCGCATAGCCAAGGATCGCGACAAGGCTGGGGACCGCTCGGGTAAAGCTGGCCGAGCGGGCTAGCGCTGTGGTTGCGATGATCTCCAGCACGATGGCCGCGAAGAGATAGACATAGGTGCGCAGCATGCTTCCTCGCGATCAGTCGGCTCACGGTCCTTGATCGCCAAGCTTTCCCGCCGGATCAAGCGGTTTTCCCCACCGCGCACCGCCAGATCACACCGAAGTCGTGAAGGGGTCAGGGTCGCCGACTGCGGCTTTGGACGAGCGGATCCGACAGAAATGCCTGCCCAAAAGCGCGGGCTTTCATGGCCTGCCCACCCCTGTGGCACAGCCGAAAATCCATCATCCAAAATATTGATTTGATAGGTCAATGGTGGAGCAGAGGGGGATCGAACCCCTGACCTTATCATTGCGAACGATACGCTCTCCCAACTGAGCTACTGCCCCAACGACCTGAGCTTTGATGTGGCCCAAAGGTTGGGAAATGTCAAGCTGGCAAGGGATTTGAAAAGGCGGGCACGGCGGCCCGCCTTTGCAGTTTAGCCCCCTGCACCGCCCGCCCGCGCAGGGCGGGAGGGTGGTGCGGGATCATCTCAGCGGCACTCGGGATGTTCCAGAACGTCACGGACATCGTCACAGCCAGAGCCGCCCTTGACGCGCTTTTTCTTGCGCTTGTCGACATCACCCTGCCGAACCTCTTCGATGTTCTGAATCGCAGAACCCGTCGGGGCCGCGTTGACAGGCGCGGTCAGGGTAAAGGCCAAAGAGGCGAGCGTCGCAGTAAGAAGAAGACGTTTCATCGCGGGATCCTTTCGGGATGGGTTGCAATGTTCCAACCTTGTGCGATTCGCGCGTTTTCCATAACGGACCAAGGGCTTGCGATCCGCGGCAGACGGCTCCGACCTTGGTCCGGGGCGCGCTCAGCCCTTCAGATGATCGCGGGCCAGCATCGCCGCTTCGACCCGGTTGCGCACATGCAACTTTTGCAAGATCGCCGTCATGTAATGTTTGACCGTCTTTTCCTGCAGATCCAAAGACTGTCCCACCTCGCGGTTCGACAGGCCCTGCGCCACCAGCCGCAGAATGTCTTCTTCGCGTTTGGTCAGATCTTCCATTGGATTGGCCGGGGCCGTACCACGCGCCCGCATGCCGACCAAAAGCCGCCCCGCAAGACCCGGCGAAACATAAGACTGCCCCTCGGCCAGCCCGCGCACCACCTCCAGCAACTCCCCCGCGCCGACGCCTTTCAGCACATAGCCCAAAGCGCCCAGACGCATCGCCTGCATCAGATCATCATCCTCCTCCGAGGCGGTGAGCATCGCCACCTTGGGCGGATGCGCAAGCTGCGTGATACGCGCCAAGGCGGGCAGCCCCCCGCCCTTGGGCATCGAGATATCCAACAGCACCAGATCCGGCTGACATTCGGCAATCACCGCCACGGCGGCCTCGCCATCCGCCGCCTGCCCCACCACTTCGATACCGCCCGCATCGGCCAGCGTCCGGGCGACCCCTTCGCGGTAGATCGGGTGATCGTCCACCAGAACCAACCGAATAACCTTGTCCATCACATACCCCTTAAATCTAACGTCATCACCAATTCTGCCCCGCCACCGTCGCGATTGCGCGCCGAAAACTGTCCCCCCAAACTTTCAACCCGATCCGCCACGCCCATGAGCCCCAATGACGTGCCATCGGCCCCCGGCCCCGGCGGCGGAGCGGCAAAGCCCGGCCCGCGATCGGCCACGATCAACGACAACGCGTGGGGGTTGATGTGCAGTCTGACCTCTTGGCCACGACCCTCGGCGTGGCGCCAGCCATTGTTGAGCCCTTCCTGCACGAAGCGGTAGATGCAAATCTTCACCGCCTCGGGCAGATCGACACCGGGGTCAATCCGGGTTTCGACCGTCACCTCAGAGCCGGTTCGCGCCTTGTGCGCCTCAGCCAAACCCTGCACCAGATCGGCCAGTGATCGTCGGTCGATATCGGGTAGGGACAACCCGCGTGAAATGGTGCGCACCTCGGCAATAGCGTCTTTCACCGCGCGGGCAACTTCATCAACGGCCGGGCCAGCCTCTGGCCCCGCCGCGCGGCGCAAGGCATCCAGACGCAACGCGGCAAACCCCATCAACTGCGCCGGACCATCGTGCAGATCCGCCCCGATCCGTCGCAAGGTCTGGTCGTTCATCGCCGCAAAGCGGGCCGCTGCCCCCTGTACCCGCAAGCGCAACGCCACATTGCGGGCCGACATTTCGGTCAGCGCGGCCAACTGGGCGTCGATGGTGTGCGAACCGCGCAGCACAATGGCAAAAAGACCCGCTGCAATCGCCAGCATCACCGCCGCAACAGTCCCCCAACTGGCCAGCCGCGCCCGAGCGAGGTCGGATTTCAGCTGTGTCGCCACCTCATAGAATTCGGCGACAGCGATCACCCGTCCCGTCTCAATCTCGCGGATGGGCGAATAGATCTCCAGCAAGGGCACATGCAACGCGTTTTCATGTGCATCTTCGGGGTCGCCGGTATCTTCAAAATCCGCCCGCACCTCACCGGCCCAGGCAAGTTTCAGATTTTCGGTCGGAGGGAAGCGTTGGCCGACCAACGCGGTGTTCGAGGCATCAACCAAAAGCCCGCCCTCGCGCCAGATCTTGAAACTGACAACCCGGCGCCCCAATGCCGTACCCTCGAGCAAGGCGCCAATGCTTTGGCGGCTGGCATCCGACAGGTTTTCATGGCGGGCAAGATCTTGTGTCAGAGGTGCAACGAAACTTTCCATGTAAAGCGCAGTGGCATTGGCGGTGTTGCGCACCACCACCTCCTCGATGCGGCCCGCGACGAACCAGCCGACCAGAAGCGTGGCCGCCAGCATCACTACCCCACCCGCCAAGGCGAATTGCCGCGCCAGCGACAGACCTGCCCAGCCCTTGCGACGCCACAGATCGTCCATCCGTCCTCCGCCCTTTGCAGGCAGAGTATCGGGGCAAACCCGTCCGCCCTAGCGGAATTTCTGTGCGCCTACACGCGTGCGCTTGGTTGTGCCTGCACAAAGGCCAGAATGTCGGCCGCGGGTCGCGCGCCCGCCAGACGGGCAACCTCGCGGCCCTTGCGATAAAACACCAAGGCCGGAATGCCCTGAATCCGGGCACGCCCCGCAATGTCGGGGTGATCTTCGGTGTTCAGCTTTACAAGCCGCACCTTGCCCTTCAACGCTTGCGCGGCCTTGGCAAATTCCGGGGCCATCATCCGGCAGGGGCCACACCAAGGCGCCCAATAGTCAACGAGCAAAGGCAACTCATCGCCCCGCACGGCCTTGTCATGGCTCCGCGCATCCAGTTCGGCCACCTTGCCATCCGCCAAAGGATCACCGCAGGAGCCGCATTTCGGCCCATCGGCCAGCTTGGCCAGCGGCACGCGATTCATCTGGCCACAGGTGACACAGGTCAGTTTGACGGCATCGCTCATGGCACACCCCACATTCCAATTATCGAATAAATCGGAGTGCGTGGCCGGAACGTCAAGGGCAGCTTAGAGGAAATCCTCTTCCTCACCCGACACATCAATGCCCAAAGCCTCAAGCCCGGCTTCAAGATTCTCGGCCAGATGCGGCATCCCCATCAGGTAGTCTTCGGTTGGTGTGGTGGCCTCGGCATAGGCGGTGGCCAGCGCTTCCTGAAAGTCTTCCGCCTCAAAGGCGCCGCGCCCGACCCAGGCAATCGCCGTCAGATGCGCTTTTTCATCATCATTCAGCCCTGCAATGAATTCGCGCAATTCGGCATCCGCCAGCCCGCCCTCGCGTGCTTGGTAGATGACATGCACAACCTTGGCCGGGGCAATTTCAAGCGTGATGTCGGACATTGGTTCTCTCCTGTTCGCGGAGCCACTCTAGCCCGGCGCACGGCATCCTGTCTTGACCTAGATCACACAGTCCCGAGAAGCCAAACCCCCGAACCATAGCCAACCGATCCCGCCATCGTTGCCCCCACCACGGACCGGCTTGCAGTATACACGGCCAAAACGGCCACAGTTCCAAACGCCAAAGGCAAAGGCAGGCCGCCTTCCACAAAGGGAACCACCGAAGCGGTGAACAAGGTCGCAATCGCAGCCGGGCCAGTTGCGGCCAAAAAGCGCGACAAGGCCCCACCTTGCGGCAACCGCGAGATATCGGCCCGCGTCGGGAAAAAGCGGAAGGCCCATGTGAACAGGCCCACGATCAGCGCCAAGGTCAGAATGTCAGCCCGCATCGCGCCCTCCTAGGCCAAGCAGGCCCGCAGCCGCCCCGGCGATCATCCCGGCCAAAATCCCCGCCGTGCCAGACACCAGCAGACTGACCAACACCGTCGCCACAGCCGCCACGGCAATCACCGGCACTTGGGCGCGAGACAGGATCGACAACAAGAGCGCCAGAAACAGCGCGGGCAACATGAAACCCAAAGCGGCCTCCAAGACGGGCCAGCCTTGCAAGGCGCCCCCCCCGGCATAGGCCCCCAAAGCGGTGCCGGACAGCCAACTGGCATAGGCCGCAAGGCCAAGGCCGAACATGAAGGGTTCCGAAAACCGGCGTCCCCGCGCAAGCTGGCCCAAGGCCGCACCAAACACCTCGTCGGTCAGGCCAAAGGCCCAAGCCCAAGCATAGCGCCGCGAGATAGCCGCCCCCGCCCGCTTCAGCAACGCAGGCCCATACAGCACATGCCGCAAGTTCATCGCGACCAGCGTGAAGGCCGCGATCAACACCGGGGCGCCCGATGTTATCAAGGCCAGCGCCAGAAACTGCGCCGCCCCGGCATAGACGATCAGCGACAGGCCAAAGGCCTCCCATCCATTCAAACCTTGCCCCGTCGCGGCGACGCCAAAGGCAAAAGCGATCGGGAAATAGCCAAGGACAATGGGGAATCCCGCCAGCAGGCCATCAGAAAAAGTAGAGTTTTGGGTCATCTCGCTCATCTGGTCTGCCTAGGCGTTTCGCCGACCCTTCGTCAAGCAAAAGGGGGCGCTGCCCCCCTCGGGCCAAGGGCCCCTACCCCCGGGATATTTGGACCACATTAAAGGCCTTCAACGTGGCTTAAATATCCAAACTCACCATCACCCCGCAGGGCTGCAGCCGAAACCACGCGCGCCACGACGAGAAGCGCGGCGCGCGCAGGAGGAGAGACGGTTACTCTGCCGCCTCGAGATAGCTTTCCAAGGGCGGGCAGATGCAGGTCAGGTTGCGGTCGCCCCAGACGTTGTCGACCCGGCCCACGGGGGGCCAGTATTTATCAACGCGGAAGGCGCCGGGCGGGAAGCAGCCCTGCTCGCGGCTGTATTTACGATCCCAGTCAGCCACGAGGTCATTCACCGTATGCGGCGCGTGACGCAGGGGGCTGTCTTCCGCCGAAATCTCGCCGGCCTCGACCGATTTGATCTCGGCGCGGATGGCCAGCAGCGCGGTGATGAAGCGGTCGATCTCGGCTTTGGTTTCCGATTCCGTCGGCTCCACCATCAGCGTGCCCGCCACCGGCCAAGACATGGTCGGCGCATGGAACCCGTTGTCGATCAAGCGCTTGGCGATATCGTCCACCGTTACCCCCGCCTCGGCGAAGGGGCGGGTGTCGAGGATGCATTCATGCGCGACGCGGCCTTTGTTGCCCATGAACAGGATCGGGTAATCGCCCTTCAACCGGCTGGCGATATAGTTTGCGTTCAAGATTGCCACGCGGGTCGCCTGGGTCAGCCCCTCGCCGCCCATCATCAGGCAATAGGCCCAAGAGATGAGCAGGATGGAGGCAGAGCCGTAGGGCGCGGCCGACACCGGGCCTTCCTCGCCGCCGGTTTCCGGGTGGCCCGGCAAATAGGGCGCCAGATGGGCGCGCACCCCGATCGGCCCCATGCCCGGACCGCCGCCGCCATGCGGGATGGCAAAGGTCTTGTGCAAATTCAAATGGCTGACATCGCCGCCAATCTCACCCGGTTTCACCAGACCGACCAACGCGTTCATATTGGCCCCGTCAATATAGACTTGGCCCCCGTGGTCATGGGTGATCTTGCAGACCTCTTTCACGGTTTCCTCAAACACCCCATGGGTTGAGGGATAGGTGATCATGCAAGCCGCCAGACGGCTTCCTGCAGCCGTCGCCTTTTCGCGGAAGTCGTCCAAATCCACATCTCCGTTCGGCATGGATTTGACGACGACAACCTCCATCCCGGCCATCTGGGCGCTGGCCGGGTTGGTGCCATGGGCCGAAACCGGAATGAGGCAGACCTTGCGATCATTGTCCCCCCGCGCGCGGTGATAGGCGAGGATGGTCAACAGCCCGGCATATTCGCCCTGCGCGCCCGAGTTCGGCTGCATGGAAAAGGCGTCATAGCCGGTGATTTCGCACAGCTTCGCCGTGAGATCTTCGATCGCCTCGCGGTAGCCCAGCGCCTGATCGACCGGCACAAAGGGGTGCAACGCCCCAAACTCGGGCCAGGTGATCGGCATCATTTCGGCCGCCGCGTTCAGCTTCATCGTGCAAGAGCCGAGGGGGATCATCGCCCGATCCAGCGCCAGATCGCGGTCAGAAAGCCGGCGCATATAGCGCATCATTTCCGATTCCGCCCGGTTCATGTGAAAAACCGGATGGGTGAGGTAATCGCTCGTCCGCAGCAGGTCTTCGGGGAAGCCGAGTTCTGCACTGACCGGCGGCGCATCGGCGATGCCAAAGGCCCGCAAGACGCGGCGCAGCACATCTTCGTCGCTGGTTTCATCAAGGCTGATGCCGACATGATCGGTGCCAACCTTGCGGAAGTTCAGCCCCTCCAGACGCGCGGCGGCCAGAATACCGGCCTGCCCCACGCCGACCTCGACCGTGATGGTGTCGAAAAACGCCTTTGGCGGCAGGGTGGCGCCCGCATCGCGCAACGCCTTGGCCAGACGGACGGTCAGCGAATGCACCCGCTCGGCAATTGCGCGCAGGCCAACCGGGCCGTGGAAGACGGCGTAGAAGCTGGCCATCACCGCCAGCAAGGCCTGCGCGGTGCAGACGTTGGAGGTCGCCTTTTCGCGGCGGATGTGCTGCTCGCGGGTTTGCAGGGCAAGGCGGTAGGCCTTGTTGCCGCGCACGTCGATCGACACACCGACAATCCGGCCCGGCATGTTGCGCTTGTGTTCGTCCTTGCAGGCGAAAAATGCCGCATGTGGGCCACCATAGCCCATTGGCACGCCAAAGCGCTGCGACGAGCCGATGGCAATATCGGCCCCCATTGCGCCCGGCTCTTTCAGCATGGTCAGCGCCAGCAGATCGGTCGCCACCACAGCCACGGCCTTGGCAGCATGCAAGGCGGCAATGACCCCGGTCAGGTCGCCAACATGGCCCCAAGTGCCCGGATATTGGAAGATTGCGCCGAATACCTGTTCCGGCACCAGCGCCTCAGGTGCCCCCACAATGATCTCGAACCCCAAAGGCAGCGCCCGGGTTTTGATGACGGCGATGGTTTGCGGATGGCAGTTTTCGTCGACGAAGAACGCCTTGGCTTTCGATTTCGCCACACGTTCGGCCATGGTCATGGCCTCGGCGGCTGCCGTTGCCTCGTCCAACAGGCTGGCGTTGGCAATTTCCAGACCCGTCAGGTCCGCCACCATGGTCTGATAATTCAAAAGCGCCTCAAGCCGCCCTTGGGCAATCTCGGGCTGGTAGGGGGTATAGGCGGTGTACCACGCCGGGTTTTCCAGAATGTTGCGCTGGATCGCCGGAGGGGTGACGGTACCATAGTAGCCCTGCCCGATCAGGCTGGTCAGCACCTTGTTGCGCCCCGCCACCCGCCGCATGCGGG
This sequence comes from uncultured Paracoccaceae bacterium, assembly GCA_937927675.1. Classification (GTDB taxonomy): domain Bacteria; phylum Pseudomonadota; class Alphaproteobacteria; order Rhodobacterales; family Rhodobacteraceae; genus Tabrizicola_A. The sequence continues at coordinate 45,122 of CALBSG010000130.1, read as the reverse complement.
CCAAAAGGTCATGTTCCGACAAAGGTGCCCAGCCAAGGGGGATCGACTGCCGGATCGAGGCCGGAACGGTTTCGTCAATCAGCGCATCAAGCGACGGCACCCCGACGGTTTTCAGCATCTCGGCCATCTCGGCTGGAGACGGGCCGATGTGGCGGCGGTTGGCGAAATCATAAGGATCGTAAGCGGTTGGCGTGAAGGTCATGGCCTTGCCTCATGCAATAAAGGATCGGGCCGGGCGGCGACCGCCCGACTGGTTTCAGCTTCAGCGAAATGGGCCGGAGTTTGGATCAAACTCCGGAACCGATCAGGCGATCAGATCGTTGTATTCGTCTTCGTCCATGAACTGGTCGAGCACCGACAGATCATCGAGCTTCATCTTGAAAAACCAGCCCGCGCCCAGCGGGTCTTCGTTCACCAAGGACGGGCTGTCGGTCAGCTTGTCATTGACGAGAACAATTTCACCATCAACCGGGGCCAGAATGTCAGAGGCCGCCTTGACGCTTTCGATGACCGAAACCTCATCGCCCTCGGCGACTTGGGTTTCCACTTCGGGCAGTTCTACAAAAACCACATCCCCCAGCGCGGTGGCCGCGTGTTCTGTGATGCCCACCACGACCAGATCGCCTTCGACGCGCAGCCATTCGTGTTCTTTGGTGTATTTCATGGGTCAGTCCTCAGCGTTTGTAGGTTGTAGGTTGGAAGGGCATCGGCGCGACCGTCACAGCCATCCGTTTACCCCGCACCTCGCCGTCCAGCTTGGTGCCGATTTCAGAATATTTTGCGGGCACATAGCCCATGGCGATGGGGGCCTCGACACTGGGGCCAAACCCGCCCGAGGTGATTTCGCCCAAAGCCGCATCGCCCGCGAACAGGGCCGTGTGTTCGCGCATCGGCGCACGGCCCTCGGGGCGCAGCCCCACGCGAAGCCGCGCCGGGCCTTCCGCCAACTCGCGCAGGATGCGGGCCGCACCGGCGAAGCCCCCCTCGCGCGCGCCGCCCGACCGGCGTGCTTTCTGGATGGCCCAGTTCAACCCCGCCTCAACCGGGCTGGTCGTGGTGTCAATGTCATGGCCATAGAGGCACAGCCCGGCCTCCAGCCGAAGGCTGTCACGCGCGCCAAGACCGATGGGCAGGACTTCGGGCATGTCGAGGAGTTTTGTGGCGAAAGCCTCTGCCTGCGCCTGCGGGATCGAGATTTCGAAACCATCTTCCCCCGTGTAGCCAGACCGCGAAACCCAGATGTCGCCAAAGACGCCAACATCCATAAATTTCATCGCCGCAACTTCCGGCACCAAACGGGCCAGCGCCGTTTCCGCCTGCGGCCCTTGCAGCGCCAAAAGCGCACGGTCCGTGACCGGGATCACCTCGCAAACGCCCGACAGATGCGCCGTCATATGGGCGATGTCGGCGTGTTTGCAGGCCGCATTGACCACGACAAAAATATGATCGCCCCGGTTGGCGAACATCAGGTCATCCAGAATTCCGCCCGCATCATTGGTGAACAGCCCATAGCGCTGGCGGCCCGGCTTTACACCCAGCACATCCACCGGCATCAGCGCCTCGAACGCCAGCGCGGTTTCTTCATAGCTGCCCTTGGGGCGCAAGATCACTTGGCCCATGTGACTGACATCAAACAGCCCCGCCGCCACGCGGGTGTGGAGATGCTCTTTCATCACCCCCATCGGGTATTGCACCGGCATGGAGTAGCCCGCGAAAGGCACCATCTTGCCGCCAAGCGCGACATGCAGGTCATTCAGACCCAAATACAGAAGCTCATCGGCCAAAGCCGCCCCACTTTCCGCCGGAAAAACGCAAACCGGCACCGTTCAGACAGTCCCCCTGTCCTCGGTGCCCCCTCTGTCCTTGCCCCCCGAAATCGTCGGTATGGGCGCCTGAGATCGTTATCCCTTCGGCGGGCGCTTTCACGCCACTCTCCAGAGTCTGTGTGCCAGAACGGTCCTTGCGCCTGAGAGTTTACCGGGGCGGTTGCTCCTTCGGCACCGAGCTTTCCCCGGATTCTCCCGAACTGACGCCTTTAGCTATCCCAAGCCGCCAAAGCCTGTCCAGCGAAAAGAATGCGACGGTATGCAATCGTTTTGCGGCAGATCGCCGCCATTTCACACCGCGCCTTTGCCAAAAGCAGCAACAGCCCGCCACGATCCAAAGGAATTCCGTGCTGCCGAAGGCGGTTTTGACAGACATCAAAGACAGACCGCCCCAGATTTGATCTAATGCCACGCATGGATTCAAAAGGAGGGTGAGCCATGCAACGCAAGAAAGCTTCTGTTTTCGCTACGGTTGCGATGTTGACCATCGTCAGCGCCGCGCAGGCCTCGGCCAGCTGCACGGACTGGATGGATCAGGGCGACGGGACATCGTGGACGACCTGCGTCGACGACGCCGGGGTGCAACATTGCTATCGGATCAACAACACGCCGGGCAGCACCGCCTATGAGGTCAGTTGCTCCGAATAAGACGGGTCAGCCAAGTCGCATAGGACGGGTGGGGAAATCGCCAGTAACGTGGCGCGGGCTGGCCTGATGCGATGTGCTTTGCCGAAAAATCACTTCAAGACGGGCTGGGCCTTGGCAATCGTCCGAAGGCCCAGCCAAATCGCCAAAGCCCCAAAGACCACGCCGCCCACCGCCTGCCCGATCAACACGCCACCGGCCCCCCAAACAGCGCCAAGCCACAGCGCGAAAGGCACCGTGCCAAGGGTATGACGCCCCCAGTTGATCGCGGTCGAGGTAAAGGGCGCCCCAAGATTATTGCAGGCCGCATTGGCGACAAAGATCGCGCCGTTGAAGAAAAACAGCAGGCAGAGCGGGCCGCAGAACAGGTACAGCAATTCGCGCGTCAGGCCCGTCGCGTGAAAGAGATCGGCGATCGGCCCGCGCAGGGCAAACAGGATCACTGTCATGATCGCCACCACAACCCCCGTAAAGATCAACGCATCAAGATAGGCCCGCCGGACCCGATCCATCCGCCCTGCGCCAAAGTTCTGCCCGATGATCGGCCCGACCGCCCCTGACATGGCAAAGATCACGCCCAAGGCCACGGGCGTCAGACGGCCCGCTATGGCCATGCCCGCCACCGCCGCCTCGCCATAGCCCGCCACCATCCGCGTGACGATCGCCTGCCCCACCGGGGTGGCCAATTGCGTCAGGATCGCAGGCCCGGCGATGCCAAAGACCGGCGGCGCATCGGCCAGTATTCCCGGTGCGGTCGGACGGTCAAAGCCGCCGTGATGGCGTATGATCGGCAAAAGCGCCAAGGCCGCGATCACAGCCCGACTGACAACCGAGGCAACCGCCGCCCCCGTCAGCCCCCAGCCCAGACCAAAGATCAACACCGGGTCCAGCACCGCATTGGCAACCGCCCCCCAGACCGTCGCCATCATCGCGCGCCGCGCATCACCATGACTGCGCAAGATCGCCCCGCCAATCATGCCCACCAAAAGGAACGGCTGGGATGGCACGACAATGCGCAGAAAATGCAGCGCCAGATCATGGGTGCGCCCGGTCGCGCCCAAAAGACTGATAAAACCCGGCAAAAAGACCCAGACCGCGGCGGTAAACAGAACACCAAGACCGATACCCAAAATCAGTCCATTGGTCGCCTTTTCCCGTGCGAGCGCCAGATCGCGCATGCCGACCGCCCGGGCCACCAGCGCCGACACGGCAATCGAAAGACCAATCCCGAAGGCCGTGGTGAAAAACAGGATCGCCCCGGCATAGCCAACCGCCGCAGTGATATCCTCATCCTTCAGCCAAGAGATGAACACCATGTTCATCAGATCAACGGCAAAAATCGCCATCAACCCGACAGAGGTCGTCAGCGACATCACCGTGATGTGCCGCATCAGACTGCCGTCAACAAACTTCGCCCGTCCGCCCGGCCCAGCCATGCACGGCTCCTTGGCCTTAAATCTGGCCCAAATATCCCGAAGGGTCCGGGGGCACGCAGCCCCCGGGATGTCAGCAGATCACAACGCCGGACGTTTCGCCAGCAAGGGCATCACATCGGCCATCTCCGGGCCGTTCTCGCGCCCCGTCAACGCCTTGCGCAGTGGCATGAACAGCCCCTTGCCCTTGCGCCCAGTGGCCTCTTTCACCACTTGCGTCCACTCGCCCCACGTGGCGGTGGTCCAAGGCTGCGCCGGCAGCAGCGCCAAGGCCTGCGCCACAAAATCGCGGTCCTCATCGGCGACCAACGGGGCCGCCCCATCGCGGAACAAGGCCCACCATTGGCCCAGATCGTCCAGCACCGTGATGTTGCCCTTTGCCACGCTCCAGAAGGCTTCGGCCTTCTCCGCGGGCACACCAAGTGCTGCGATGCGCTCTGCCACGGCGCTGAAGGGCAAGGATTGCACATGCGCGCGGGTCAGCGGGAACAGGTCTTCGGCATCAAATTTGGTCGGCGCCGCGCCAAACGACCCCACATCAAACCCGGCAATCAAGTCTTCCATCGATCCGGCCAGTTCCACCGGCTTCGACGAACCCAGACGCGCCATCAGGCTCAGAAGCGCCATCGGCGCCACGCCACGCGCCCGAAGGTCGCGCAAGGACAGAACCCCCAGACGCTTGGACAGTTCCTCGCCCTGCGCGCCCGTCAACAGCGAATGGTGCGCAAAGGTCGGCGGGGTGCCGCCCAAGGCCTTCATGATCTGGATCTGCGTCGCGGTATTGGTCACATGGTCGGCCCCGCGCACGATATGGGTCACGCCCATATCCACATCGTCCACCGAGGAGGCGAAGGTGTACAAGACCTGCCCGTCCGCCTTGATCAACACCGGGTCGCTGACCGACCCCGCATCAATCGAAATATCCCCGATGATGCCGTCTTTCCACTCGATCCGCTCAATATCCAGCTTGAAGCGCCAATAGCCCTGCCGCCCCTCGGCGCGGAAGGCAGCCTTCTGCTCTTCGGTCAGATGCAAGGAGGCACGGTCATAGACCGGGGGCTTGCCCATGTTCAGAAGCTTTTTGCGCTTCAGGTCCAGCTCAACCGGCGTTTCAAAGCACTCGTAGAAACGGCCCGCTGCCTTCAGCTGTTCGGCCGCCTCGGCATAACGCGCCATGCGCTTTGACTGCTGCTCGATGCGGTCATACTTGATGCCAAGCCAAGCAAGGTCTTCCTTCAGACCGTCGATATATTCCTGCTTCGAGCGTTCCTGATCCGTATCATCAAGCCGCAGGATAAAGGTGCCGCCGGTCTGGCGCGCGATCATGTAATTCATCAGCGCAGTGCGCAGGTTGCCGACATGGATATAGCCGGTGGGCGAGGGGGCAAAGCGGGTGACGGTCATCTGCGGTCTCCTTGAACCGCCTTTCCCTGTCACAAGGGGCAGGCTTTGTCCAGTTTGGCCCTTCCGTCCATGCCGGTGCGGGGCTACCTTTTCGTCATGACCCAGCCAGACGCCCCCCTTCCGCTTGCCGCACTGCCCGCCCCCGACAGCGTTGCCCCCTCGTTGGAGCTGATCGAGGCGCTTGCCCGCGACGCTGTGCTGGCCCTGCCCGAACCCCATCGCGCGGCGGCGTTGCAGGTCGCCCTGCGGGTCGAGGATTTTGCACCGGATGACATTCTTGAAGCCATGGGAATCGACAGCCCCTATGATCTGACCGGGCTTTACGAAGGCACCCCGTTGACCGAAAAATCCATTTCAGATCAGCCGCATCAGCCGGATGTGGTCTGGCTGTTCCGCCGACCTATACTGGAAGAATGGGTTGAACGTGGCGATATTGGCCTGGCCGATCTGGTCACCCATGTCACGGTGCATGAATTTGCCCATCACTTCGGCTGGTCCGACGCCGACATTGCCCGCATCGACCCGTGGTGGGAATGACGCCGCCTCGCGCAATTGTGAGGGGACTTTCGACCCCACCGCTCTACCCTTTTGCCCTTGAGCAAAAGGAGAGCCGCAATGTCCCTTCTGTCCCGCCGTCACGCTTTGCTTGCCGCCGCAAGCCTGCCGCTTTTGCCCCTTGCCCGTCCAGCCATGGCCCAAGTTGAAAAACAGGGCGCCGCAACGGCGCAATTTCATCGCTTCGTGCTGGGGGCATTCGAGGTGACTACGCTTCTTGCAGGCACCCGTCCGAATGACAAACCACGCGAAACCTATGGCCTGAACGTCTCAGACACCGATTTCGCCGACGCCTCTGCGGCCGCTTTCATTCCCGCGGACAAGACGATGAACTTCTTCACGCCAACGCTTGTGAACACGGGGGCAGAGCTGGTGCTGTTCGACACAGGGCTTGATCCGGCCGGAATCACGGCCGCGCTGGCCGCAGCCGGGATAAGCCCGGATCAGATCGACACCGTGGTATTGACCCACATGCACGGCGACCATATCGGCGGCTTGATGGGAGAGGCTGGGCCGACCTTTGCCCGTGCCCGCTATGTCACGGGGGCGGTGGAACACAATCACTGGTCCGGGGCCGCGAATGAAGGCTTTGACACCAAGGTGAAGCCCCTGAACGACAAGATGACCTTCTTGGACGATGGCGGCACGGTGGCCCCCGGCATCACCGCGCTGGCTGCCTTTGGCCATTCCCCGGGGCATATGGCCTTCATGCTGGACAGTGGCGGCAAGCAGCTTGTGCTCACGGCCGATTGCGCAAATCACTATGTCTGGTCCTTGGCGCATCCCGACTGGGAGGTGCGCTTTGACGCTGACAAAGCTGCCGCGGCTGCCACCCGCAAAGCCGTGTTTGGCAGGATTGCGGCCGACCGATTGCCCTTCATCGGCTATCACATGCCCTTCCCCGGAGTGGGCTTTGTCGAGACGACAGACACCGGGTTTCGCTATGTGCCCGCCTCCTATCAATTGATGCTTTAGGCTAGGCCACGGCCCCCCCACAAATCGGCACAAAACGGTCCTTGCATCTTCGCACTTGGCCACGGCCCCCGCCTGCCGCTATCATGGTCGCAACATTGTTCGATTTTCGACGCCTGAAAGGGACTTGACCATGATCTTTGCGCGCCCGCTGACCCTGGCCATTGCGCTTGCTGCGACCCCGGTCGTCGCCGGGGAAATTGCCGACAAGGCCGCAGAGGTGGAAACCCTTTTGGGCTCGGGCGACGACGCCGGGGCGATCTCGGCCGCGCGCGAGGTCATGGGCAAGGTCTGGGAGGCCACCAGCGCGCTGGCGATCGGCGAGACGGTTTTGATTTCGGAGCCGGCATCGGGCTATGGCATCTACAACCCCCGCCCCAATGACAAATTCAAGATTGGCGAACCAGTGTTGATCTATGCCGAGCCGATGGGCTTTGGCTATGGCAACCCCGGTGAGGGGCTTTATTCGATCGGTTTCTTTGTTGATCTCAAGGTGATGAACGAAGCAGGCGAAGTGCTGGGCGATCTGATGGACATTACCGAATTGGACCTGACCTCGCGCTATCCAAACCGTGAGTTTCAGGCCAATCTGACCTACAATCTTACAGGCGTGCCGCCGGGTCGCTATGTGCTGCAAACCACGCTGCGCGACAAGAATTCGGGTAAGACCGTCAGCTTTGAAAACTCTGTCGAATTTGTCGAGTGAATGGCCCAAGCGGCGATCCTTACTCTGACACTGAACCCGGCACTGGATGTGTCCACCCATGTCGCCCATGTTGTTCCGGGTGAAAAGCTGCGCTGTGGCGCACCAACGCTGAACCCCGGCGGGGGTGGGCTGAACGTCAGCCGGGCGATCCATGCCTTGGGCGGACAATCCCAAGCCTTGGTGGCACTTGGCGGGGCAACCGGGGCGCAGATGGCAGGGCTGTTGCAGGCCGGTGGTTTGCAATTTCAGGTGCTGCAAAGCCCCGGTGAGACGCGACAATCCCTGACCGTGACAGAAACCACCAGCGGCCAGCAATATCGCTTCCTGCTGCCCGGCCCGGATTGGGGCGCGGGCGATCAGGCACAGGTCTTTGCCCGACTGGCCGAGATTGCCCGCCCCGGCGGTTACGCGGTGATCTCGGGCAGCCAACCGCCCGGTGTGCCTGCAGATTTTCCGGCCCGACTTGCCGCCGCCCTGCCCGGTATGCAGGTTGTGCTGGACACCTCGGGCCGCGCCTTGGCGCAGGCCGTCGCGCAGCCAATCCCCGGCCTTGAAGTGCTGCGGATGGACAGCGCCGAGGCCGAAGCCTTGAGCGGCAGCCCTTTGGCCAGCCCCAAAGCCACTGCCGATTTCGCCACCGAACTGGTGAACCGCGACGTGGCAAAGGCAGTGCTGATCGCCCGCGGGGCCGAAGGCAATGTGCTGGTCACCAAGGGCTTGCGGCTGATGGCGCGCGCGCCAAACGTGCAGGTGATCAGCGCCGTGGGCGCTGGCGACAGCTTTGTTGCGGGTCTGGTTCTGACGCTTGCAGCGGGGCAGGATCTGCCGCAGGCGCTGCGCCATGCCACCGCCTGCGCCGCCGCGGCGGTCATGACCCCCGCCACCGACCTTTGCCGCGCCGAAGATGTGGCGCGGCTCTTGCCGCAGGTCATGCTCGCAGCTGTCTGATCAGCTCTCATCCCGCCAGCGCATCGCCATGGGATAGCGCCGATCCAACCACAGCGCCTTTTTGGTCAGCCGTGTGCCGGGGGCGGATTGGAAGCGCTTGTATTCGCTGATGTAAAGCAGGTGTTCGACCTTCTTCACAATCGCCCGGTCATGACCCTTGGCGGTGATTTCGGCCACCGACAATTCCTGCTCAATCAACCCATCCAGAATGTCATCCAAGACCTCATAGGGGGGCAGGCTGTCTTGGTCTTTCTGGTTGTCCCGCAGTTCTGCCGACGGCGGCTTTTCGATCACGCGCGGCGGGATAACCACGCCTTCGGGGCCTTTCATCCAATCGCGGTGATTGTCATTGCGCCAGCGACAGGTTTCAAAAACGCGAGTTTTATACAGGTCTTTCAGCGGGTTATAGCCGCCATTCATATCGCCATAGATCGTGCAATAGCCGACAGCCATTTCCGATTTGTTGCCGGTGGTCAAAAGCATCTCGCCGAACTTGTTCGACATCGCCATCAGCAGCACACCGCGCAACCGGCTTTGGACGTTTTCTTCCGTAATCCCCGGCGCGGTGCCGGCAAACAAATCAGCCAGCGCCTCGCCCACAGCCTCTTGCGGGCCGGAAATGGATACCGTGTCCAGCCGCGTCCCAAGGTTACGCGCCACCTCGCCCGCATCCTCAAGCGAGGCTGCCGAGGTAAAGCGCGACGGCAGCATGACGCAGCGCACATTTTCCGCCCCGATGGCATCTGCCGCAATGGCCGCCACCAGCGCAGAATCGATCCCGCCCGACAGACCCAACAGCACCTTTTTGAAGCCGCATTTCGCCAGATAATCCCGCGTGCCGATGACCATGGCGTGATAGTCGGCCTCAACAATGCGGGGCAGACTTTCCATCAACCCTTGGTTCGCGCGCCAGCCCGAAGCGGTTTCCTCGAAATCGACATGGGTAATGCAGGGCAGGAATTGCGGCATCTGCACCGCCAAGGCGCCGCCGGGGTTCAGCACGAAAGATGCGCCGTCAAACACCTGATCGTCCTGCCCGCCAACCATGTTCAGATAGACCAATGGCAGCCCGGTATCGACCACCCGCGCCACCATCAGATTGGTGCGCACCGAAGGTTTTCCGCGGTGATACGGCGAACCGTTCGGGACCAGCAGAATCTGCGCGCCCGACTCGGCCAGCGTTTCCGATACATCGGCATGCCAAGCATCTTCGCAAATCGGAGAGCCGATGCGCAGCGGGCCGATGCGATAAGGCCCTTGCAAGGGGGCAGAGGCAAAGATCCGCTTTTCGTCAAACACCCCGTCATTCGGCAATTCGTGCTTCAGCACGGTGGCGGCGACTTTGCCGCCCTCCAGCACATAATAAGCGTTGTAAAGCTGCCCATCACGGCGGTGCGGGCCACCGATCCCCAAGGCCGGACCATCAACGATCCGGGCCGCAAGTTCGGCCACTGCCCGCTCGGCATCGGCAACAAAGGCGGGTTTCAGGATCAGATCCTGCGTCTGATACCCGGTGACGAACATCTCGGTCAGCGCCACCATCCGCGCCCCCGCCGCCCGACCCTGTTCCCAAGCGTCATAGGCCAAGGCGATATTGGCTTTGATCGCACCCACGGCGGGGTTCAACTGGGCAAGCGTCAGACGAAAGGTATGGGACATGGGCCTATTCCGGTTATTCCAAGGCCAAATCTTTATCAGGTTCCGGGGGAAGGAAAAGCCTTACACCTGCCCCGCGAAATGCGCGGCCACCCGATCGACCTTAACTTGACTGCCAAAGACGAAAGGCACGCGCTGATGCAGGCTTTGCGGTGTCAGCGACAGAATGTCATCCAAGCCATTGGTCGCGCCACCTCCGGCCTGCACCGCAAGGTAGGCCATTGGCGCACATTCGTAGATCAAGCGCAGTCGCCCTGCCTCATACCCTTTGCGGCCATCGGCAGGATAAAGGAACACGCCCCCCCGGATGAAAATGCGGTGCGCTTCAGCCACCAAAGAGGCGATCCAGCGCATGTTGAAATTGCGCGCACGCGGGCCTTCGGTGCCTGCCAGACATTCATCGACAAAGGCCCGGATCGGTGCGGGCCAATGCCGGTAGTTGGACGCGTTGATGGCAAATTCCGGCGCGGCGGGCGGAATTTGCACGCCCGCATCGACCAGCACGAACGCCCGCGCCTCGGGGTCCAGCACATAACGCTGCACGCCCTGCCCGAAAGAGCAGACCAGCGCCACCTGAGGCCCATAGATCACATAGCCCGCGCCGATCTGTTGGCCGACCGGGCGCAGAAAGCTGGCATCCGGAAGTTCGGCCGCCGGATAGACCGAAAAGATCGTGCCGACCGACACGTTGGTGTCGATGTTCGATGAGCCATCCAAAGGATCAATCGCCAGCGCCCACGCCCCTGCCCCAAGATCCAGCACGGTTTCCTGTTCTTCAGAGGCATAGTGCCGAACCCCACCCGCCTTTGCCGCGGCCAGAAACAGGTCATCGGCGATCACATCCAGCGCCTTTTGCGCATCGCCATCGCTGTTGACACCCGCCGCCGCGCCAAGATGTTCCTCCACCCCATTGCGCGCAATGCGCGCCGAAACCTGAAGCGCCGCTTCGGCCAGCGCTTGCATCAAGGGGCGCAGACCCGCAGGGACATGATCGGGCGGAAAGGCGGGCATCGGCAAAGCTCCTGTCATCACGAAACCCTTACATGCCGCGATCCGCCCCATCTTGCCAGAGCCACCTTGCCCCCCTACTCTCGGCCCCAACAGTTTTTCAGAAGGCCTCCCATGCGACAGCGCGGTTTTTCCCCCTTGGTGTTGGCCACGCTTGCCGCATTTGCCTGCCCTGCCCATGCGCAGACGGACGGCGAGGTCATTACCAAGCAGTACAATGACGGCTCGGTCTATGAAGGCACCTTCAAGGACGGGTTGCAGGATGGAATCGGCAGCTACCGATTGCCCTCGGGCTTTGAATACGAAGGCGAATGGGCCAAGGGCCAGATCGAGGGCAAGGGACGTGCCCGCTATGCCAATGGCTCGGTCTACGAAGGCCAGTTCGTCGCGGGCAAACCGGATGGGACAGGCAAGATCACCAATGCCGATGGCAGCAGCTACGAGGGGAGTTGGGTCGCCAGCGAGATGACCGGCACCGGCCGCGCGGCCTATGCAGATGGGTCCGTCTATGAGGGGCAGTTCAAATCCGGCAAGCATGACGGCACTGGCATTCTGACCGACGCCAAGGGCCTGCGCTACGAAGGGTCTTGGGTTGCGGGCGCAAGAGAGGGCAAGGGCCGCGTGACCTTTCCCGACGGCGGCACCTATGCAGGCGCATTCAAGGCGGATCGGCGCGAGGGAGAGGGCACGCTGACGCTGCCGGATGGGCTGCGCTATACCGGCCAATGGCAGGCGGGGCAGATCAATGGCACCGGCAAGCTCGAACACCCCAATGGTGACGTTTACGAAGGCAGTTTCGTGCAGGGCAAACGCGAGGGCGAAGGTCGCATGATCTATGCCAAAGGGGGCACCTATGAGGGTGGGTTCAAAGCCGATCAGCGCCATGGGCAGGGCAGCTTTGTCGGGGCGGATAAGGCCCATTATCGCGGTGCTTGGGTGGCGGGCCGCATGGAGGGGCAAGGCCAACTGACCTACCCGGACGGCTCCACCTATCAAGGCGGCTTCAAGGCTGATTTGCCGGATGGCAAGGGCAAGATCAGCTATCCGTCGGGGGCATCCTATGACGGCCAATGGGCCGCGGGCGTGATGACCGGAACAGGCACTCTGCGCAATGCCGATGGGTCAAGCTATACTGGCGCTGTCGTTGCAGGCAAACCCGAAGGCCGGGGCGAGATGAGCTATGCCGATGGCTACCGCTATGACGGGTCTTGGAAAGCCGGGCTGCGCGACGGCGTGGGCAAGGCCAGCTGGGCCGATGGCACGGTTTATGAAGGCGCCTTCAAGGCCGACAAGCGCGAGGGCAAGGGCAAGCTCACCCAGCCCGACGGCTTCAGCTATGAGGGCGATTGGGCGGCAGGCGAAATGCAGGGCCAGGGCCTGGCCGTCTACCCCTCTGGCGACCGCTATGAGGGTGCGTTCGTCAAGGGCAAGCGGCAGGGACCGGGCAAGCTGACCTACAAGAACGGCGAAACCTCAGAGGGGGTTTGGGAAAACGGCATCCTTAAGGCCCCGCTGCCCGCCGCCGCAGCACCGACGGCCCCTTGACGCCCCGCAACAAGGCGGCGCCGTTGCCGCCCAATCCGTTGCAAATCAAGGGAAGCAAAACCTTGCCTGTGACGGCGCCGGTTGTGCCAGTCGGGCGCCGCGCACATTGCCTCGGGTGTCCCGCTGCTATAGCCGTACAAATATGAACGAATCGGAGTATTTCCCCGATCTAAAGGCATGGCGCGCGCCACTGTCTGTGCGGCAGCTTGCGTAATGAGCAGCCTTCGTGACAACGAACAAAGCGACCTGCGCTTCCGCGCGCTGCGGGCTTTGGCAAGCGAACCCGAGCTGACCCAAAGACAACTGGCAGACCGGCTGGGGGTCAGTCTGGGGCGGGTAAATTACTGCCTGCATGCCTTGGTCGAAAAAGGTTTTGTAAAATTTACGAATTTTCGCGCGGCCGAAGACAAGCGCCGCTATCTTTATTTGTTGACGCCAGAGGGCATGTCGGAAAAACTGGCGCTGACCGGGCGTTTTCTGGCGCGGAAGATTCAGGAACATGATGCCCTGACCGCCGAGATTGCCGCTCTGCATCAAGAAACTCGGCAGGCAGAAGCCACGCCAGACAAGAGCGCCCCCCACTCCACGACGCCCCCGCCTTGACCCAACGCCGCCCGGCTTTCCGCTGCCCTTTTGCTTGAGTGCCCCGATACCATGACAGAACAAAACGCTCCGCGTGACGACGAAATCAATCTGGCCGAGCTTGCCGCCAGCCTCGTCGCGAACTGGCGCACCATCGTGACGGCCGGATTGACCGTGGCCTGCTTGGCTGTGGGTTACGCCAAGCTGTTCATCACCCCGACCTATGAAGCAAAGTCGGTTTTTGCGATTGAAAAAGGCAGTCGTAATGGCGGGCTTGGCGATCTGGGGGGGGCAGCTGCGGCACTTGGCCTGAGCCTCGGTTCAGAAAAAGAAGACAAGCTGGTTTTCGATCGGGTCAAGGGCCGGAATTTCGTGATCGGGCTGGCACAAACCGCCGGTCTTTATGAAGATCCCTACTTCAACCCCCGCCTGAGCCCAGAGAAGCCCTCGCTCCTTGATTGGCTGTTCGGGACGGAACCCAAAACCAGCTGGAGCGACAGCGAAGTCGATCAGGCGATTGTGCGCAAGTTCGAAAAGTCGGTCGAACTCGGCACCACAAAGAACGAATCCCTTGAGGCCACCGTTTCGCATGTGAACCCCGAAGCCGCGGCCAAGATCGCTAATGCCGTTGTCAAAAAAGTCCTCAGCGACACATTGGATGAACAGAAATCCAAAGCCGTGCGTGAGGTGTCCTATCTGGGCGAACAGCTGGCAAAAGTGCAGGCTGAAATGGATGCAGCGGTCATGCGCCTGCAAGAGTTTTCCATCAGCAGAAACGCGCTTTCGGTTGAGGATCTGGTCCGCCGCTCGTCGCAACTGGTGAAGTTGCGCGAGACGCGCGATTCGACCAAACGCATGATCGAAGGCGCCTCGGCGCTGATCTCAGCCGCTGGAAACGCCGAAAAGCAAGCTGCGGTCATCGCGTCTTATCCGGAGCTTTTGAATTCCGAATTTCGCCTTCAGGCGCAGATGTCAAATTCCGAGACAAAGGTCACGGATCTGCCAAAGGAACGGCTGCAACAGATCACGCAACTTCTTGCCCTTCGCTTGACCGACATCGACACGGCGGTTGTCTCGGCCGAAGCCAATGCCAAGATTTCCGCAGACGAGGCTTCGGATCTGATGACGCTGCAGCGCGACGTCAAGGTTCAGGAAACGACCTATGAATTGCTGGTCGAGGAATACAAGGCAAGGTCCGTCGTAAGCGGATTTCAAGCAGCCAACGGGCTGATCCTTCAGGTCGCAGTTCCCCCGCTGGACCGCGCCGCGCCCAAAACCCTTCTGATCGCCGTGGCTGGGGCTTTTGTGGGGGTTGTTTTCGGGATTGTCGTCGCAATGTCCCGCAGCACGATGTCCGGTTGCCTGCACACTGTTCGGGCCATCATCGCGGCGATCCGGCCGAAGAAAGTCTATTTTGTGAAAAAGTCCGCGACAGCGGCCGATGTTGCCGCCCATGCGCTGGACAGTTCCAAATATGCGGTCCTGTGGCCGGTGTCTCCCGCCGCGGGTGGCCTGTCGGACATGATCGCTGGCCATCTTGTCACGGCATGGTCTGACGCGGGTTTGCGCGCGGCTGTCATTGATCTTCCGTCCGGGCGGATGACCCTTGCCGATCAGACCCTGGCTGCGACGACATCAGATTTGGGAGAACTTGCATCGCTCTTGTTGAAGGGCAACGCGCTTGAAACCATCGAGGCGAAAACCGCGCCGCTGGATCGGGTGCTGTTCAAATGCAATTATGATAAAGTGCCAAGTGCCTTTTTGTCCATTATGACCGCGTTGCCGACATCTATGGTTGCCGTGGCGCGTTTGGGCGATGCGCGGAAATCTGCAGCCGAAGCTATTCGCGAAGTTGCGCCGCCAGATGTATTATTGTTGGGATGATTAATATGCCTCACCGGACCATCATGATTTTGATGGCAGCGGCCCTTACCTTGGCAAGCTGCGGTACCCTTTATAATCCACAAAAATTGCCAAAACCCGATGCCGCAGAAGACCAGCAGGCGATCCCTTTACAGATTGTCGCCCTGACCTCTGAGGTTGCTGCGAAAGCCAACATGTCCCCCTTCAAACGCAGGGTGGTGGTTGGCTCGGATCTGCGCGGCGCGGCGCGGTTGGTGGACGAACATTCGTTTATCGATCTACGCCCGCCAGCATCTGGTGCTGCCCCCACCTATAAAATCGGCGTCGGCGATACGTTACAATTTGCGCGCCTGATGCCACAGATCAACAGCGCCGGGGCTGCGACGGATGAATACACGGTCCGCTCGCTGCCCGTCACGTCAGAGGGCTATATCAGTATTGTCGAGGTCGGACGTGTCGACGTTGTCGGCAAAACGATCTCCGAGGCTGAAGCTGCAATCTCAGCCGCGCTTCTGCGCTCAGGCGTAGACCCGCGCTTTGAAGTTTCGGTGCAGGGGTTCAACTCGCAGAAAATCTTCTACGGCGGCGTTACCAAGCCGTCGTCGATCCCGTTTACCGACCGGCCTACGTCCTTGAGCGAAGTGATGACAACCGCGGGCGTCACGCTGGAGCCGGGCGCTGACAAGGTCGTGAAAATCTTCCGCGGCTCAGAGGAATATCGCCTGTCGGCACGCGACATTCTCACCAGCCCGCAACAGCCGGTCTATTATCTGCAAGGCGGTGACCGGGTTTACCTTGAGAACATGTATTATCGCCCCGAGACGGTTGTACTGACCGGTGAGGTCGGCTCGCAATCCATGTATGCAATCTCGGCCGAGGCACGACAAACGCTAAGCGACGCGCTGTTTTCGCGCGCGGCACTGGCCTTGTTCACCTCGGACAGCAGTCAGATCTACCTGATCCGGCGCAATGGCGGCTCTGCGGTCGCTTATCATCTGGATGGCTCTAACCCCGTGCGCCTGTCGATCGCCTCTGAAATTGAACTGCGCCCGCAGGACGTGATCTTTGTCGCGGAACAGCCGGTCACGCGTTACAACCGTGTCATGCAGCAACTGTTGGGCGCCCTGTCCTTGTCGCAGGACTTGCGTGACAGCGTTCAGGAAGAGCTGTGATCTTGGCAGGCCATCCCTTGCCTTCCGCAACGTCGGTATCGTGCTGACGGCGCATGTCAGCCGCCGTTCTTGTAAAAACCACAAATTTCAATTGAGACACGCAGAGACGCTGGACAGCGCGCTGCAACAGAATGACGAAAGGTCGATCACATGGGTAAGGTTCTGGTAACAGGCGCAGACGGCTTCATCGGGTCGCATCTGACCGAAATGCTGGTGCGCGATGGCCACGATGTGACAGCGTTCGTGATGTACAACTCGCTGAACAGCTGGGGGTGGCTGGACCGCGCCCCAAGCGATGTGGCGGGGCAGTTCAAGGTCATCGCGGGCGATATCCGCGACCCGCACGGTGTTGAGACGGCGGTCAAGGGGGCGGACATTGTGCTGCATCTGGCCGCGTTGATTGCCATTCCGTTCAGCTATCATTCGCCGGACGCCTATGTGCAGACCAACGTCACCGGCACGCTGAATGTGCTGCAGGCCGCGCGCTCGGCGGGTGGGGTTCGGGTGGTGTCGACCTCCACCTCGGAAACTTATGGCTCGGCGCAATTCGTGCCGATCACCGAAGAGCATCCGCTGAACGCCCAGTCGCCCTATGCCGCCACCAAGATCGGCGCGGATCAGATGGCGCTGTCGTTCCATCGTTCGTTCGACTTGCCGGTGGCGGTGCTGCGGCCGTTCAATACCTATGGCCCACGGCAATCAGCGCGGGCCGTCATCCCGACCATCATCAGCCAAATCGCCGCCGGATCGCGGCAGATCAAATTGGGCTCGCTGACGCCCACCCGGGACTTTACCTTCGTCAAGGACACCGCCCGCGGCTTTATCCAAGCCATGGGCTGCGACGCGGCCTTGGGCCGGGTCACCAACATCGGCTCGGGCTTTGAAATCTCCATCGCCGACACGGTCGCGGCGATTGCCGAAGCGATGGGCGTTTCGGTTGAGGTTGAGCTGGATCTGGCCCGCGTGCGCCCAGACGCCAGCGAGGTGGATCGCCTGTTCGCAGGCACGGAACTGGCCAAACAGTTGTTCGACTGGAACCCCGAATTTGGCGGGCGCGACGGCTTTGTTCGCGGGCTTGCGGAAACCGCCGCTTGGTTCCAAGACCCGGCGAACCTCGCTGCCTACAAAACCGACCGCTACAACATCTAACGCGCGCAGGATTTCGTCATGTTGAACCCCCAATCCACGCCCGCGATGCTGCCTGAGGTGCTGGAGCGCATGAACCGGGTGCTTGGCCCGGCCACGGAATTTATTCCGCTGCATGTGCCAGAATTTCTGGGCAAGGAACGCGACTACGTTCTGGACTGTATCGACACCGGCTGGGTGTCCTCGGTCGGCAGTTATGTTGATCGGTTCGAGGTCGAGCTGGCCGCAGCCTGTGGCACCGCCCGCGCCATCGTGGTGGTCAATGGCACCGCCGCCCTGCATTTGGCGATGATCGTGGCGGGCGTGAAGCCGAATGACGAGGTCATCATCCCCGCGCTGACCTTTGCTGCCACGGCCAATGCAGTGCATCACCTTGGGGCGGTGCCGCATTTCGTGGACAGTTGCGAGACGACACTGGGCTTGGACCCGGTGGCGCTGGCGGCCCACCTGCGCCAAGTCGCGGTGACGCGGCCCGAAGGGCTGGTCAACAAGGCAACCGGGCGGCGGATTTCCTGCGTGGTGCCGATGCATGTCTTTGGCCATGCGATCGACATGGATGCGCTGAACGCGGTCGCTGCGGAATTCGGGCTGGTTGTCGTCGAAGATGCTGCCGAATCCCTTGGCAGCCAATACAAGGGGCGGCCCTGTGGGTCGCTGTCGACGATCTCGGCACTCAGCTTCAATGGCAACAAGATCATCACCACCGGCGGCGGCGGCGCGATCTTGACGGATGATCCCGACCTCGCCCGCCACGCAAAGCACCTGTCAACGACAGCCAAGGTGCCGCATCGCTGGGCCTATGCGCATGACGAGGTGGGCTACAACTACCGCATGCCCAACCTGAACGCCGCCCTTGGCGTGGCGCAGCTTGCCCAGTTGGACACCCGCCTTGCGCAAAAACGCGCCCTTGCCGCCCGCTACATCGCAGGCTTTGAAGGGTTGTCCTGCGGGACCATTTTCCGCGAGCCGGAGAACAGCCACAGCAACTATTGGCTGAACACGCTGATGCTGGCCCCCGAGGTCGCGCTTGCCGACCGGGACGCCCTGCTGGATGGCCTGAACGACGCGGGCTATATGGCCCGGCCAATCTGGTCGCTCTTGCACCATGCGCCCTATAATGCCGCCTGCCCGCGCGCGCGCCTGCCCGTCGCCGAACAGTTGGAGCGGCGCATCATCAACCTGCCCTCTTCTGCCATGCTGGCCGACCGCGCATGAAACTGCTTGCCGTCACCGCCACCCGCGCGGAATGGGGGCTTTTGGCCCCGGTTCTGGACGCCCTTCGCGGCGATGCCCGGTTTACACCGCAGCTCTTGGTCACGGGCCAGCATCTGGTGGCGGGCAGCACGACGCTTGCGGCCATCACCGCCGAAGGCCACCAGCCCGCCGCCCTGATTGACATGGAGCTTGGGACTGACGACGGCCCGCGTGCCATTTCACACAGCATGGGGATTTTGGTGGACAAAGTCGGCAAGGTTTTTGCCGACCTTGCCCCCGATGCGGTTCTGTTGTTGGGCGACCGCTATGAATCCCTTGCCGTTGCCTTGGCTGCCTTGGTGGCGCGGATTCCGGTGGTGCATGTCTTTGGCGGCGACGTGACCGAGGGCGCCTTTGACGACTCGATCCGCCACGCCATCACCAAACTTGCCGCGCTACATTTCGTCTCGAACGAAGAAAGCGCTGCCCGCGTGCGCCAATTGGGCGAAGATCCCGCACGGGTGCATAATGTCGGGTCAACCGGCATTGACCGCATTCTGGCGATCAAGACCCTGTCCCGCGCAGACTTCTTTCAGGCGGTTGGTCTGCGCCCGCGCGACAAGAATTTCGTTCTGACCTTCCATCCCGCCACCTTGGTTGAAGACCCCGCTGAGGAGGCCCGCGCCCTGCTGGCCGCCCTTGACGCCTTCCCTGAGGCGGGGCTGATCTTTACCGGCTCCAACGCCGATCCCGGCGCGCGCGAAATCGACGCGCTGATCCAAAGCTTTGTTGCAGGCCGCGACAATGCCGTCTTTTTCGAAAGCCTTGGCTCGCAGCGCTATTTCTCGGCACTGGCCCATTGCGATCTGGTGATCGGCAACTCCTCCAGCGGCATCATGGAAGCGC
The DNA here is from genome assembly GCA_937927675.1 of uncultured Paracoccaceae bacterium. GTDB lineage: Bacteria > Pseudomonadota > Alphaproteobacteria > Rhodobacterales > Rhodobacteraceae > Tabrizicola_A. The sequence continues at coordinate 25,561 of CALBSG010000130.1, read as the reverse complement.
CCAGCTTCAACCTGCCGACCATCAACATCGGTGATCGTCAGGCACGGCGGATGCGGGCGCAGTCGGTGATTGATTGCGCGGCCACCCCCGCGGCCATCCAAGAGGCGATCCACCGGGGGCTGTCTTTGGATTGCAGCGGCTTTGACAACCCGTATGGCGATGGGCGCGCGGCCCGACACATCGTTGACACCCTTGCCAAAATTGACACTCCAAGGAGCCTGACGAGGAAATCCTTCGTCGATTTGCCACTATGACCAAACCGAACAAAACTCTCATCATCGCGGAAGCTGGGGTCAACCATAACGGCAGCCTTGATCTGGCGCTGGAATTGGTGGACCGCGCGGCCGAGGCCGGGGCAGATTTCGTCAAGTTCCAAACCTTCAAAGCGGCCAAGCTGGTGTCGCAAAGCGCGCAGAAGGCCGCCTACCAAAAGGTCACCACCGACGCGGATGAAAGCCAGTTGCAAATGCTGGTCCGTCTGGAACTGTCGGCCGAGGCGCATCATGCGCTGATCGACCGTTGCGCGGCACGCGGCATTGCCTTTCTCTCGACCGCCTTTGACCCCGAAAGCCTGACCTTCCTGCATCAGGGCCTTGGGCTAAAGACGCTGAAACTGGGGTCCGGCGAATTGACCAATGCGCCGATGCTTTTGGATGCGGCCCGCAGCGGCATGACGCTTTTGCTGTCGACCGGCATGGGCAGCCTGTCCGAAGTCGAGGAAGCCTTGGGTGTGATCGCCTTTGGTTTGACCCGTCAGGACCAGCCGCAGCGCCGCGCCGATTTTGCGGATGCGCTCTTGGATCCGGCGGCATGGCAGGCGCTGCAGTCGCGGGTAACGCTGTTGCATTGCACAACCGAATACCCCGCGCCGATTGCCGAAACCAATCTGCGCGCCATCGACACCATGGCACAGGCCTTTGGCCTGCCGGTTGGCTATTCCGATCATACCTTGGGCAATGCGATGAGCCTTGCCGCGGTTGCCCGTGGTGCTTGCGTCATCGAAAAGCACTTTACCTTGGATCGCACGATGGCAGGCCCGGATCACGCCGCCTCGGTCGAGCCGGATGAGCTTGCGACGCTTGTGCGCGACATTCGAGCGGTGGAGTTGGGCCTTGGCACTGGGATCAAGCAGCCGGGGCCTGCAGAGGTGCGCAACCGTGCCATCGTGCGCAAATGGGTTGTGGCCGCGCGCGACCTGCCCGCAGGGCATGTGCTGGGGGCCGCGGATCTGGCCTGCAAGCGCACCAATGGCACGATTTCGGCCATGTCTTTGTGGGATTGCCTTGGCCGCAGCCTGCGCCAAGCCGTCGCCCATGACGAGGCCCTGACCCAAGAGATGCTTCAGTGACGCGCCAGATCGGCATCTTTGGGGCAGCGGGTTTCGGGCGCGAGGTGGCGGAGATTTTGCAACGCCAACTGGCCACGCAGCGCCAAGAGGCCCGCGTGGTCTTTGTGGAACGGAATGCGGGCGAAAACGTCAATGGTCTTGCCGTTGTGTCGGAAGCCGCCTTTCTGGCCGACCGGACACCGCGCGATTTCATCGTGGCCATCGCAGATGGCGCGATCCGCAAGCGTCTGTTCGAGGCGGCACTTGCCAGTGGCGCCCTGCCCTTTGATGTTCAGGCCGCCAGTACCGAAGTGTCGCCCTCGGCCCATTTGGGTGCTGGGCATGTGCTCTGCGGGCACAGCAGTGTTTCGTCAAATGCGGTGGTTGGGCGCGGCTTTCATCTGAACGTGTCCTGCTATCTGGCGCATGATTGCCGCGTTGGCGATTTCGTGACATTTGGGCCGAATGTGGTCTGCGCCGGAAATGTCATCATCGAAGATGGCGCCTATATCGGCGGCGGCGCCCTGATCCGCCAAGGCCGCCCCGGCGCGCCGGTGGTGATCGGGGCCGGTGCTGTGGTGGGGATGGGGGCCGTGGTGTTGTCCAGCGTTGCGGCCGGTGAAACCGTAGTTGGCACTCCAGCAAGAAACCTTTCAAGAGGTGAAAAATGACCTTTTTCAAAGGCGACCTGAGCAAGATGATCGTCCCGATCGGCGGGGTGCTGCGCGATGCGATGGAGGCCATCGACCGTGGCACGCGCCAGATTGCGCTGGTCACCGACAGCAAGGGCGTTTTGGTCGGCGTCATCACCGATGGGGACATTCGCCGTGGCTTGATGCGGGGCTTGAACCTGCAAAGCCCGCTGGCGGAGATCACCAAGCCGAACTTCGTCTCGGTCAAGGCCAGCGAAGCCGCCACGGCGCGCGCCTTGCTGACCACGCGCAACCTGCATCAGATTCCGCTGGTGGATGATGCGGGCCGCCCCGTCGACATCTTCCACATCGACAATCTTCTGGATACCCCCGAGCATCAAACGCGGGTTGTTTTGATGGCGGGCGGCCTTGGCACCCGCCTGCGGCCCCTGACTGAAACCGTGCCGAAACCGATGCTGCATATCGGTGGGCGCCCGATCTTGGAAAAGATCATCGAGGCCTTTGTCTCGCAGGGCTTCAGGACCTTCACCATCTCGTTGAATTACAAAGGCGAGATGATCCGCGAATATTTTGGCGATGGCGCGCGGTTCGGTGCAAAGATCGAATACGTCGAAGAAAAACAGCGCATGGGCACCGCCGGAGCACTGTCGCTGCTGCCCGAACGCCCGACGGCGCCTTTTGTCGTGATGAACGGCGATCTGCTGAGTTCGTTGCAATTCGACAGCCTATTGAAATTCCATGGCGACATCGGGGCCATGGGTACGATGTGCGTGCGCGAATATGCGGTGCAGGTGCCTTATGGCGTGGTCGAAACAGACGGCGCCCTTCTGCGCCGGATTGTCGAAAAGCCGACCCACCAGCATTTTATCAACGCTGGCATCTATGTGCTGTCGCCCGCCGCGTTGGATTTTGTCGAGCCGGACACCTATCTGGACATGCCCTCGTTGTTCGAGCGGATGATCGCCGCCGACCAGACCGCCGCGACCTTCCCGCTGGACGGTTACTGGATCGACATCGGCCGTCTGGAAGATCTGGAGCGCGCCCGCGCCGAAGCCCCGGTAGAAGACCAGCCATGAGCGCCGACATGCCATCCGTCCTTGCCATCATCCCCGCACGCGGCGGGTCAAAAGGCGTGCCGCGCAAGAACATCGCGCCCTTGGGTGGCAAACCCCTGATCGCCTGGACCATCGAGGCGGCCTTGGCGGCGCGCTGCGTCAGCCGGACCATCGTTTCAACCGACAGTCCCGAGATTGCCGAGGCTGCCCGCGCGGCTGGGGCGGATGTGCCATTTCTGCGCCCCGATCATCTGGCCAGCGACACCGCGACCACGCTGGATGTCATCGCTCATGCCCGCCAAGCCTGCCCCGGCTTTGATGTGCTTTTGGTCTTGCAGCCGACCTCGCCGCTGCGGCGGGCCGCCGATATCGACGCGGCCTTTGCCCAGATGATGGCCAGCGGCGCGCAAAGCTGCACCTCGGTCTGTGAGGCCGACACGCCGCCGTGGCTGATGTATCGCCAGACCGAGACAGGCTTTGTGGAAAGCGTGCTTCCCCCTTGGCCGGGCGGCATGCGCCGACAGGACTTGCCCCCGGTCTATGTGCTGAATGGCGCGCTTTACTTTGTGAAGACCACAGCCTTTGACGCAACCGGGCAACTTCTGCCAAAGCCAACCGCCGGTTATATCATGCCAGTGCAAACATCGATCGACATCGACACCCCCGAAGACTTGCTCCGGGCCGAGGCAGCACTTGCCGCGGACCGCCCGCAAGACTGACGTTCCCCCGTTCCCTTTTTCCTCAGGCAAAGCTGTATCCGAAGGCTATTCCCCATGTTCAAAGTTCTCGTCATCTTCGGGACGCGCCCCGAGGCCATCAAGATGGCCCCCATCGTCAAGGCGCTGAAAGCTGCCCCCGGCATCACCTGCCACGTCGCCGTGTCGGCCCAGCATCGCGATATGCTGGATCAGGTTCTGGACCTGTTCCAGATCGCGCCGGACTATGATCTCAACGTCATGAGCCCCGGCCAAAGTCTGGCGCAGGTGCTGTCGCGGGTCGTTCTTGGGCTTGAAGATGTTCTGAAAGACTTTGCGCCGAACCTTGTGCTTGTGCATGGCGACACCTCGACCACGCTGTCGGCAACACTTGCGGCGTATTACCACCAGATCCCGGTCGGCCATGTCGAAGCGGGCCTGCGCACCGGCAATATCTATTCGCCCTGGCCAGAGGAGATGAACCGCAAGGTCGTCGGCTCGATTGCCCAGTTGCACTTTGCCCCGACCGAGAAATCTCGCGAAAATCTTCTGGCCGAAAATGTGCCAGACGCGCAGATCCTTGTGACTGGCAATTCGGTGATTGATGCGCTGCTGGACGCGGTGGACATCCTGCAAAACGACCCAGCGAAACGCGCCGAATTTGACCGCGCCTTCGACCTTCACCCCGAGCGCAAACTTATTCTGGTCACTGGTCACCGCCGCGAAAGCTTTGGCGACGGGTTCGAACGTGTCTGCGATGCGCTGGCCGCGCTGGCCCAACGCGACGACGTGCAAATCGTCTACCCGGTGCATCCGAACCCCGCCGTGCGCGATGTGGTCGAGGCCCGCTTGGGCGGCAAGGAGCGCATCACGCTGATTGCGCCGCAAGATTACCTGCCCTTTGTCTATCTGATGCAGCGCGCCTATCTGATCCTCACCGATTCCGGTGGTATTCAAGAGGAGGCCCCCTCGCTCGGTAAGCCGGTGCTGGTCATGCGCGACACCACGGAACGCCCCGAGGCGGTGGCCGTCGGCACGGTCAAGCTGGTCGGCACCGATCCGGCCAAAATCATCGCCGAGGTTACCAGACTGCTGGATGACCCGGCCTATTTCAACGAGATGGCAAGCGCCCATAACCCTTATGGTGATGGGAAAACCGCAGAGCGCATCGTTGCAGCCATTCACACCCTTCGTCAAAACACTCAGAACTCAGGTGCCAAATGATCGGCCAATTCAAACGCGTATCCGTGATCGGACTGGGCTATATTGGCCTGCCAACTGCGGCAATGTTCGCCTCGCGCAAGGTCGAGGTGATCGGTTTTGACGTGAACACCCATGTGGTCGACACCGTCAATCAGGGCAAAATTCACATCATCGAGCCAGATCTGGATGCCGTCGTGCATCAAGCGGTGGACAAGGGATATCTGCGCGCCACCACCGAGATCGAGCCTGCCGAGGCCTTTCTGATCGCCGTCCCTACCCCCTTCAAAGGGGACAATTGGGACCCCGATATTTCCTATATCGAAGCAGCGGCCGCCACGATTGCCCGTGTCCTGGCCCCCGGCAATCTTGTGGTTCTGGAAAGCACCTCGCCTGTTGGAACCACTGAAATCATGGCGGGTCTTCTGGCCGCTGCGCGGCCTGATTTGACCTTCCCGCAGACCCACGGCGAAGCCTCGGATATCCGCATCGCCTATTGTCCCGAGCGGGTTCTGCCCGGCAAGGTCATGCAAGAACTGATCTCCAACGACCGGGTGATCGGCGGCATGACCCCGGCCTGCGCCAAAAAGGCGGTGGCGCTTTACAAGACCTTTGTCGAAGGCAATTGCGTTGTCGCAACCAGCCCGCGCATCGCGGAAATGGCCAAGCTGACCGAAAACAGCTTTCGCGATGTGAACATCGCGTTTGCCAACGAGCTGTCGATGGTGTGTGATGACCTTGGCATTGACGTGTGGGAGCTGATCCCGCTGGTCAACCGCCACCCGCGGGTGAATGTGCTGCAACCGGGGCCGGGCGTTGGCGGGCATTGCATCGCGGTGGATCCGTGGTTCATCGTCTCACAAGCCCCCGACACTGCGCGCCTGATCCGCACCGCGCGCGAAGTGAACAACCACAAGCAAGTCTGGGCACTGGAAAAGGTCGTTGCGGCGGCCAAGGCGCTTGGCGCCCGCAAGGCCGATCTGACCATCGCGCTTTACGGGCTGGCCTTCAAACCCGACATCAATGACTTCCGCGAAAGCCCCGCGCTGGAAATCGCGCGCGAGGTGGTCAGCTTGGGCTTGGGCAAGATTGTGGTGGTGGAACCCTATGCCGACACCCTGCCCAAGGGGCTGACCGGGGCGAGCCAGACCGACATGGAGGGGGCTGCGGGTGCGGATCTGCATATCCTTCTGGTCGATCATTCCGAGTTCAAAGCCGCGGTGGCCCCCAAAGGCGAAATCGTCGACTTCCGCGGCGTGTGGAAGGACTGACCACCGCAATGGCCGCCGCACCGCGCAGACTTGAAGGGTTCAAGACCGGAACCCTTTATGTTGCCGCCGACTTCCTGATCAAGGCGATGCAGTTTGCGCTGCTGCCCTTGGCCAGCGCTGCACTGCCGTTGAACGACTATGCCGCACTGACGCTTTACATGACGATCCTGACCGCCGCGACGCCCTTGCTGACGATGTCCGTCGAGGCGGCCTATTCGGTCTACTTCACCCCCCGAGATGGCCCGCAAGAACAGCGCGTGTTTACCGCGACGCTGCTCTTGGCCCTTGGCGGCTCTGTATTCTGGCTGATCGTGGGGCTTGCGGTTCTCTGGCTCTCGCCTGCGGCGGGTCAGGGGGGCGTGCTGACCTTGCAATCTTGGGCGCTGATTGCGACCTATATCTTTCTTGATCTGGTCGTGCGGGTCGAGAACTTGGGCCAGCGCCTTGGCTTTTTCCATGTGCCTTTCGCGCTTTTCTCCATCGCCTATCAGGTCGCGAAATTCGTCGTCGCAGTGCCGCTGATCTTCTGGATGCGGGACGCGCAGTGGTATCTGGTGGCCACGACGGCGGTGGCGGCAGCCTTTGCGCTGGTGATGTGGCGGCGCAATCCACGCCCCCTGACGACCAACCGCGACACCGTTGGGATGATCGCGCGCTATACGGCCAAGGCCTCTCCGGCCAGCCTTGCCGCCATCGCCAACAATACGGTGGATCGCATCATGATCACCGTCCTGCTCAGCACGGTGGAACTGGCGCGCTACCATTCGATGTTCGCCTTTGCCGGGCTTATTCAGGTCTTCATTCTGGCCCTCAACAAATTGCATGTGGCGCAAATGCTCGCGGATTTCAGGGCCAGCCGCTATGCCTTCATCCTGCGCAAGCCGACGAAACTGCGGGTCACGGCGGCCTTGTGGTTTGCCGTGACGGCGATCACCATCCTTGTCGGACGCCCGGCCTTCAACCTGCTGTTCGCCGAGCATGTGCAGTTTGACTTTGCGATCTACTCAGCCCTTTGCTGGTATTTCTCGGTCTTCGGGTTCTATTTCGTCTGGGGCAATATCCTGTCGATGGAGGAGTCCACCGCGCATCTCAAGGCTTTGGGGTATGGGCTGACGGTGCTGCCCAACCTCGCTCTGTCCTACACGCTGACGGGCATGTTCGGGGGCGTGGGGGCCGCTCATGCCACGCTTGCGGCCAATCTCATCTCGGCGCTCATCCTGTTGGCATTGGTGCGGAAAGTCACTGGAAAGCTATATTTCTTCCGGGAGTTTCTGGCCTTTTATTTGATGGCCGCGCTGTTTCAGACCGCTGCCTTGGCATGGTTGGCATGACGCAAAACGCCCCCCCCCTAAAGATCACGCGCGACCGCTTGCAAGCGATCGAGGTCCTTCTTGGCCGCGACGCAGACGAAGCCCATCTGCGCTATTGGCCCTTTTTGAAAGATTGGCTCCTAAAGTATCAGCACAAAGCCGGCAAACGCCGTGAGGGTTCAAGCAAGGCATCTGGGCCGTTGGCCCCCTTGAAGCTGGCCGTTGCCTTTGTCGTCAGCCTGCTGGTTTTTGCGACAAGGATCGTCCAAAGCCGCTTGACCACCGCGCCGGTGTTGATTTTTTCGGCAACCTCGCGCCTGCGCACCAGTGGAACCGGCCCGCAAGACGAATTTGTCGCCTGCGCCGAGGCTTTGGAACACCGTGCCATCCCCGCGCTTTACTACACGGCGAAGGATCGCCTGCTCGCGCAGCCCTTCGTTTGGCGTTGCCATGAAAACCTGTTGACCACAGCACTGCTCGCGCTGGACCGGTTCACACAGCGGCGCGGTCATCAGGGCGCTGGTCCGTCGCATCCGATCGCGGCACTTGTCGCGAGGGAAACCTCGGTGCCTGCCGTGGAGATTGACCGCGCCATGGCCCAGTTTGACCGCAAGGTGCGCGCCTATCGGCGCTTGCTGACGTGGCTTCGCCCCCGGCACATCTATGTCGTTTCGGCCTATACAAAGACCGATATCGTCTATGCCGCCCGCAGCATCGGCATCATGGTGTCGGAAATCCAACATGGGATGATGGCACCGTTTCACCCCTCCTACAGCTATGCCAGCCTTGGCCGGGGCTGGGATCTGGCCCTGCCGGACAGGCTGATTGTCAACAGCCCCTTCTGGCTGAAGACCCAAGGACAGACGCCCTATGCTACGGTCGTTTTAAACCCGCTTTCGCAGAAGGCTCCGCCCCCGGCAGCGGCGAACGGACGCCCCTACCTTTTGTTCTCTGGACAAAATCTTGCCCACGACAAAGTGGCGGATCTCGTCACCCAATTTCTGGCGAACCCCGCCTGCAAGGACGTTGATTTTCTGTATGCCTGCCATCCGAGCGAAGACCCAAAGCGGGTCGCGCAACGGATCGGTGGCGGAGGCGACCAGCGCATCCGGGTCGAACCCTTCGTGTCGTCCGAGCAAACCCGCGCCCTTATCGCGGGGGCGCAAAAGCATCTGTCAGTCTATTCAAGTTGCCATGTCGATGCGCTTGAGATCAAAGGCGAAACCTATGTGATGCTGGTGTCGGAGTTTTCCGCCCAGACCGATCTTTTCCGCGGGATCGACGGGGTGCACCGCTTCACCAACCTGCAGGAGCTGGTTCATGGCACGACTGACGCATAAACTCGCCCTGATCGGCTACTACGCCTTGATCTCCAAGCTGCCCGAACAGCGATTGTGGCGCGGCTTCAATCGCCTGCGTTGCTGGTATTTGGCCCGCGTTTTGCGTGTGCTGGACACCGCGCATGGGGCGTTGATTGGGTCGAATGTCTATATCGGCGATGGCCGGCAGGTTTCGATTGGCGCAGGCTCGCGCATCAATGAAAACGTGTTCATTCAGGGCGCCCGCATCGGTCGGAACGTGCTGATCGCGCCGGGTTGTGCCTTGATGAGCAAATCGCATCGGCATGATCGGCTGGATGTGCCGATTGTCTTGCAAGGCGAAACCGAGGCACAGCCCGTCACCATCAAAGATGGCGCGTGGCTTGGCCGCAACGTGGTGGTGATGCCCGGTGTGACGATTGGTGCTGGCGCGATTGTGGGGGCTTGTGCCTTTGTTAATCGCGATGTGCCAGACAATGCTGTCTTCGCCGGCGTTCCCGCCCGGCTGATCCGCTACCGCGACGACAAACAAGACCACTGACAACCCGCCCTCTGCACAAGACGTTGAAGACGATCAGGAGCCCGATGTGAACGCAGTAACCTATTCCCTGTTCGGTTTGCAGGTGCCTTTCGCCCCGGATTTCGAAAGCACGGTGGACCAGTTCGAGCAGAATTTTCTGGCTACGCAGACCTCCGGTTTCTCGGCAGCCCTCAATGCCGAAAAGCTTTACATGGCCCAGAAAGACGCCTCTGTGTTCAACCTTCTTAGCGCGGCCAGCTTTCGCTATCTGGACGGGATTGGGGCCGTCTGGGCGGCGCGGCGCAAATACAACCTGCCCTTCGCGCGTGTGCCGGGGGTCGAGTTGTGGCTGCAGATCGCCAAACGCGCAGCGCGGCGCGGCTTGAAGATCGCCATCATCGGCGGCACGGAAGAGACCTGCCAAAAAGCCGTCGAAGTCTTGCGGGAGCAACACGGGATCGACGTTGCCTATGCGCGCAACGGATACTTCGACAGCAGCGAACGCGCGACCATTGCCCAGGCGCTTAAGGCCCATGACATCCGCTTTGCTGTGATCGCCATGGGCTCCCCCCGGCAAGAAAAATTCTCGCAAGACATGATCGAGGCCGGGGTGAACGCGTTCTTCTTTGGGGTCGGGGGCAGTCTGGATGTGCTGACCGGGAAAGTCGACCGCGCGCCCCGGATCTTCCGCGACAATGGGCTTGAATGGCTGCACCGCCTGCTGCGCCAACCCAGCCGGATCGGCCGCCAATTGGCCTTGGCGCCTTATTTCCTGTCCGTCCTGCGCGCAAAGATGTAAGCGTTGGCCGTCGAACCTTCCCCACGTCGAGACGAACCTTGAGCTTTTATCCCAACTACAGCAAGGGCCTGACCGGAAAACTGGTCATCAGTTTTTTGCTGCTCTGGTTCATGGTTTATATTGCGGTTCGCACCAAATTTGTGTCGGGCGTGATCTCCTCCGCCGTCCCGATCAATCTTTTTGTTGCGGCCTCTATTGTGGCAATTGCGGCGTCCATTCACCGAGTGTCCGTAGAACGCAAATTCTTTGTCTTGTTCATGACGTCCTTGCTCTATTCCTTCTTCCTTGTTGGCGTAGAGCGGTTGCCGCTTCAAAATATCCTTCAATTTTTCTTGTCGACAAAGTTTGTCTTTATATTTCTTGCAACCAGCCTTGTGGCCTCCGACAGACGACAGCGATATTGGCTGGGAATGTCACGGGTGATCCTGTTTCTGCTTTTCCTTTCCCTGCCTTTCGCGGCCTTGGATTTCGTAGCCCCCGGTACGATTTTTGAAATCGCGGCCGATGAACGCGGCTTTGGCGGGGTTTCGGTGGGGTCTTTCTTCGCGTCGCGGGTGCTCTATTCAGAATTCCTGCTGTTGGTCCTCATCTTGTTGATTTGTATTCCCGAGGGCAGCGACGGTTTGTATTTTTCATCCTCGCGGGCGTTCCGGCCTTACACGCTTGCCCTTGTGGTGGTGATGCTGATCCTGACCTTTTCGCGCAAAGAAATCCTGATCGGCGCGGTCATTTTGATTGCCCACTATGGAAATTTTTCCCGGATCAAACCGGCTTGGGCGGCAAAGAGTGCCATGGCGATCATGTTCCTCTTTGCGTTTGTGGTGTTTTTTATCGCCTTCATGGATCTGATGCTGCAAAATTTCAGCGAAGGCTATGTCCGTTTTAAGATCTTCATGGCGGCTTGGGACATCTTCAGCAGCCATTTTCCGCTTGGATCCGGCCCGGGTACATTCGGCACCGCAATGTCCAAGTCATACACAGACGTCTATCTGGAGTTTCAGGTTCCGACGGCTGTGACCGGAACGAGTGGTGAGTTTGATGGGCCGATCTTCGATTTGTTCTTCATCTCCTTCTTTGCGGAATATGGGCTTGGGGCATTCCTGATTTTCTGGCTGTTCATTTACCCCTTCAGAACGACGCCGACAGAGACGCTGGCAAAGGTCGTCGATGTGCGCCGTTTTCGCATCTATTTGGCGCTGGTTGTCTTCGGCGCGGGCTTTTTCGTGCCGATCATGGGCAATGTGGTGGGGCTTCTGGCCTTCTTTGCCTTGGGACTTTTGACGCAGCATCAATCCATGGCGCCCGATCAGGCTTGACCGGACATCGGGCGACTTGCGTGATGGTCTGAGAGAGAGTCGTGTCAGCCGCAGCTGGCCGAGAGGTCGTCAAGCCGCACCTCGACAGCGCGCTCGCTCCCCAAAAGGTCCAGCAAGACCCAGACGCGCCGCTCCGGTTCAACCCGCTCCACCGTTGCAATGAACTGCGAAAAGGGGCCGTTTGAAATGCGGACGGTGTCACCGGCTTGAAGCTCTGACGGCGGCAATAGAAATCCGTCCTCATCGCAGCGCTGCGCCAACCCATCCAAAAGCTGGGGAGGCATGCGCGCCGGAACGCCCTGTTTTTTCATGACAATCCGCGACACACCGACGGTGTTCATCACCGCGCGCCACTGTGGATTGCCTTCGTCGATAGCGACAAAGAAATAGCCCGGAAACAGCAGGCTTGTCTGCACCACCGGCTTGCCAAAGCGCCGCACTTCGACTCGCTGCTTAGGGCAGAAGACCGAAATCTGCTGCTGGGCCAACGCCTGCTCCGCCTTGCGAAAGCTGTTCCGCTTCACCTGAACTGCGCACCAGAATGCCGGTGTCATCTCAGCCGATCCTGCATGTCGGGGGTGGCAGTGCCCAAGTCGGACGCTTCAGACGCAGCGGCAAGCAAAGCGCGATGTATTCTTGACGAGCGGTGGGCTTTTGCAAACTTGATAAGCGCCCGATAGGTCACGGCATAGCAGGCGAATGCCGCAACAAACGACCAGCCTGCGCGTCCGTTCTGGTTCCAAAACATAACCCCAAGACCGACCGGAACCGCAAAAAGCGGCAGCATCAGCACGGTGGCAAGCGGGTTTGCGATGGTGCGATTATGCCGGCCGACCCAAGTGATTTCCAACGTGCGCAAGACCACCTGATGGAAGTGCAAACGGTCAGGATGATAAATCTTACGGCCCTGCGACAGGCGCCGCAGAATGGTGAACAGGGTATCTGCCACCGGCCAGAAGAAGATCAGCACCGCCGCCCAAGGCGAGAATTGGGGCAGCTGTACCATCAGATCAACGGCCGTCCACGCCAGAATGAAGCCGATGCAATACGCGCCAGCATCCCCCAGAAAAATTCGACCATGGGGAAAGTTGAACAGCAAGAACCCCACCACGGCGCCAGCAAGAGCCAAGAGCAGGTTCGAGCTGTCAGCCGATCCCGCAAAGACCAAAACCCCGATCAACCCCGCGATGGACGTCAAGGTGATGCTGCCAGACAGACCGTTCAGCCCGTCGACCAGATTGAAGGCATGCGAAAGACCCACCGTCACAAAGATGGAAAGCCCCAAGGTAACCGGCAGATAGGTCATGAACGGCTCCAACTGCGGGACGCCGATGCGATCAATCTGGATACCGGAAAACCAGACCACCAAAAGCCCTGAAAATGCAGCGGCAGCCAACCGTCGACGTGGCGACTGATGCCGACCGAAATCTTCCAGAAATCCGACGGCGAAAAGCGGAATGGCGGAGAGCAGGATGCTGGCTTGCGTGGGCGTTGCCCCGGTTGCCAGCATCGTCAGCCAAAGCCCACAGATGATCGCCACCCCGCCCAACCGCAACGTTGGTCGCAGATGCGAGGCTTGGCGGGCGTTCAGATCACTGCGCGGGATCAGGGCAAAGATGCGCGAACTAAGCCCAACAAGGGCAGCGCACAGTGCTACGCTGATAAGCCCGCCAAGAATTGCGTGGGTAGCCAACATTGAAAATGTCTCTTATGCATCCCTGGAGCGCGACGGTGGAGCGCGACATACTGCTTAACGCATCTGCCCGCAAGGCAAGCAAATAGCGAGCAGCGCCTTTCCACCGATCGGCCACCATGGCCGGCGATTAATGTTTCAAATAGACGTTGAGATCTAAAAATACCGTCAACAACCAAACTTCTTTTACGGCTTCACCCTTTGGCATACCAGCCATTATCAACATAAAGCGCGGTTCCGTTGACAAAGCTGGCCTCGTCAGAGCACAGCCACAGCGCCGCAGCGGCAACTTCTTCGGGTTCGCAGAGCCGGCCCTGAACGGCGGCAAGACTGCTTTCGCTCCAGCTTTGACCCAAACCGTCCAACTCGTCGATTTCGCGCAACCCATGGGCGGTCTTCACAAATCCGGGGCAAACCGCATTGGCGCGGATGCCTTCATCGCGGTATTCGACGGCGATCGACCGGGCCAATTGCAGCACGGCGCCCTTTGTCATGCAATACAGGCTTTCCAGCGCAAAACCCTTTTCCCCGCCAATTGAGGAGGTGATGACAATGGACCCGCCGCCGTTTTCCCGCATCTGCGCCACCACCTCGCGACAGACGATGAAAGCCGACCGCACATTGATCGCCATCAGCCGATCATAGTCTTCATCCGTCGAACTGTGCAGCGGTTTGACAATGATGGTGCCCGCGTGGCTGAACAGCGTATCAACTGGCCCCCAAGCCGCATTGACCTGCGCCAACGAGGCGCGCACGGCGTCGCTGCGCGTCACGTCGGTTGTCAGGAACATCACCTCACGGCCCAGCGCCTTTTGCGCGGCCTCCAGCGCTCGACCGGCCTCGGTTGCAATGTCAAACACCGCAACCCGGGCGCCTGCCTCGGCAAACATTTCGACCGCGGCACGCCCCATGCCGTTGGCGCCTCCGGTGATGATGGCCGTCTTTCCCGCCATGCGGCCGGCCAAGGGCAGCTTGGCCCCTTTGATCGCCTGAGAGTTCATTGCGCGCCTACCTGCCTGATGATTTGGTCTGCCTGTTACCGGATGATACAGCACCCGCCCCTGTCAAGCGGGGAAAGAGAGGGCCGCATCAACGCAGCCGCCGAACGGGATCGACTAGGACGAGTCGCAGGGTTCGAAAGAAGCCTCCAATTCGCGCGAGAACAAATAAATCGGTTGAAACCCCGCGCATCCTGCCCTTCTATCCGGCTGAATTTGCGGAAAATCGCCCGATGTCCGGCATGAAAGCTTCGCCGTCGCATGGGCAGGAATGGATCCAATGAAACACCTTTTCTCACCCCTGACCCTGCGCGGACGGACAATTCGCAACCGGATCCTGTCCACCGGTCATGACACTACACTGCCGACCGATGGCACCGTGAACGAGGCGCTGATCGCCTATCACCGGGCGCGGGCCAAGGGTGGCGTTGGGCTGATCGTCACGCAGGTGGCCGGCGTGCATGAAACGGCGCGCTATACCTCGCATCTTTTGATGGCGACGGACGATGCCTGCATCCCCGGCTACCGTGCCTTGGCCGATGCGGTTCACGCGGAAGGGACCGCGATCATCAGCCAGCTTTTCCACCCCGGCCGCGAGATCATGGAAAGCGCAGACGGGCTTTTGGCCGTGGCGTGGGCCCCCTCGGTGGTGCCGAACGAGCGTTTTCATGTCATGCCACGCGAACTTGACGAGGCCATGATCGCCGAAATCATGGCGGGTTACGCCGCGTCGGCGGCCCGGCTGGCAGCCGCAGGGTTTGACGGCGTGGAATATGTCGCCTCGCATGGCTATCTGCCGGCGCAGTTTCTGAACCCGCGCGTCAATCTGCGCACCGACGCATGGGGGCAAGACCGCACAAAATTCCTGCGCGAGTGCCTGCAGGCCATGCGCGCCGTGGTGCCGGACGATTTCATCATCGGCATGCGGATTTCGGCAGACGAGCGGGAAGAAGCCGGATTGCAGGCCGATGAGATGCTGGACGCCTGCCGCAGCCTTGAACCCTTGGTGGATTATCTGAACGTGACCGTTGGCACCTCGGCCACCATGGGGGGGGCGGTGCATATCGTACCGCCCATGGCCTATGCGGCTGGCTACTTGGCCGAGGCTGCGGCGAGGGTAAAACAGGCCGTCGCGGTGCCGGTCTTTGTGGCGGGCCGGATCAACCAGCCGCAGGTGGCCGAAGCGATTCTTGCCGCGGGTCAGGCCGATATGTGCGGCATGACCCGGGCGCTGATTGCAGACCCCGAAATGCCAATCAAGGCACAGACCGGGCGGCTGGATGACATCCGCGCCTGCATCGGTTGCAATCAGGCCTGCATCGGCCACTTCCATCGCGGCCTGCCGATTTCCTGCATCCAGCATCCCGAAACCGGGCGCGAGCTGCGCTTTGACACCTTGCCTGCCGCAGCCCGGCGCAAGCGCGTGATCGTTGTGGGCGGTGGCCCTGCCGGGATGAAGGCGGCAGCCGTTGCCGCCGCGCGGGGGCATGAGGTCACCCTTTACGAGGCCGAGGCGCAATTGGGCGGGCAAGCCCGGCTGGCCCAGCTTTTGCCGCGCCGGGCCGAATTTGGCGGCATCATCACCAACCTCTCGCGCGAGATGGAACTGGCGCAGGTTCGCGTCCGGCGCGGGCAGCGGGTTGATCGCGCGCTGGTCGCCGCCGAGGCCCCCGATGCGGTGATCCTTGCGACGGGCGCCCAGCCTTACCTGCCCGACTTGCCCGAGGATGGCTCGGTGCAGATCCTGACGGCGTGGCAGGTCTTGCAAGGGGCCAAGACGGGACGGCGGGTTCTGGTTGCCGATTGGCGGGCCGACTGGATCGGGCCAGGGATTTCCGAGGCCTTGGTTCAGCAGGGATGCAGCGTCGAACTGGCGCTGACCGCGCCCGCGCTGGGGGGGCAACTGCCGCTTTATGTCCGCGACGATCTTGCCGCACGGCTGCATGGGCTTGGGGTCAAGGTCACGCCCTATGCCCGGCTTTATGGCGTGGCGGGCGGCACGGTCTATCTGCAACACACGGCCAGCGGCACCGCGATTGAGACAGAGGCGGATACCGTCATTCTGTGCCTTGGCCATCGGCCCGACGATGGTCTGCGGGCAGAATTGGCGGATCTGCCGGTAGAGGTTGTCACGATCGGCGATGCCATGGCGGCCCGCACCGCAGAAGAAGCGGTGTTCGAAGGATTGAAAGCCGCCTGCCTGATCTGACAGGGCTGATCTGATTGGCCCCGGCCGCGCCGTCTATGCGACCTTATAGGGCGCAGGGCGGCGCAGCATCAGTGCCAACGGCATGGCCAACAGCGTCACCCACATCATCAACACAAAATCATCAACATAGCCAATCATCGCGGCCTGTGCGTTGACCAACAGATCCATCTGCTGCAAGGACGCCACGTGCCCCGCCGCCGCCAACGGACTGGCCTGCCGCAGCACTGGATTGAAGGGCGAAATCAGGGCCGAAAGCTCGGCATGGTTGACTTGAATGTTATGGGTCAGCAGCACCGTCACCAGCGAAATCCCCACCGATGATCCGATGTTGCGCACCAGACTGAACAGCGCCGTCGCATCGGCACGATAGCGCGTGTCGATGGTGGCAAAGGCCACCGTGGACAGCGGCACGAATACCAACCCCAGCCCCAGCCCCTGCACCACGCCCGACCGGATCACCGGGATCATGTCCATTTGCGGGGTAAAACCCGACATCTCCCACAATGACAGCGCGGTCAGCGCCAGCCCCAACACCACCAGTTTCCGCGGATCGACCGCCCGCACCAGCCGCCCGACGATCAGCATTGAAATCATCGTGCCCACCCCACGCGGGGCCATGACCAGACCTGTGGTGATCACCGGATACCCCATCAAACGGCTGAGCATCGGCGGCAAGAGTGCCAAACTGGCCAACAGGATGATGCCGATGACGAAAATGAACACCAAACCGGTGGCAAAGTTGCGGTCGGCAAACATGCCTGGCTCCAGAAAGGGTTTTTCGGCATGCAGAATATGCACCACAAAGACCCAAGCCCCCGTCAGACATAGCACCGCATAGATCCAGATCTCGCCCGAAGAGAACCAATCCACCTCGGCGCCGCGATCCAAGGTCAGCTGCAAGGCCCCAATCGCCATGGCCAGCATGGCAAAGCCAAAGAGATCAAAGACCCGATGCCGCCTTGGCGCGCGCGGCAGATAGGCGGCACAGCCCAGAAAGGCCAAGGCCCCGACCGGCAGGTTGATCAGAAAGACCCAGCGCCAATTGTAGCTTTCTGTCAGCCAGCCCCCCAAGGTGGGGCCGATGATCGGCCCGACCATGATCCCCGCCCCCCACATCGCCATCGCTTGCCCCGCGCGTTCGCGTGGATTGATGTCCAGAAGGAAGGTCTGGCTTAGCGGCACGATCGCCGCGCCGAACACGCCTTGCAGCAAGCGAAAGGCCACCATCGAAGACAGGTTCCACGCCAACCCGCAGGCCAGCGAGGTTGCCACGAAACCGACGATAGAGATCAAGAACAACTCGCGCTTGCCGATACGGTCGGACATCCAGCCGTTCATCGGCGTGACAATGGCCGAGGCGACAATATAGCTAGTCAAGACCCAGCTGATCGTGTCCTGCGACGCGCCCAGATCGCCCGTCATCGACGGCAAGGCCACATTGGCGATGGTGGTGTCCAAGACCTGCATGATCGTGGCGGCCATGATGGCCAAGGTGATCAGCCCACGGTGTTTGACCGCATCCGGTTTTGGGGCGTCCATCGGAAAAGACCCTACTCGCCCGCCAGCGCCGACATGAGCGGCGCATCGCCCCCGGTGTCCACCGTCACCTCGGCCGAGGCGCCCGATGTGATGCCCGCCGCAAGACTGGGATCATCCAACCGGATCCGCACCGGGATGCGCTGCGTCACCTTCACCCAGTTGCCCGTGGCATTCTGCGCCGGCAACAGGGCAAACTCGGCCCCGGTTCCCGCCCCAAGCGCCTCGACCCGGCCAGTAAAGCTGCGCCCCGGTGCCATGTCAAAACTCACCTCGACCGGCTGGCCGGGGGCCATCGCCGCGACTTGGGTTTCCTTGAAGTTCGCCTCAACCCAGATATCGCCGGTTTCAACCAAGGCAAAGGCAGGCTGACCTGCCGCCACCATGGCACCCTGCCGGAACGACGCGGCCTGATAGATCACCCCGTCGGCCGGGGCGGTCACCGTGGTCACCGCCAGATTGTACCGCGCGCGTTCAACTTCGGCCAAAGCGGCCCGCACAGCTGGATGGCTGTCGGTGTCGGCCTCGGGGTCGCTGCCCAGCGCGGCACGGGCCGCAACGACGCCCAATGCGGCAACCTCGGCCTGTTCGCGGGCCTGACGGGCGGCATGCCGATTGCCGTCCAGATTGCTGTCCGTAACCAGCCCCTTTTTCGACAGCGCCTCTTGCCGCGCCAGATCCGTCTCCAGATAGGTCGCGGTGTCGCGGGCCAAGGCCTCTTGGCCCTCGGCCTGATGCAGGCCAGCCTTCAACTGGGCAACCTGCATCCGCGCCGCCGCAACCGCAGCTTCGGCCGAGGCCAGCGCCAGACGGTAAGGTTCGGGGTCGACCTGAAACAACAAATCGCCCGCGTGAACCGTCTGCAATTCATGCACCGCCACCGCAACCACCCGCCCGCCAACTGTTGGCGCGATAGAAAGCCGCACTTGATGCAGGTTGGCGTTTTCCGTGGTCTCGTAACGACCACCCGACAGCCAAAACGCGCCTGCGCCCAAAGCCACGACAACCGGCAACGCCAGCATCAGGATCAGGCGGCGCCCCTTGCCCGGCGGGCGCTTTGGGGTGGCAACCTGCGCCGCGGGGGATTGGGGCGGAAGGGGAAGGGGTTCGTCACTCATCTACGCGCTCGTCTTTCGGGGCGTTGGCATCAAGGCCGCCCAATGTTTCTATGATCTGGCGCAGCATGCGGATCAGGTCGTCGCGTTCCGTCCGCGACAGGCTGGCCATCGCGGCCTCGCTCACCTCGTCCACCACCTGCAACACGTCGGGCGCGGCGGCCTCGGCTTTGGCCGTGGGCACGATCACCCGCGCACGGCGATCTTGCGGATGCGCCTCACGCTGCACCCAGCCCGCCTGCACCATACGGTCCACCAAACGCGAGACGCTGATCGGCTCGACATCCAGCGCTTCGGCCAGTGCGGCTTGGGTCTTTGGTCCGGTTTTCAGCACTTGCCCCAAAAGCCGCCACTGTGTCGGCGAAAGGCCATAGGTCTGCGTGCGCAGCGCAAAGCGCCGGGTGATCCCTTGATAGGCATCCCGCAGCAAAGCACCGAGTCGGTCATTCTTCTCTGTCATGCTCCATGCTTAATATAAGCAGGCTTACGATATCAAGGCGCAGGGCCATGCAAACACGCAACCCCGCCATTCCATGCACGCATGCCGCCCCTTGCAGCCCTACCCGCGCCAAACCGCCGGGATCAGCCCGCGCAGCGCGTTGCCAACCCAAAGCCGGAGATGGGGCAGATCGGCGGCCAGTAGCCGTTCCTCTGGGCAGGCCAGTTCGGCGCGCAGCACGCCGGGCAACAGGCCGGACGACAACGGCGGCGTACGCAGGCCCTGCCCGCGATCAAAGAACAGCGTGGTGATGCTGCCATCACAAACCTCGCCGCGCTCATTTTGAAAGATGACTTCGTCAATGCCAGCGGGCAGGGCCGCCCGCGCCGCGTCATAAGTCGCGCGGCGGGTGGTTTTCACCGAAAGCCACGGATCGGATGAGGAAAGCCGCACCTCGGCCAGAGACAAGGACCATTCAGGTCGGCTTTCTGGTAAGGCGCCTTGCGTTGCCTCAAAACGCCCTGCGGTATCCAGCGTCAGCCGCAACCGCAGGCCCGCGTTGGGATCGACATGCACCGCGCGGTCAAAACCTGCCGCATCAAAGCCCCAGCCTAAGGCCGCCGCACCCGCTGACATCCGCGCCCGGTGCAAGGCCAGCCGCGCAGGCGATGATCCGACCCGCAGCGTCTCGATCAGCTTCAGGCCCGGCTCACCAGCCCCTGAACGTAGCGTGCTTTCCACAAGGCTTCCTCCCATTCGCCCGCAGCGGTGCTGTCTTGCACCACCCCGCCGCCGACGTTCAGCACAATATCGCGCCCTGTCAGCGAAAGCGTGCGGATCGCAACATTGAACCGGGCTGTACCATCGGGGGCCATCCAACCAATCGCCCCACAATAGGCCCCACGGGCAAAGGGTTCGACCTCGTGAATGATTTCCATCGCACGGATCTTTGGCGCCCCAGTGATCGACCCGCAGGGGAACAGCGCCTCCATCACCCCCGCCATCGACGGCGGCGCGACCAGATCGCCGACCACCGTCGACACCATCTGATGCAAGGTCGCATAGGTTTCGACCGCAAAAAGTTTCGGCACCTTGACCGAGCCGACCTTGGCCACACGGCTGATATCGTTGCGCAGAAGGTCAACGATCATCAGGTTTTCGGCCTGCCCCTTTTCGCTGGCGCGCAACTCTTCGGCCAGTTCGGCATCGACAACCGGATCGGCATCCCGCGGCGCGGTGCCCTTCATCGGGCGCGCCTCGATCCGGCCTTCGGCGGTCACCGCGATGAACAATTCGGGGCTGCGCGACACCAGAACCGGGCCTGCACCCAGATCCACAAAAGCCCCACGCCCCACCGCCTGCCGGGCACGCAAGGCGCCGTAAAGCCCCAAGGCCGTGCCTTGCAGCAGTTCGGTCCGCATCGGGAAAGTCAGGTTGATCTGATAGCAGTCGCCCGCGCCGATATAGCCCATGACTTTTGCCATCGCCGCATCATAGGCGGTGCGGCTGACCATGGGGGTCACGGGGGCAAGGGTCACGCTCTTGGCCTCCACCGCCGCGCGCTCCAAAAGCGGTTGCGCGGGTTTCGGAGCGGCAAAGACACCAAACACCGCCCGAGGACCGCCGCCGACAGGTTCCAACCCTGCCACTTTCGGCTCCAAGGCGTAGCCTGCCTCGTAAGACATATAGCCCGCGATCCAGTGGCCCTTGGCCCGCGCCGCATCCAACGCGGCCAAAAGCCCCGGCACCTCGGCCCCGGTTGTGGCAACCAAAACCTGCAAGGCGGCATCAAACAGCACAGGGGTACCATCCGGTCCATCTTCGACCAGCACCTGTTCCAGACCTGCAAGCATGCGCGTTTCCATGCCCCCTTGCTACGCAAAGTGACGGCGCAAGACCAGCCTTCTGCCGCCCCTTGCAGGCCCAAAAACGGCAAGAATTCCGGCAAATGCAGGCCGCGCAGACTGAATGAACTCTGAAAGTTTCTTTTCAGTGCTTGCGCGACTGAAAAAATCAGGTTTCCCTGTGATCAGGCGCGGCAATTGACCGCACCCAAGAAGAAGAACGAGGACACCAACAGACCGGAGGGTCACCAGCAATGGCTTCAGACAATTATTCCGACAAGGACCACCATGAGGACATGAAAGTCCTACATGGCATGGGCTATGCCCAAGAATTATCGCGCTCTATGTCGAAGTTTTCGAACTTTGCCATTTCATTTTCGATCATCTGCATCTTGTCCGGCGGTATCAACAGCTTTGCCCAAGCCATCTCGTCCGTGGGCGGGGCCGGGGCCGGTATCGGCTGGATCGTTGGCTCGGCGCTTTCGGGCATGTTCGCCCTTGCCATGGCGCAGATTGCTTCGGCCTTCCCGACGGCGGGTGGGCTGTACCACTGGGGGTCGATCCTTGGGAACCGGTTCTGGGGCTGGCTGACGGCTTGGCTCAACCTGCTGGGCCTGATTACGGTTCTGGGGGCGATCAACATCGGCACCGCCTATTTCTTTGCAGGCACCTTCGGCCCAATGGTCGGATTTGCAGGCTCTGACATGCAAGTGGTGGTCTTTGTGGCGGTGATCACCGTCGTTCAGGCGATTTTCAACCATATCGGGATCAAGGCCACCACCTTCCTGACCGACATCTCGGGCTGGATCATCTTTGCAACCACTGCCGTTCTGGTCGTGGCCTGCCTTGTTTATGCACCCGCCATCGACATCTCGCGGCTCTGGACCTTCAGCAACTTCTCGGGTGAGGCAGGCGGCAACGTCTTCCCGCAATCGGAAAGCACGGGCTATCTGTTCCTGCTGTGCCTCTTGCTGCCGGTTTACACGATCACTGGCTACGACGCATCGGCCCACACCTCGGAAGAAACCAAGAACGCTGCCACCTCGGTGCCCAAGGGCATTGTGACGGCCGTGTTCTGGTCGGCACTGGTGGGCTGGATCATGATCTGCTCGATCACCCTTGCCATCCCGGATCTGCCGACCGCAGCCGGTCAGGGCTGGGGCATGTTCTTTGCCACCATGGATGCGATCCTGCCCAATGGGCTGAAGATGGCACTCTACTTCTTCATCCTCATCACGCAGCTTCTGTGCGGCCTTGCTACCGTCACTTCGGCCAGCCGCATGCTCTTTGCCTTCTCGCGCGATGATGGTGTTCCGCTGTTCTCGAAGGGATTGGCCACGGTCTCCCCGTCGTTCCGCACCCCGGTCAACGCGATCTGGACGGCGACGGTACTGTGCATCCTGTATGTGATCATGGCCATGATGATCAAAGTCGGCGAAACCTCGATCTATGTGATCGTTGTGAACTCGACCCTGGTCTTCCTGTTCCTGTCGTTCACCATCCCGCTGGTGGCAGGCATGTTCGCCTACGGCACCGCCAAATGGCCGACACCCGGCCCTTGGGCCATGTCAGAAGGTCTTTACAAGCTGGTCACGCTTTTGTCGGTCGTCGGGATGGGTGTGATCCTGTTCATCGCCGTAGCCCCGCCGAATGAGCGCGTGCTTTACGTCGTGGCGGGCTTCGTCGCCTTGGCACTTGTCGTCTGGGTTGCGGTGGAAAACCGTCGCTTCGAAGGCCCGCCGACCGGTGATCGGATTGCCGCACGCAAAGCCGCCATCGCAGCGGCCGAGGCAGCGGTGGGCGAAAAAGTCTAACCCTTGCGGGGATAAACACCACAAAAGGCCGGGGGCAGCCCCGGCCTTTTTCGTTGACGCCTGCTATCTTGCGCGGCAAGCCTTGGTCATCATGACCTACCTTCTTGTCAAAGCCGCCATATCGGGCCTTCTCATCGCCCTTGCCTCGGAAACCGCCCGGCGCTTTCCCGGCCTTGGGGCGCTGATCGTCTCTTTGCCCTTGGTGTCGATCCTGTCGATGATCTGGCTTTGGCGCGACACGCAGGACGTTGAACGGCTTGCCGCACATTCCATCGGCACGATCTGGTTTCTTGCCCCATCGGTGCCGATGTTCTTCACGCTGCCCGCCCTGATGCGGGCCGGCTGGGGCTTTTGGCCCGCCCTTTTGGCCAGCTGCGCGCTGACCATCGCGCTCTATCTTCTGATGCTGTGGATCGGCCCACGCTTCGGGCTGAAACTTTAGCGACCAAGACCCCGGCCCGAATCCCCTTGCACCCCCGCCGCCCATGGCTATAACCCCCGACAATTTGCCAAAACCCAGGGGGCCGCCATGCCAAAAAGAACCGACATCCAGTCGATCATGATCATTGGCGCGGGCCCTATTGTGATCGGTCAGGCCTGCGAGTTTGACTACTCGGGCGCCCAAGCCTGCAAGGCTTTGCGCGAAGAAGGCTACCGGGTCATTCTGGTAAACTCCAACCCCGCGACCATCATGACCGACCCCGGTCTGGCCGATGCCACCTATATCGAGCCGATCACCCCCGAGGTCGTCGCCAAGATCATCGAAAAAGAACGCCCTGACGCACTTTTGCCGACGATGGGCGGGCAAACGGGCCTGAACACCGCGCTGTCACTGGCGGATATGGGCGTCTTGGAAAAATTCAACGTCGAGCTGATCGGCGCCAAGCGCGAGGCCATTGAAATGGCCGAAGACCGCAAACTTTTCCGCGAAGCGATGGACCGCATCGGGTTGGAAAACCCCAAGGCCACCATCATCGCAGCCCCCAAAGTGAACGGCAAATTCGACATCGCCGCCGGGATCCGCGAAGCGATGGACGCGCTGGAATATGTCGGCCTGCCCGCCATCATCCGCCCCGCCTTTACCATGGGCGGCACGGGCGGCGGCGTCGCCTATAATCGCGACGACTACGAAGCGATCATCAAATCGGGCCTTGAAGCCTCGCCCGTCGCGCAGGTTCTGGTCGACCAGTCGCTGCTTGGCTGGAAAGAATATGAGATGGAGGTGGTGCGCGACAAAGCCGACAACGCCATCATCGTCTGCTCCATCGAAAATATCGACCCGATGGGCGTGCATACCGGCGACAGCATCACCGTCGCTCCGGCGCTGACGCTGACCGACAAGGAATACCAGATCATGCGCAACGGCTCGATTGCCGTGCTGCGTGAAATCGGCGTCGAAACCGGCGGTTCCAACGTGCAATGGGCGATCAACCCCGCCGATGGGCGCATGGTCGTGATCGAGATGAACCCGCGCGTGTCGCGGTCCTCGGCCTTGGCCTCGAAAGCCACCGGCTTCCCGATTGCGAAAATCGCCGCGAAACTCGCTGTCGGTTATACGCTGGACGAACTTGATAACGACATCACCAAAGTGACCCCGGCCTCGTTCGAGCCGTCCATCGACTATGTCGTGACCAAGATCCCGCGCTTTGCCTTCGAAAAGTTCCCCGGCTCGGAACCCAACCTCACCACCGCAATGAAGTCGGTGGGCGAGGCGATGGCCATTGGCCGCACCATCCACGAATCCTTGCAAAAGGCGCTGGCCAGCTTGGAAACCGGCCTGTCGGGCTTTGACGAGATCGCCATTCCCGGCGCCCCCGACAAAGCCTCGATCATGAAAGCGCTGGGGCAGGCCACGCCTGATCGCCTGCGCGTCATCGCCCAAGCCATGCGCTTTGGCCTGACCAATGACGAGATCATCAGCGCCACCTCTTTCGATCCGTGGTTCCTGAACCGCATCCGCGAGATCATCGACGTTGAGGCCGAGGTGCGCAAAAACGGCCTGCCCGTTACCGCCGAAGGTCTGCGCAACCTGAAAATGATGGGCTTCACCGACAAACGTCTGGCCATGCTGACCGGCCGCGATGAGGCGCAGGTTCGCCGCGCACGCCGCAATCTTGGCGTGACCGCGGTCTTCAAGCGCATCGACACCTGTGCGGCCGAATTCGAGGCCCAGACCCCCTATATGTATTCCACCTACGAAGCCCCCGCGATGGGCGATGTGGAATGCGAATCCCGCCCCTCGGCGGCAAAAAAGGTCGTTATCCTTGGCGGCGGTCCGAACCGGATCGGCCAAGGGATCGAGTTTGACTATTGCTGCTGCCATGCCTGCTATGCGCTGACCGCTGCGGGCTATGAAACCATCATGGTCAACTGCAACCCGGAAACGGTTTCGACCGACTACGACACATCCGACCGGCTTTTCTTCGAGCCGTTGACGGCTGAAGACGT
>CALBSG010000129.1 GCA_937927675.1 uncultured Paracoccaceae bacterium | reverse complement strand
TCGGCATGGCTGATGCGGCTGAAATCCAGCGTGTAAAGATCGCTCATTTGCCGGTCTCCACCATGACAGACTGCGGCACGCGGAAGCCAAGGTTACGATGGTATTGCGGTTCGAACCCGTCCACCAACTGCATGTCCGGGAAACGCTCTGGCAATTGCTTGAACAGTTCCGTGGCCTCCATCTTGGCCAGTTGGAAGCCAAGGCAATAATGGATGCCATAGCCAAAGGACAAATGGGTGCGGGCGTTGGTTCGCGTCAGATCTAGCTTTTCGCCGTCGGGGAACTGCGCCTCATCGCGGTTGGCAGACCCGGTGATCATCAAGATTTCAGCGCCCTCTGGCAGGTCCACGCCGCCCACCGTCACAGCATTGCGTGCCTTCCGGCGCCAGCCCACAACTGAGGGCGTAAAGCGCAGCATTTCTTCCACGGCATTGGGGATCAGCGCGGGGTCCGCCTTCAACTGCTCCCAGGCGTCACGGTGCTGCATGATGGTCAGCACATAGTTGCCCATGAAGGTCGAGGTCGTCTCGTGCCCTGCAAAGAGGGTCGAGTAGAGGACACCGGCGATCTCTTCGTCGGTGATCTCGGCCCCGTCGGCCTGCAAACGCAAAAGGTCAGATGGAAAGTCATCTCCCGGCGTCTTGCGACGCATGTCCAGAAGATCGTGGATGTATTTCCAGTAGGCCACCATGTCATGGGCAACCTCGACCTGCTCTTCGTCGGTCAACTCGCCCCAAGTCATCTTGCCCCGGCTGGCGCCGTATTGCTTGATCTTCGGCACATCCTCGTCCGGGATGCCCATCAGGGTGAACAGCACATAGGCCGGCACCGGATAGGCCACCACTTCCCAGAAGTTCACCGGGCCAGATTTGCCCTTGGCCTCCAACTCATCCAGATGGCGGCGCACGATGCCTTCGATCTGCGGCTGGATCGACTTGAACCGGCGCGGGCCAAAGCAGGACTGCGCCACTTTGCGGATGCGGGTATGATCGGGGGGGACGCGGGCGGTCAGGCCGGAATAGGCCGTGAAGCCACCGTCGACCAAAACCTTGCGACCCGCCTCGCACATCGCCCGCACTGGCTTTTGCGCATTTTCCGAGCTGAAGGTCTTGTAGTCGTCAAAAATCGCTTTGATGTCATCGTAGCGCGTCACGACCCAATAGTTCGTCGGCTCGTGAAAGAAGATCGGCTCTTCCTTGCGCAACTGTTCCCATTTGGCATGGGGCTTGTTCAGATCGAACGGGTCAAAGCCGTCAGACGCCGAAGCGCCGGTATGGTCTTTCATCGCGGTATCCTCCCTATGATGCCGGGCGGCTCTCTCCCAAAAGCTGAGCCTGACATGTTGAGAATCAGCCTAAGTCCGCTGTCTTTGGTTTTTCTTTGGCGATTTTCCCGACAGGCGAAAAACCGTCAACCCGTCTTGGACAAATCCCGGTAAAGCGATTTGATTTCAAGGCCTTCACTGGCGCCAATCGCCTCCAGTGCCGCGCGGTATTGCCGGTATTGCCGATGCATGGCGTCCAATCGGCCTTGGGCGACGAAGATCTTCATGGCTTCGGCGTTGGCACCTTCGCTGGTCGGATCAATTGCCAGTGCCTTTTGGCAATGGGCCAGCGCTTCGCGGGTGCGGCCTGACGACATGCAAACCTTGGCAAAGTCATACTGCAGTTTCACCGCCATTTCGCGCAGCCAGATCCGGCGCGGCATGCACCAATCATCGGTTTCCGACCGCACATATTCCAGCGGCAAATCTTCAAACAAATCGCCACCATAGAGCTGATCGGCGGCGGCATAGACGCGCAGCGCCGCATTCAGTTCACCACGTTTGTAAAGCGACAAACCGCGGCGGCAAAGTTGTTCAAACGTGTCAATGTCGATCCAGCTGCCGGGCGGAGCTTTCAGCCGATAGGTTTCGCCCACCCGCTCGACCGCGGCGGCATCGCCCAGCGTCTTGCGCAGCATGGCAACGGTGTGGTGAAGCCGCGTGCGTTTCAAATCTTCTGATTCGCCCTCAGGCCAAAGAAGTTCGCCAAGCTGATCGGCATGCGCCCCCTTATCGCCGGTTTGCAAAAGATAGGCGAACAGCGTTCGCGTCTTTTTCGGCGCACCACCAGGAAGCTGCCAGTTCACCTCTTGCCCGGCGATCAACACCTTTAGCCGCCCAAGGCAATGCACATGCCAACGCAGGCCGCCGGCCGGATTGCCAAGCCCGGTTCGCGGCGGTGCCAGCCATGACGGCGTGGCCCCGCGCGCAAACATCTGCCCTTGCTGGCGGCGGGCCAAAAGCCCGGCATAATCCGGCACCACCCGACCCAGCATGAAGGACAGCTGTTCGTCCAAAGCCCCGCCTTCCAGCAGGCTGGCCGGAATCCAATACGGGTTCTCATAAAGACCCGAAGGCGCCAGAAACTGCCGATGCGCCCGCAGCGCGGCCTGAATCTGTTCCTCGATCGTCAAGTCCTGATTGTAGAGCGACACCACCGGCAATGCGAAATGCGCCGCCAGACGGTCCGCCACCCCGCCCCAGTTCTCTAGCCCCGTCACCCCCTGCATATTGCCAACGACCCAGCCCATATCCACCACCAGCGCCGCGATGCCCTTGGCGGTGTCCAATTCTTGGCGCAGCCGAACAAAGACTTCCTCCGGGTCCATCGGTGCATGATCTAAACCCACCTCGGCAAAGCTGATCCGCCGCGCGGCAGGCATGTCCGGCAAAAGACGCAGATCGTCACTGACCAACCAGGTCTTGGCCGGGGTCGCCAACTGGCCCAGCGCCTTGGTGACAAAGCCGGGCACCGCAAAATCGGCGATCAAGGCGGCGTTGGTGCGTTCTTCCGCTTTGGGTTTACGCGGCATGAGGCCTCCAATTTCTTTGGTAAAACTATAATAGGTACAGATTAAAAGTCCAAAGAAAATCCAAAGCTAACTTGTTAAGCTGATTCGGAGGAGACCTTGGAAAAACCAAGGCTGGGAGGTTCTGACGGAAATCATGGGTCCGGCATTTTGCCGGGGCAGTGGCGCTTTGTGGCCAGTGCAATCATGCCCCATGCCCGATGGCCCCCACGAGATGGGAGAGAGCGCGGCGCATGTCCGATTTGGGTCAGTTCGATTATGTCATCGTCGGCGCCGGATCTTCCGGGGCAGTCTTGGCCAATCGTCTGTCGGCCGATCCGCGCCTGACCGTCTGCCTGATCGAAGCGGGGCCGGCCGACCGCAGCCCCTTTATCACCGTGCCCTTGGGCGTGATGAAGCTGTCTAAAGATGCCCGGCACAACTGGCTTTACACGACCGCGCCGCAAACTGCTTTGGAGGGCCGCGAAATCTCGGTGCCGCGTGGCAAGGTCTTGGGCGGGTCTTCGGCGATCAACGGCATGATTTATATCCGCGGCCATCGGGCGGATTACGACGCTTGGGCCGCGGCAGGCTGCACGGGTTGGGGATATGACGATGTGCTGCCGCATTTCCGCCGATCCGAAGACAATCGCCGCGCGGGCATCGACACCCATCACCACGGCACGGGCGGCGAATTGGCCGTGTCTGACCTGCGCGATCCAAACCCTGTTGATCGCGATTTCATCGATGCCGCGGGCCAGTTGCAGTTCCGCACCTGTCCCGATTTCAACGTGGCCGAGCCCGAGGGTATGGGCATCTATCAGGTCACGCAAAAAGACGGCAAACGCCATTCGACGGGCCGCGCCTTTCTGACCGCATCGGTCAAGGCCCGGCCCAACCTGCATATCCTGACCGGGGCCGAGGTGCTGGGCCTGACACTGACCGACAGGCGCGCGACCGGGGTCACCCTGCGCCGCGCCGGTCGGGTAGAGACGGTTGGCACAAGGGGCGAGGTGATCTTGTCGGCAGGCGCCATCGGCTCACCCGACATTCTTTTGCGCTCCGGCATCGGGCCGGCCGCTGGGGTCGCGGCTTTGGGTGAGGCGGTCCATGATCTGCCCGGTGTTGGCCAAAACCTGCAAGACCATGTGGATTGCATGGTGATCTGCCAAAGTAGTTCGCGTACACCCTATGGCATCTCGATCCCCGCCCTGCCTCGGCTTGCGCTGGACGGGGCAAAGTGGCTGTTCGGCAATCGCGGCATGCTGTCGTCGAATATGGTGGAGGCGGGGGGCTTCGTGCGCACCTCGCCCGGCGAGGATCGCCCCGACATCCAGTTCCACATCATTCCGGGGCGCAAGAGCCACCGCGGCCGGATGGTCGAATATGGCCATGGGGTTTCCGTGCATACCTGCGTCCTGCGCCCCGAAAGCCGTGGCTCTGTGACCCGCACCACCCCAACCGGCGCGCCGGTGATCGACCTTGGCCTTTTGACAGACGACCGCGACATGGCGCGACTGTTGCAGGGCGTCAAACTCGCGCGGTCCATCCTGCGCCAAGGCCCAATGGCGCGCCATGGCCTGACCGAGATCATTCCGGGCAAGGATGTGCAAAGTGACGAGGGTCTTTGCGCCTATATCCGCGCCAATGCCCGCACGGTCTATCACCCGGTCGGAACCTGCGCGATGGGAACCGGGCCTTTGGCCGTGGTTGACCCGCGCCTGCGCGTCCATGGCATCCGGGGCCTGCGCGTGGTCGATGCCTCGATCATGCCGACCATCGTCAGCGGGAATACCAATGCCCCCGCCATCATGATTGCCGAGAAAGCCGCCGAGATGATCCTGTCGGATCGCAAATCGGCCTGACCAAAACCGGGCCACGGGAGGGCCCGGAAGAACCGAAACCAAACGGGAGGAAACGCTGATGAAACTGAAGCACGGATTGGCCGGGGCTGTCGCCCTCGCCTTCACCTGCATCGCCGGGGCCGCCTTTGCCGCGCCCTCATGCGGGGCGAACACAGGGCAGGCCGCAACCGGCGCCCCGATCGTTGTGGGCGGGATCTATTCCAACGGCGCGCCGGGCGACTGGTCTTCGTCCACCGATGCGGCGGCAGCCTATTTTGCCTGCGTGAACGCCAATGGCGGCATCAACGGCCGGCCGATTGAATACCACGTCGAAGATGACCAGTGGAACCCCGAGGCCGCAGCGGCAGCGGCAGCCAAGCTGGTAAATGACCAAAAGGCCGTCGCCATGGTCGGCAACGGCTCTTTCACCGAAATGGCCGTCAACGCGCAGACCTATGTTGACCAAGGCATCATGGCGATGGCCAGCGCCTGTGCGATTTCAGAATGTTTTGAAACGCCGAACCTCGTGTCCACCAACCAAGGCCCGCTCGCATCAAACCTTGGTGCGGCGCAATATGCGCAGGAAGAACTGGGGTCAAAGAACGTCGCCTGCATCGGGTTGAACATCCCGAACAACGGCATCTGGTCTTGCCAAGCGGTCATCGACTACATGACGTCCAAAGGTGGCACCGGCAGCATGGCCATGCTGAACCCCGGCGCGCCGGATGTGAACTCGGCGCTTTTGGAAGCGGTGGCTTCGGGCGCGGATACCATCCTGATGAACCTGCCCGCAGGCCTTGCGCTGGCGGTTCTGAAAGCCGCGCAAGAACAAGACCTGCGTGACAGCTATACATGGATCGCGCCCACGCCGCTTTATGACCTGTCGGTGCCGGATGCCGTGGGCGAATACTGGCACGGCAAGATCTGGGTGAACGCAGAACTGGCACCGATCAATCAGGGCGGCCCGGACGGGCAGAACTGGCTGGCGGTACTGGACGCCTTTGGCAAAGCCGACGATCCGCGCGACACCTTCAGCCAAGCGGGCTATCTGTCGGCGCAGTTCTTCGTAAAGGCCATTCTGGAGATGGACCCGGCCAAGCTGGACGATCGCGCGGCCGTGACAGCGGCGATCAAGGGCATCAAGGGCTATACCTCTGATCTGATGTGCGGCCCCTACTACGTTGGCGATGCCGCCTTCCACCAGCCGAACCACGCAGGTCAGATGGTCAAGGTCGTCGCCGGTGGGTTCGAGGTGGTGCGCCCCTGCTATGAATATGACAGCGCCTATTTCGACCGCCACAAGGCGATCGAAAAGGAACTGGGCCTGAATTGATCTGATGATCTTGTCCCCGGCCCAAACGCGGGCCGGGGGTATCCCCACCAGCGGAGCAAGCATGACGCGCAGCGCAATATTGAACGGAGCGATCTATGCCGCCTTGATGGTCGGCATTTGGGTCGCGCTGGCGGGCGGCATGCCGTTCAAGGTGACAGGCATGTTCCTTGCCTCGGGCCTTGCCATCGGTTCGCTTTACGCCTTGGGCGGGATTGGCATGGTGGTGCTCTACCGCGCGTCGGGCGTGTTGAACTTTTCTGCCGGGGCCGCCGGGGCCGCCGGCGCAATGACCGCATGGCAATGTGTGCAGTGGGGCCTTTGGCCGCCCCTTGCATGGTTGGCCTGCATCGCCGTCGCGCTTGCACTGACGTTGGCCTATGGCCGATACCTTGCACCGCTTCTGGCTTGGCGTGAAACCGTCGTAAAGGCGGTCGCCACCCTTGGCTTTGCCCTTATCATTCTCGGTCTTGTCTCTTTCATCTGGATCGATGACCCCCGCAGCCTGGAGTTGCCCACCGATCAAACTGGTGTGGTGCTGTTTGGCCTGCGCGTCACCGCAACCCGCCTGATTGCCTTTGCCGCCGCCATCGCCATCGTCATCGCCATCTGGGCCTTCCTTGGTCGTACCGAGATCGGCTTGCAGATGCGGGCCGTTGCCAATTCGCGCGACCTGTCGGCCCTGCTTGGCATCCCAATTGCCCGCATTGAGACAATTGCCTGGGGCATCTCAGGCCTGCTTGCAGGCTTCACCGGGCTGATGTTCGCCAATCTTATCCGGCTGGAGCCTGTCGTCATCACCTTCATGGTGATCCCGTCGATTGCAGCAGCCCTTGCGGGTCGGCTGAACAGCCTTGCCCTTGTGCTGGTAGGGGGCCTGTCGATGGGGGTGATCGAAAGCCTTCTTACCCTGTCGCCCATCTTGAAAGGGGTTCGTCCTATCGCGCCCTTCGTTATCGCCGCCCTTGTCCTTCTCTGGACCCAGCGCGCCACCAAGCTGACCTTCGGAGGACGCGACTGATGGATCGTTCCTTGTTTCGACTGACGCCATCGGGCGCCTCAGGCCTGATTTTTGCCGGATTGTGCTTTGTCTTCCTGCCAATGCTGGCGGGGTCATATTGGCTATCGCTCTTCACCTCGGCTGCAATCTTTGTGCTGGCGATCTCGGGCGTAGCGTTCATGTATGCCCGGCTTGGCATGGTGAGCCTGACACAGGTTGGGCTGATGGGCATTGGCGGCTGGGTGACGCTGCGGCTGAATTACCTGTGGGATATGCCGTTTGAGGTGAACATGCTGCTGGCCGCACTGGCCACCATGATCTGCGGCTGGATCCTCGCGCTGCCTGCCTTGCGCATGCGCGGGCTTTACCTTGCCCTTGTCACGCTGATGGCCGCAGGCGGGCTGGAGATTTTGTTCGCCACCTATCAATTCCCCAACGGCGGCGAAGGGTTCTGGGGCGTCAAGATCGGTTCGACCGAGCCGTTCCGCCGCCCCGTTCTGGCCCAGTCGCCCGAAGCCTATCTGCGATATTGCATCGCCGTCGCCACCCTTGGCTTTCTGTTCATCGAAGGCCACCGCCGCCTGTTTCCCGGCCGCGCGTGGGCGCTGATCCGGCGGTCCGAGGCGGCGGCCATGGCGGCAGGCGTCAATGTCACGCTTTACAAGACATGGGCCTTTGGCATCGCTGGGGCGATTGCCGGGGCGTCGGGCGCACTCTTGGCAGGATCGCTTGGGCTTTTGGATGACGGCACCTTCCGGTCGTCAGAATCCATCATGCTGTTTGCGCTCGCCATCGTTGGTGGGGCGCGGTTCTGGCTGGGCGCGGTGATCGCGGCCTTTCTGTTCCGCAT
The DNA here is from genome assembly GCA_937927675.1 of uncultured Paracoccaceae bacterium. Taxonomy (GTDB): domain Bacteria; phylum Pseudomonadota; class Alphaproteobacteria; order Rhodobacterales; family Rhodobacteraceae; genus Tabrizicola_A. The sequence goes on along the minus strand of CALBSG010000129.1, from coordinate 58,412 downwards.
CCTGCCGGGCCTGTTGAACACATGGGGCGTCGATACCGATCTGGCCTTTGTGATCTTCGGCGCGGGATTGCTGCATGCGCTGATTACCGCGCCAAACGGGATCGCCGGGCAGGTCCACGACCTGATCGCCAAATTGCGGGGCGCCAAGCCATGATCGAGATCAATGCCGTCACCGTTCGCTTTGGCGGGCTGATCGCCTTGAACGCGGTTTCCGCCAGCTTGACCGCCCCGGTCGCCGGAATCATCGGCCCGAATGGCGCAGGGAAAACCACGCTGATGAATGTGGTTTCAGGCTTTATCACCGCTCGGTCGGGCCGGGTCGTGGTGGATGGGCAGGATTTCCTGCCGCTCGCCCCACACAAACGCGCGCACAGGGGGCTGCGCCGGTCGTTCCAGAAAGAACAGATCGCCGATGACCTCACGGTGCTGGAAAATGTGCTGGTGCAAACCGACTGGTCCTTGACCAACGCGCGGGCCAAGCGGACCGAGGCGATGGAGATGCTGGAGGTGGTGGGCCTTGCTGATCGCGCCGGCAAGCTGGGGGCGGCGCTGTCGGGATTTGAACGGCGATTGACCGACGTTGCACGCTGCATGGTCGGTCAACCCCACCTTATCATGTTCGATGAACCGGCGGGCGGGATGAGCGTTGAGGAAACCTCTCGACTGGGCGATCTGATTTTGCAGATCCACAGCCACACCGGCGCACAGACTGTCATTATTGACCATGATGTCGAATTGATCCGCCGCATCTGTGCGGAAACGCTGGTTCTGGATTTTGGCCGCCGCATTGCCTTTGGGCCGACGGCAGAGGTTCTGGCCGACCCCAAGGTCAAGGCCGCCTATCTTGGTACCGAGGAGATCGCCCCATGACATTGCAGGTTCAGGGGCTGACGGTTCAGGATGGAAACCGAACGGCCGTTCAGAATGTCGATCTGACGGTGGAGCCGGGCAAGGTGACAGCGGTCATCGGGGCCAATGGCGCGGGCAAATCAGAGTTGGTTCTGGCGCTGGCGGGCATGTTGCCCATCACGACGGGTGCCGTGTTGTTGGACGGAAAACCACTGATCGCCAAATCCCCCGAGGCGGTGCGCCGCGCCGGTATCGCTGCAGTGCCGGAAGGGCATAGGGTGCTGACCGATCTTTCCATCGACGACAACCTGCGAGCTGCGGGCAGTCTCATCAAAGGCGGGCTTGAGGAACGGCTGGACGAAACCTATGCCATCTTCCCAGAACTCGCCGAACGCAAACCCCAACTTGCAGGCACGCTGTCGGGCGGACAGCAGCAGATGGTGGCGCTGGCGCATGCCCTGATGAGCCGTCCGCGCTATTTGCTGATTGACGAAATGTCGCTGGGTCTTGCGCCCCTGATCGTCAAGCGGCTTCTGGGTGTGGTGACGGACCTAAAGGCCCGCGGCACCGGGATTTTGCTGATCGAACAGTTCACCGATCTGGCGCTTGGGGTTGCCGAAAGCGCCGTCGTCCTGCGCGGCGGCAAAATGCGCTACAACGGCCCGGCGCAGGTGCTGGCCGAAGATGCCAAACGCCTGCATGAGGCCTATTTCGGGGAATAGCGCGATGTTCGGATTGCAGGGAAAGATCTGCCTCATCACCGGCGGCGCGGGCAGCATTGGTCTTGCGTCCGCACAACTCTTGCACAGCTATGGCGCCAAGATCGTTCTGGTGGACAGGGATGCGGATGCTCTTGCCAGCGCCGCTGCAACCCTTGGCGCCGATACACTGACCCTGACCGCCGATGTCGCGCACGAGGCTGACACCACCCGCTATATCGACGCGGCCGTCGCCCGTTTTGGCCGCATCGACGTGCTGTTTTCCAATGCAGGGAACTTTGGCACCGTTGCCCCGATTGAACAGTATCCGACCGCGACCTTTGACGCAGTTCTAGCGGTGCATGTCCGCGGTGCCTTCCTTGCCGCCAAATACGCCGTGCCGCATATGGGCAAGGGCGGCAGCATTATCATCACCTCGTCGGTTGCAGGGCTGCGGGGCGATCCGGGCGTCTACGGCTATATCACCGCCAAGCACGCGCAAACCGGGCTGATGCGGGTGCTGGCCAAAGACCTTGCGCCGCGCGGTATTCGGGTGAACACCATCAACCCCGGCCCGGTGGCCAATGCCTTTCAGGCCAAGGTCGAGGACGATCTGACACCCCTTTTGGGCCGCGATGCCACCGTATTCTTTGATGAAAACATCCCCATGGGTCGCCATGCCACCCCGCAGGAAATTGCGGCGTCGGTGCTGTATTTGGCCTCGGATCAATCGGCCTATACCACCGGACTGATCTTGTCAGTTGATGGCGGGATGAGTGTCTGACTGGCCCCAGTCTGCCCCCTGCATTTCACGCAGGCGGCTGGCTGTGCGTTCAAATTCAAAGGCGCCTGAACCTTCCAGATACAGCCGTTCCGGAACATCGGCGGCAGAACAGATCAGCCGCACCTTCGCCTCATACAAGGCGTCGATCAGGGTGACGAAGCGCTTGGCTTCGTTGTAATTCTCGGCCGAAAGCTGCGGGATGTCCTCAAGGATCAGAACACGAACCGCCTGTGCAATCGCCAGATAATCGCCGGGGCCAAGCGGGCGGGAACACAGATCCCAGAACGTCGCACGCCCGATGCCATTGGCAAAGCGCGGCAGGTCAATCGTACGGCCGTTCACCGGCAAGACCAGACCCATGCCCTGCGCCCCGCCGGTCAGGTCATTCCAGATGCCCTGAATCTCGCCCTTCACCTTGCCCGAGGGGTGGAAATAGACCTGCGCGCCTGCAAGCCGGTGCTGGCGATAATCATGCGGGCTTTCCAATTCCACCACCTGCAGCTTTTCCCGCAGCATGGTGATGAAGGGCAGGAAAAGCTGGCGGTTCAGCCCATTCTTGTAAAGCGCCTCGGGTTCGCGGTTCGAGGTGGTCACGATCACCACCCCCGCCGCCATCAACTTTTCAAACAGCCGACCGACGATCATCGCATCGGTGATGTCGGTGATCTGCATTTCGTCAAAGGCCAAAAGCCGAATGTCGCGCGATACGGCATCGGCGACCGGGGCAAGCGCATCCTCGACGCCCTGTTTGCGGGCCTCGTGCATCCCCTTGTGAATTTCCTGCATAAAAGCATGGAAATGCACCCGGCGCTTTTGGGTGATGGCCGTGTTTTCGACAAACAGGTCCATCACCATGGACTTGCCGCGCCCGACCCCGCCCCACAGATACAGCCCCGGCGGCGGCGTCAGCGGCTTTGCGAACAGCCCGGCAAAGAGGCCAACTTTGCGCGTCGCATTTGCCTCTAACCAAAGGCGCAAGTCTTGCAAGACCGGCAAAACCGCATGCTGTGCGGGATCTGGGCGCAAGACGCCACTGGCCACTTTGGCATCATAGATTTCAGTCAGGGTCATTTGCATACTATTGTATACCGCACCCTGTTCTGACGGGAAAGCCCGACCGCAGCGATCAGGTCTTTTTCAGCGCTGCCGTCAGCGCGTCCACGTCGCCCTTTTGCTTGTCCAGCATGGCGCCAATCTCGGCCCGCTCGCTGGCCAGCATGTTCACACCCTCGATGATGAGGTTGAAGAACCGCAGCGACCCCGATTTGTCCGACACATGCCAGCGCAGGTCAAACGGGGCTTCGCCCTTCAGCCGGGCGATCGAGATCACCTCGTAATAGCTTTTCACCGGCTTGGCGTCGGTCACTTCGATGGTGCCGCCAATAAACTCGCGGAAGCGGCGACCATATTTGCGGCTGATGTACCCCTGAAACGCCTTGGTAAAGGCGCTCATCTGTGCCTTTGAGGCCTGTTTGGCCGCTGGGCCAAGGGCCGAGCGGGCGATCACCGGCACATCGGCGTATTTCGAGAATATCCGCTCAAAAGCGCCAATCATGGCACCTTCGGACTTACCCGACGCAATAACGGCGTTGATGTCGCCCACGGCCTTGTCGATCAAGGACCGGGCCTGATCGACGGTCAGCGCAGCGGCCCGCATCGGCAGGGCAAAGGCCACGGTGCCAAGGGCAAGCCCGGCGGCAAACCGGCGGCGCGAAAGAATCGAGGTGTCATTCAGCATAGGGATCCTCGTAGGGGTCAACGAAGTCGGCTTCGTCCTCGGTCTGGCCCAGCTGGTGCCGGCGGTTCTGCAGATACAGAAGCCGCGCCTGCGCATAGCTGTCTGCACTCTCATATAGAATGGAATCAACCAATTCGGAATAGCGTCCGCGGTCACCAATTTTTGAGGCCAGCTTGATACCGGCCACGCCCAGGACCTGCGTGCGGTTCAAGTGGTTCAAGGGATCGATGGCCAGATCAATCACCGATCCAGCCAGATCGCGGGTGGTCGACGGCCCCATGAACGGCACTTCAAGATAGGCCCCTTCGCCAACCCCCCAAACATGCAGGGTTTCTCCGAAATCGGTGTCATTTTCCGGCATACCGGCGGCGGTCGCCAGATCGAAGAAGCCGCCAAGACCGAAAATCGTGTTCATGCCAAAGCGCAGGGTGTTTTCGCTGGCTTTGATCAAGCGCAGTTGCAGCAGGTTGTTGACGATGTCAGCCGGCTTGCCGAGGTTTGCAGAAAAATCGCTGATCCGCGTTGCCATACCGCCATTGCCGCGGGTCGAAAGCGCGACAGGCCGCAACGCATGGCGGTCAATGCCCCGGTTGAACAGATGAATTTGCCGGTTGAACGGCTCGATCGGGTCGCGGGTTACCGTCGGCGCGCCAGTAGGCGCGCAGGCGGAAAGCGTCGCCCCAACAAAGCCGCAAACGAGTGCAAAAGATCGGATTGTCCGGTTCATGGGTATCAAAAGAGATGGAATCACAGGCTGCATCAGTCTAGGGTTTGCCCGATCCAACCTTGCACAGACTGACACCGGGAATGGCAATGGATAAGCGCAGGTCAGGGGCAAGACAACGGCCAAAAGTGGCCAACAGGTGACGCAAGACATTTTACGCCGATGCCCTTGTGGCAAATGCGACATTTAGTCAGGGGGACGGATGTCTCAAAATGAGTTCGCTCGGGGTTATTCCGAGCTGCGGGCCGCGCGGGCCGACCAAATCAAGTTATTTTGGGCCGTTGGCGTCTTTTCCGTCTTGGTCAACATTCTGATGCTGACCGGTCCGCTGTATATGCTGCAGGTCTATGACAGGGTCTTGGGCAGCCGGTCCGAGGCGACATTGGTCGCGCTGTCGCTGTTGGTGACATTCCTTTTCCTTGCGATGGGGCTTCTGGATCATGCCCGCAGCCGCATCATGGCGCGCATCGGGGCCGCCATGCAGGATAGGCTGGACCATCGCGTCTTTGCCGCCGCGATGAAGCGGCTGACCCTTGCCCCTACCGATCCGGTGGGTCTTGCCGCGCAACGCGATCTGGAAGCCGTGCAGCGGCTCTGGGCCTCGCCGGTGTTGATGTCGATTTTCGACATCCCGTTCACCCCGTTGTTCGTGGCTGCAATCTTTGTCTTTCACCCGCTCTTGGGCTGGCTTGCGGTCGGCGGCGGGGTGTTCCTGATTTTTATCACCGTGCTGAACCAGCGCCTCACACAAACCCCGATCAACCGCACCAATGGCCTTGCGCTGCAAGCGGAACGCATGTCCGATCTTATCAAGACCGAGGCCGAGGCCGTGCAGGCCCTTGGCATGACCGGTGCCGCGTTTCAGCGCTGGCAAAGGGCGCGTGGTGCGGCCTTGGCCGAAGGGCTGAAGGCAGGCGATCTTGGGGGACGTTTCGGCTCCATTTCCAAGACATTCCGCATCTTCCTGCAATCGGCGATGCTGGGCCTTGGCGCCTGGCTGGTGTTGAAAGGGCAGCTGTCATCTGGCGCCATGATCGCAGGATCGATTCTGATGGGGCGGGCACTGCAGCCCATCGAACAGGCGGTCGGCCAATGGGCCTTGGTGACCCGCGCCCAAGAAGGCACCGCACGGCTGGCCGAACTGCTGTCCCGTGTGCCACCCGAACCCCCACGCACCGCCCTGCCGCGCCCACGCGCGATTTTGGATGTGCAATCGCTGTCGGTGGTGCCCCCCGGTGAAACGCAGGCTGTGCTGCGTGGCGTCACGTTTCAATTAGGCGAGGGGCAGGCCTTGGGCATCATCGGCCCCTCGGGGGCCGGCAAATCCACGTTGGCCCGAGCGATCATCGGGGTCTGGCGCCCTGCAGCCGGCAAGATCCGGCTGGATGGTGCAGCCCTTGACCAATACGACCCGGACGTTCTGGGCGGCTACATCGGGTATCTGCCGCAGCGCGTGACCCTGTTTGAAGGCACCATCGCCGAAAACATTGCCCGCCTGCAACCAAAGGCCGACAGCGCCAAGATCGTCGAGGCTGCCCAAAAGGCCGCGGCGCATGACATGATCCTGCGGCTTCCCGATGGCTATGACACGCGGGTTTCCACCCTTGGCGGGCGGCTCTCAGGTGGGCAGATCCAGCGCATCGGGCTGGCCCGTGCCCTTTATGACAACCCCGTCCTGCTGGTTCTGGACGAGCCGAACTCGAACCTCGACAATGATGGCACCATGGCCCTGAACATTGCCATCCGCAGCATCAAGGCGGCCGGTGGTTCGGTCATCATCATGGCCCACCGCCCGGCCGCCATTCAAGAATGTGACCTCTTGTTGGTGATGGAAGAGGGGATGCGCCGCGCCTTTGGCCCGCGCGATCAGGTGTTGAAGGAAATGGTCAAGAACCATACGGATATTGTCCGCTCCGCCGGGCCGGGGGGCGTGTCATGAGCTTGTTGCGCAAAAAACCTGACGACCGGGCCGCAGCCCAAAAAACCGCACAATTTCCAAAGAACGCCGGCAGCAACACCCCGCCCCGCCCCCCAACCGAGGCAGAAGTGGCGCGTCTTTTGTCGGCCCGCACCTCTGTTGTGATGGGAAGCATCACCGCCGCTGTTCTGGTTTTCGGCTTTGGCCTTTGGTCCGTGCTGACCGAAATCTCGGGCGCGATCGTCGCTTCGGGTCAGTTGGAGGTATCGCAAAACCGTCAGGTCGTGCAGCACCCGGATGGCGGTGTGGTGGCCGAGATTGCCGTGAAAGAGGCGCAAACCGTCAAGGCGGGCGACCTGCTGATCCGGCTTGACGGTGCGCTTGTGAAATCCGAATTGGCCATCGTTGAGGGCCAATTGTTTGAGGTGATGGCGCGATCTGCCCGGCTGGAGGCAGAACGTGACGATGCCGCCGCGCCGGTATTTTCCGGCGAAATCGCCGACCTTGCCAAAACCAACCCCGAGGTGGCCGACCTGATCGAAGGCCAGCGCAGCCTGTTCATCGCCCGCCGCGACACGGTATTAAAGCAATCGGAACAGTTGCAGAAACGCTCTGCCCAGATCGCCGCCCAGATCGAAGGGGTCGATGCCCAAGTCAAATCGCTGAGCGAACAGCTTGCCCTGATCGAACAAGAGCTGAAAGATCAGCGCACCTTGCTGGAGAAGGGCCTTGCGCAATCGTCGCGCGTTTTGGCGCTGGAACGCGAAGCGTCGCGGCTGCAAGGGTCGGTTGGGGAATTGCAATCCTCCCGCGCGCAGGCCGAGGGGCGGGCAACGGAAGTGGAGCTGGAGGTGCTGCGTCTTGCGGCCGTCCGCCGTGAGGAAGCTAACACGCAATTGCGCGACATCGGGGCCAAGATGTTGGAACTGGCCGAACGTCGCCGCGCCCTCACCGAGCAAATCAACCGGCTGGAGATTCGCGCACCCGTCTCGGGGACGGTCCTTGGCCTTGCGGTGACGACGCCGCGTTCGGTCATCCGTCCCGCCGATCCGCTCTTGTATCTCATCCCGCAGGACCGGCCTTTGGTCATCAACGCGCAGGTGCAGACCATCCATATCGACGAGGTCCATGTCGGCCAAAAAGTGCGCCTGATATTCCCAGCCTTTTCCGCCCGGACGACACCGGAAACCTTTGGCCACGTGGTGTCGATCTCGGCGGACGCCTTGTTGGATGAACGCGCCCAGGTCGCGTTTTACAAGGCCGAAATCGTGCTGGACGCTGGCGAGTTGGAACGACTGCAAGGGCTGACACTGGTCCCCGGCATGCCAGTCGAAGCCTTTATCGAAACCGGCGCCCGCAGCCCGATGGCCTATCTGCTCAAACCCTTCACCGATTACTTCAGCGTCGCCTTTCGCGAAAGCTGAACGGGGCGGGAAACGGCGACGAAGAAGGCGGGGCTATACAGACCCCGCCTTTTCCTTTATGGCCCGCGGATCGGCGCAAGCATCCTTGGGCAGTTCACGGGCAGGGAGGCCCGACTGCCAGATGAGGGGAAAGGTGCCGGACTGGTATCTCGGGCATCTTAATCGCCCCCCTTTTGGAAAAGAACATGCAAAACCTGAATATCGCCGCGCCTCTCGCGGCGGCACTGTCCGCCCGTGGCTACGAATCCCTGACCCCCGTGCAAGAGGCCGTTCTGGCCGATGGCGTTGCCGGCCGTGATGCGCTGGTGTCAGCCCAGACCGGCTCGGGCAAGACCGTCGCCTTTGGTTTGGCCATTGCGCCGGAAATCCTGAACGGCGCGGACCAATTGCTCTATGCAGATGTGCCCTCCGCCCTCATCATCGCACCCACCCGCGAACTGGCCCAACAGGTCGCGCGCGAATTGGAATGGCTTTACGGTCCCGCCGGGGCCAAGCTGGCGACCTGCGTCGGCGGCATGGATTACCGCACCGAAAAGCGTGCGCTGGATCGTGGCGCGCATATCGTTGTCGGCACGCCCGGCCGTCTGCGCGACCACATCGAACGCGGCAGCCTTGATCTGTCGGGCATTCAAGCTGTGGTTCTGGACGAGGCGGATGAGATGCTGGATCTCGGCTTTGCCGAAGATCTGGAGTTCATCCTTGCCGCTGCCCCCGATACCCGCCGCACCCTGATGTTCTCGGCCACCGTGCCGAAGGAAATCGCGACGCTTGCCGCCACCTTCCAGAAAGACGCGCTGCGCATCGTCGCGCAGGGCGAGGCCAAGCAGCATTCCGACATCGAATATCGTGGCATCTCGGTGGCTGTGCGCGACCGCGAACATGCCATCTTCAACATCCTGCGCTTTTACGAGGCCCGCACGGCCATCGTCTTCTGCAAGACCCGTGCAAACGTGAACCACCTGCTGGCCCGCATGGGCAACCGCGGTTTTCAGGTCGTGGCACTGTCGGGCGAACTGTCGCAGACCGAGCGGATGCATGCGCTGCAGGCGCTGCGCGATGGACGCGCCCGCGTGTGTATCGCGACCGACGTTGCAGCCCGCGGCATTGACCTGCCGGGCTTGGAACTGGTGATCCACGCCGACCTGCCGCAAAACTCCGAAACCCTGCTGCACCGTTCGGGCCGTACGGGTCGCGCCGGCAAAAAGGGCGTCTCTGCCCTGATCGCTGCGCCGTCGGAATTCCGCAAGGCGCAGCGCCTGCTGCAAGGTGCCAAGGTTGTCGCCGAATGGGGCCCCGCCCCCAGCGCCGATGACGTGCAGGCCAAAGATGATCTGCGGATTCTCGAGCATCCCGCGCTTGGCTCTGCCCCGGGTGATGAAGCTTCGATGGCCGAAACCCTGCTGACCCGCTTTGGTGCAGAACAGGTTGCCGCCGCCTTTGTGCGTATGTGGCGCGAAGGCCGCTCGGCCCCCGAAGTGCTGTCCGACGCCCTGCCCCCCGCCGAAGCCCGCGCGCCCCGTGAGCGCGGCGAGTTTGGCCCCTCGACCTGGTTCAAACTGTCGGTCGGCCACACCGGCCGCGCCGAAGCACGCTGGCTTTTGCCGAAAATCTGCGAAGCGGGTGGCATTTCCCGCGACAGCATCGGCGCGATCCGCGTGCAACAGGACGAAACCTTTGTGCAGATCGCCGAGGCGGTCGCAGGCCGCTTCCCCGCCGCGCAGGAATTGGAATCCGGCCTGAGCATGGAAAAGATCGCGGGCGAGCCGAACCTCGAACGCCCCGAACGCGCCCCGCGTGGCGAATCTCGTGGTGCCCCGGCCGCACGCGCGCCCCGTGCGCCGCGCGCTGAAAAGCCGGTCTATACGCCCAAACCCTCGCGCATTGTCGAAGACGAGGCAGACAGCCCCGCCCGCCCGCCGCGCGCCCCGCGTGAGGACAGCGAGCGCAAACCCTACGCCCCGCGCGACGCGGCCGAGCGTAAGCCCTATGCCAAACGCGAAGACGGTCCGCGCAAGCCTTACACCCCGCGTGAGGATGGCGAACGCAAACCCTATGCGAAACGCGATGAGTCCGCTCCGCGCCCCTATGCCAAGCGCAGCGACGACGGGTCCAAGCCCTATGCCAAGCGTGAAGACGGTCCGCGCAAGCCTTATACCCCGCGCGAGGATGGTGAACGCAAACCCTACGCCCCGCGTGAAGATGGCGATCGCAAGCCGCGTTGGGGCACGGGCGACAAACCCGCGCCGAAATCGGCAGGCTACAAAGCGCACGGCGGCAGCGCCGACCGTCCGGCCCGCGCAGAAGGCTTCAAAAGCCATCGCAGCGAAGGTCCGAGCAAACCGCGCAGTGACAGCTTTGGGGAAGAAAAGCGCCCCTATGCCCCCCGCAAAGACGGCGCGGATGCCCGTCCCTTTGCCAAAAAATCCGGCCCGGTAAAGGCCGCAGGTTTCAAAAGCCACGCAGCCGAGGGCAAAAAGCCCTTTGCCAAGGCCAAGCCTGCCGCACCGAGAACCGATGCGCGCGATACCTCCAAGCGGTTCGTGCCGCCGAAGAAGAAGTAAGCGCCTATTTGTGAACTGATGTTCACCCAGCTATCTCCTCCCCTCCGTGGGGAGGGGATGGGGGTCTAGGGCATGAACTGCGCCAGAATCTCGCGGTGAACCCCCGACGGAGCCGCCAAAATTCCCGCAGTTTTCGCACCTGCCGAATTGAACCGCAGCGGCCCACCGTTCCTGTCGCTGACCACGGCCCCGGCCCGCGCAGCAATCAAACTGCCCGCCGCAATATCCCATTCCCAGGCATCTCGGGTCGAGATCATGCCGTCAAAAGCGCCTTCCGCAGCCAGACACAGCCGGTAGGCAATAGAAGACCGGAAGCTGCGCTTCAGGTCAGGCGGTGATTGCCGCCAATGCTCTGGCGCCAGAAAACTCTTTGACATCAAGAGATTCGCTCCGGTCAACCCCGGCCGGTCGGCACATTGGATCGCCAGCCCGTTGCACAGCGCGGGACCATCGCTACTGGCGCTGTAAAGCATGTCCAGCGCGGGCAAATAGATCGCACCGGCGACAACCTTACCCTTGTCGGCCACTGCAATTGATACGGCAAAGTGTTTTTCACCTGCGATAAACGCCCGCGTGCCGTCGATAGGGTCCAGAATAAATACCCGTTCACAGTCAAGCCGCGCCGGGTCATCCGGGGTTTCTTCGGACAGCCAGCCATAGCCCGGTCTCGCCGCCTGTAGCTGCGCGGCGAGCATTGCGTTGACCGCCAGATCAGCCTCGGTCACCGGACCAAGGCCCGGTTTTTCCCAAACCTGCGGATCTGCCTTCCAATAGCGCAGCGCAATCGCACCGGCTGCGCGCGCCGCCTCGGCAATCAGCGTGAGGTCAGGCCCCGGCAAGGGTCAAACCCTCGACCAGAAGGCTTGGCACCCGCGTCGACAGATGCGCGCGGGCGTCGTTTGCTGCGATCATGCTGCACAGCATGGCTTTGAGATTGCCCGCAATTGTACATTCATTGACCGGGAATTTCACCTGCCCGCCCTCAACCCAGAACCCCGAGGCGCCGCGCGAATAATCACCCGTCGTCGGGTTGATGGTGGACCCGATCAGCGAGGTGACAAGCAACCCGGTACCCATCTGCGCAATAAGTTCGTCCCGGCTATAGGCCCCAAGCGAGAGATCAATGTTAGAGGTGGCGGGCGACGGCGGCGAAGAGGTGCCCCGCGCGGCATTGGCCGTGCTGGGCATGCCCAGCTTGCGACCCGTTGCCAGATCCAGCGTCCAGCCCATCAAGACACCATCCTGAACGATCATTCGCTTTGCCGTCGGCAGCCCTTCCCCGTCGAATGGCCGCGAACCGGAAATACGCGGGCGCAGCGGGTCTTCGATGATCGACATGCCCTTCGGCAGAACCTGAGTGCCCAATGCATCCAAAAGCCAGCTGGCGCCCCGCGCAATCGAGGTGCCATTCACAGCCGACAGCAAATGTCCAACCAGCGATGCCGCGATGCGTTCGTCAAACACCACCGGAAAATGGCCCGTCTTGGGCTTCACGGCCCCCGCGCGGGCCAAGGCGCGTTCGGCAGCCAAAGCCCCAATTACTGTCGCATCCGGCAGATCGGCCTGAAACACCCGGCCTTCGCCCGCAAAGTCGCGCTCCATCCCGGTGCCAGTCCCGGTAAAGGCCACGGCAGACACCGATCGCGAGGTGCGGGCGTAATGTCCAGAAAATCCATTGGTTCCCGCAAGATAGACCTGCCGGGCCGAATATCCCGCGCTGGCCTGAACCTGCGTGATACCCTTGGCGGCCATTGCCCCTGCTTCTGCGGCGCGGGCGTGTTGCTCTAGGGCCGCGGCCGAAGGTTCGTCTGCAGGATCAGCCAGTTCCAGCCCCGCCAAATCCCAATGCCGCGCAATCTGCGATGGGTCAGCAAGCCCCGCCGTTTGATCTTCGGGGGCCTCGCGCGCCATCGCGACGGCACGCTCGGCCAAAGCCGAAATTGTTGCCACCGAGGTATCAGAGGCCGAAACACAGGCCTGCCGCCCCCCAATCAACACCCGCAGCCCAATTTCGACCGCCTCAGACCGTTCGGCCTGTTCCAAGGCCCCAGCACGAATGTCGATCGAGGTCGAACTGCCATCCAGCGCCATGGCGTCGGCGCTTTCGGCCCCCGCTTTGCGGGCGGCGTCCAAAAGGGCATGGGTCAGGCGTTGAAGCGTGTCAGACATAGGGGCCTCCTTTTTCCGGGGCTTTGGGCCACAAGCGTGGCCAAGCTGCAAGGCCAAAGCAAGGGGCAGCCCAAGCCGGGCCGCGCCCCAAGCCATGTGGATTACTGCAACTGCTGGCCGTTGGCGTAGAAATGCTTGTCTTTGAATTCCAGCGTCGAGGTCAGCACATCTTCGCCCTCGCCCGCCTTGGCAAACATCGCAATCATCATCCGCGCACCCATGGCCTGATCTTCAGCCACCAGCCCCATGCTGACCAGCTTGTCCAAAAGCCCATTGCCGCCCGCCAGCATCATATCCAGAGTACCCGTTGGCGCCGGCGCACCGCCATAGGTCGTCAGATCGGTGTTGTCGAAGGTGAAAGCGCCTTTTCCAGTCAACTCCGCCCCGGCCATGCGAGCGGTGATATCTTTGATGTCCAAAGACAAAAGCTCGGCGTCGGGCGGGGTACCTTCAGCTGTGCCGAGCAGATCGGACTTCAGCCGTGCCTGACCCGCAGTGTCGATCACCAGCGTTGCGGGATCATGCGGCAACACGCCGGTCGGGTCGAACAGGCCCCAGATCTCATCCGACACCTGCAAATCGACGACCTTGTAAAGCAGCGCAAAATCCTGTGCCGCCTCGGCTTTCGACAGGGGCATCGTCAAGTTGAACCCGCTTTCGGCATAGCTCAGCTTAACCTCCGGAAAAGGCAGCTCCGCACTTGAAAAGGTTGCCTCTACCGCCTGGCCGCTGCCCGACAACAACATCCGGGATGCATCCACCGCCAACTGGAACGAGCCACCCTGCGAGCCACCGACCAGCTTGGACGGGCCAGCCGTATCGCTGATGTCAAAATCATAGTTGAGCGCCCCCAGAGACAGCCCCATATCCAGCGCAAAGCCCTTGGCCAGCGCGTTGGAAAACTCCGGTTCTTCCATCCCTGCGGAATTGCTCTTGATCGTGCCGGCAAGATCAGCGGCGTTCAACGTGCCGGAAAAACTGTTTTCTCCCTCGGTGCCCTCAAACGAAAGAGCCGCCGAACTTGCGCCGAAAGAGCCATCCAACAGTTTCGCCGTCGCCGGACCAGACAGATGATAAGACGAGGTTGCCGCGCTGAGCAGAACCATGATCTTGCCTGCCGGCTTGCCATCTTCGATCGGCGTCAACGCCGCCTCTACGCTTGGCATGTCAAAAACATAGGCCATATCATCAGGCGAACCGGATACCGTGCCGACCAGACCGGGCATCTTCACCGTGCCACTGGCACCAAAAGGCTTGCCACCGTCAATGCCCGGAGAAGCAGAGGTAAAGCTGGCCTCCTCGGCCAGGATCACTTCCACGGTGCCATCGCCCCTGTCGCGCAGACGAATCTCGGAAATCGTGGTTTCCCCTTTGCCTTCGTCCCCATCGAAGGCAGCCTTTACGTCGGTGACGATCAAAGTGTCACCATCGCGCTCTACCGAGCCGGTGGTCACGGTGCTGCCCGAGGTCGCCATGACATCTTGCCAGCTTTGCCAGACGTCTTCCGGTGTCACATCGGCCAATACGGGGTTCGCCGCGATCAGGGCCAACGCCGCAGCGCTTCCGGCCAGTTTCCACATCTTCATGGCAAACCCCTTTGTCGAATTGATTTGTCCCAAAACATCCGCCCCCGACTTGCCAGCGTCAAGAGCGCAAATCGGCGGTTTCAATTGGGTTGTCGGATGCGCTAACACTTTCTCAGGTTAGGCAAAAGGTGTGTGATGCAGGGTAAAGTGGTTGCAATAACAGGCGCAAGCCGAGGGATCGGGGCAGCGGCGGCGCGAGTCTTTGCGCAGGCTGGGGCCAAGGTTGCGCTACTGGCGCGAAATCGGGGTGAAATTGATGCGCTGGCCGCAGAAATCGGTCCGGCGGCGCTGGCGCTGCGTTGCGATGTGGCGGACTGGACTTCGGTTCAGCGGGTGGTGGCGACCACGGTGCAGCATTTCGGTCGTCTGGATGTTCTTATCAACAATGCCGGCGCGATTGAACCGATTGCCCGTCTGGCCGATGCGGAACCCGGCGCTTGGGGGCGCGGCATTGATGTGAACCTGAAAGGCGTTTTTCACGGAATGCGCGCAGCGATTCCGGTGATGCGGGCGCAAGGGGGCGGCACGATCATCACGGTGTCGTCGGGCGCGGCCCGCAACGCGTATGAAGGCTGGTCCAGCTATTGCGCGGGCAAGGCCGGGGCCTTGATGCTGACCCAAGCGGCACATCTGGAAGAAGGACCGCATGGCATCCGTGTCCTGGGCCTGTCACCGGGAACGGTGGCAACCGACATGCAGGTGAAGATCAAAGCCAGCGGCATCAATCCGGTCAGCCAGCTTGACCCGTCGGTTCATATCCCGGCCAGTTGGCCCGCACGCGCGCTGCTTTGGATGTGCGGACCCGAGGCCGATCCTTGGCTTGGCAATGATATTTCTTTGCGCGATGAAGCGGTGCGCAAAGCAGCGGGGCTATACACATGATCGAAGTATCACGGGAAACCGGGCTGTGGGTGCTGACCCTTAACCGTCCTGACAAGGCCAATTCGGTGACACGGGCCATGCTGGCGGCGCTTGCGGATGCGGTGGACGAGGCCCGTGCGGCCGGTGTGGCCGCACTGGTTCTGACCGGAGTGGGCAAGGTGTTTTCCGCCGGGGCTGATCTGGATGATGCCCGCGCCGGCCTTGCGACCGATCCGATCTGGGAGCGGCTTTCTTCGGCAATCGCCGCCTTCCCCGGTCTTACCATTGCAGCGCTGAATGGCACTTTGGCGGGCGGGTCGATGGGGATGGTGCTGGCCTGCGATCTGCGGATTGCGGTGCCGGGCGCCAAGTTCTTTTACCCAGTGATGAAACTGGGCTTTCTGCCACAGCCGTCAGACCCGACCCGTCTGCTGGCGCTGGTCGGTCCGGCCCGGGCCAAGATGATCTTGATGGCCGGGCAAAAGATTGAAGCCGACGAAGCCTTGGCTTGGGGCCTGATCGACCGCATCGTGCCGGGCGAGGCGCTGATGGACATCGCGCGGACATTGGCCGCCGATGTGCTGGCGGCCAAACCCGGTCACGCGGCGGCCATCAAGGCGCTAATCGTTTAGGCCGCAACGCGCGGCCCGAACAGCCACCACTTGCGGCGCGGCTTTTTCACATCGTCAGGTGATACCAGCATCAGCATCGACGGTGTCACCACCAGCGTCAGGATGGTGGCAAAAGCCAAACCATAGACGATGGCCGAAGACAGCGAGATCCACCATTGCGTCGACGGGGCGCCGATGGTCGTTTCGTGGTTCAGAAGTTCCAGATTCAACCCGAACGCAATCGGCAGCACCCCGAAAATCGCCGTCAATGCGGTCAGCACCACCGGACGCGCCCGCTCTCGGCAGGTTTCCAAAATAGCCTCGATCTTCGACATGCCATGGTGACGCAACTCGTCATAAGTGGCGATCAGCACGATGTTGTTGTTCACCACCACACCGGCCAAAGCGATCACCCCGATGCCGGTCATCACCACGCCAAATGGCTGACCCATAATCATCAGGCCAAGGAAGACCCCAATGGTTGACATGATCACCGCCGACAACACCAGCCCAACCGAGATGAACTTGTTGAACTGTGCCAGCAGCACGCCGAAGATCAGGAAGATCGCCGCCCCAAAGGCCTTGCCCAAAAACGCCCCGGCCTCGGCCTGCTCTTCGTCCTCGCCCGCCATGGTCCAGCGATAGCCCGCGTCGGTCAGTTTCTTGTCGCGGAACTCTGCCTCGACCAGTTTTGCGACGGCATCGCGCACCGGTTGTTCCTGCACACCCGCGGCAATTCCGGCCTGAATGGTGATCGTCCGCGCGCCGTCGATGCGGGTCAGTGTGCCGACCGTCGGTGCCGGCTGGCGGGTGACAAAGTTGGAAATCGGCACCGGGCCATCGGGGGTTTCGATCCGAAGCTGATCCAGCGCCGCAATGTTGCGCTGTTCCGGCGGCAAGCGCAGCACGATATCCACCGCGTCGTCGCTGCCTGCCGGACGATATTCTGACAGCCGCAAACCACTGGTGACCATCTGCACCACAGCGCCCACTGCCCCCGGCGATGCGCCATATCGCGCCGCCTCGGCGCGATTGACCCGCAACTCCCAGTCAATACCGGGTAGTGGCAAACCGTTCGACACATCAATCACATGCGCAACACCTGCCACCTTTTCTGCCAGATCGCGGGCAGCTTCGTTCAGGCCAGTGGGATCATCGGCGGACAGCCGGATCTGAATAGCCTTGCCCGTGGGCGGCCCGGCCTGCGGCACGGACACCTCGATATCCACACCGGGGATCCCCACCATCGCGGCGCGCAGATCGCTGAGAATTTCGTTTGCGTTCTTACGCTCGCGCCAGTCGACAAATTCATACTGCAAAACGCCAACGGCATCAGCCGGGCCTTCGCTCATGGATTGCCCAGCGCTGCCGACGCGGGTGTAAATTGTCTTGACCCCCGGCCAGCCCAGCAGCCGCGCCTCGGCTTGTTTGACCAGCGCATCCTTTTCGTGAATCGACAGGTTGCCCCGCGCCTTCACATACAAAAGACCGTAGTCCGGCTCGACGTTCGGGAAGAACTCCACCCCTTTGCCGATCTTGCCATAGACAACGGGCACGGCGACCAAACTGCCAACCGCCAGCATCAGCACAATCCACGGATGCCGAATGGCACGGCCGACCAGCGCCATATAGACCCCATCCTTGTGCCGTGGGGGTTCCTTGAACGGCCGGGCAATCAGGGCGCCCAGCACCGGAACAAAGATCAACGCATAGGCCATCGACGCCGACAGCGTAGCGATCAGGGTGATGGGCATATATTTCATGAACTCGCCCACCACACCGGGCCAGAACAAGAGTGGTGAAAACGCCGCGATCCGCGTCATGGTGGAGGCAATCACCGGGCCAGCCATGCGATGGCTCGCTTCGGCAAAGGCTTGGCGGCGGTCCTGGCCCTCGGCCATGCGCCGTTCGGCATATTCGACGACGATGATGGCATCATCCACCAGCATCCCCACCGCCAAAATCAGGCTGAACAGCACCACAAGGTTCACCGTCAGCCCCGCCATTTGCAGCCCCAGAATCCCCATCAGAAAACTGGCCGGAATGGCCAAACCGATCAGGATCGAAGAGCGCACCGTCAACGCATAAAGAATGACGATGAACACCAGCACGACCGCCGTCAGGACCGAGTTTTGCAGGTCCGACAGCAACTGCCGAATGGTGGTGGATTTGTCTTGGCTGAAGGAAACGACCACGCCCTCCGGCAGATCTTTTTGCAGCGCCTCGGTTGTGGCTTTCACGGCATCGACTGTCTCGATCAGGTTTGCCCCGATGCGTTTTGACACCTCAATCGCAACGGCGGCCTTGCCGTCCAGCCGGGTGATGGTTTCAGGGTCTTTCAAAGTCGGCCGGATTTCGGCCAGATCCATCGCCCGCACCACAGCCGTATCCGAGGCAACCACCGGAAGCTTTGCCACATCTTCGACAGTTTCCAGAAGCGACGGCACCTTGATGGCGTAGCGGCCCTCGGCCCCTTCCATCGCGCCAGCCGCAATCAGCTGGTTATTGGCCATGACGCCCGCGATCATCGTATCGGGACGCAGGCCATAAGACGACAGCTTGGCCGGGTCGATGATGACCTCGACCAGATCATCGCGCGTGCCGCGCAGACCTGCCTCCAGCACACCCGGAATTTCTTCGATCCTGTCGCGTAAGGTGCGCCCTGCCGCCGTCAGAACCCGTTCCGGCACATCGCCCGACAAGGTGACAACCAAAACCGGGAATTCCGAGATATTGACCTCGTTCACCGTCGGCTCGTCGGCCTCGCTCGGCAGGTCACGGCGCGCATCATCGACCTTGTTGCGCACATCGGTCAAAGCCTTGTCGAGATCGGCCCCGGCCTGAAACTCCATCAGCACGTTGCCGCCGCCCTGATAGGCGGTCGCCGTCATCTTCTTGATGCCTTGAATGGATTTCAGCGCGGTTTCCATCGGGCGCAAAAGCAGGCGCTCGCTGTCTTCCGGCGATATGCCTTCATACCCCATCGAGACATAAATGATCGGAATCTGGATATCCGGCTCGGCCTCTTTCGGGATGGTCATATAGGCCATGGTTCCTGCCAGAATCAGGAACACCAGAACCGACAGGGTCAGCCGCGTGTTGCGGATGGCAAGTTCGACAAGATTCATGGTTGGGCCGCCTTCTGAGCCGCCTCGGCCTCGGCGCGGGTCATTTCCTTGGCGATCACGATATCACCGTCGCGCACAAGATCCTGCCCAGCCACAATCACCCGAACATCCTGCGGCACACCCACCACCATGAAGCCCTGCTCGGTGTCATCAATCAATTGCACCGGCAAAAAGGACGCCACATCGCCGTCGCCGACCACGCGCAAACCCACCTGCCCCGCCTCGTTCAAGGTCAGGACCGACCGGGGCACCATCAGCGCCGGTTGCGCCGCTGCGGTCAGCCGCACCTCGGCGGTCATGCCAGACGGGATGGCCCCATCGGGGTTCGGCAGGTCAACTTCCAGCGCAAAGGTGCGCGTCTTGTCACTGGCCTTGCGCGCCAGATGCCGGACCGTGCCTTCCAGTTCGACCCCCGACACCAGCCGCACCTTGGCCTTGGCCCCAACGGCAACATGCGCCACATCCTGTTCGCTAACCTCGGCCTTGACCACAATCGGATCCAGCGAGATCAGCGTCGCAATCGGCGTGCCGGCCTGCACCCATTCTCCGATTTCCACATTCACCGCATCGACCGTGCCGGCAAAGGGCGCAGTCAGCGACAGACGATCCGCAGCGGCCTGTGCCAGCGCCAATGCGCCTTCGGCCGCAGTTTTGGCGGCACGGCGTGCGGTGACTTCGGTTTCAGGCAGGCTGCCTTTGGCCTTCAGCGCCTCGCCCACAGAAAGTTGTTCAGCGGCCTGCGCCAGCTGATCTTCCGCCGTTTTGACGGCCGCACGGACATCTTCGCCTTCCAGCAAAAGCACGGTCGCGCCCGCCGCAACACCATCGCCGGCCACGGCGCCCAATTCCTGAACGACACCATTCGACCGCGCCGCAAGAACGGCCAGCTTGTCAGCCTCGGTCACGCCGGAAATGCGGATCAGACGGGCGTAGTCGGCCAAGTCAGCCCTGACCACGGCAACGGTGCGCTTTGGCGTCTCAGCCACGGGTTCCGCTGCCTTGGCCTCGGTGGCTTCGGCCTCTTCGCTGCCCACGGCAGCAAAATGCCCCGTCAGCACCCAAAGGGCGGCCAGAACAAAAACCACCAGAGCCAGAAGCCGATGCCGGGGAAGACGGAAGACCATACCAAATGCCTTTGCGATAACCATCACCCGCTGCGGGATGCCCCGCAGCCGTGACATATGATCGGAAAGATCATGCCTTTTCGGAAAAGGTCAATGGCGGGTGCAGGTTTTCTTGCCAGCACGCACCTGCCTTCCCTTACGTCAGATCATCTTTAAGGCATCCTTGCCAACCGCCAGCACATAACCGCGCCGGGCGATGGTCTTGACCAAAAGTTCACTGACCAATTGATTGCCCAGTGCGTCGCGCAGCCGCTTGACCCGCGTTGCGCCGGCGGCCTCGTCGCAATCGGCCTCGTTGCGGCCCGAAATCACCGCCTCAATCTGCGCGCCAGTCAACACCTCATCATCCATCCGCGCCTCGGCCAGAACGGCTAGCGTTTCCAGCGCGGCTTCGGTCAGGGCAAACTCCATATCGTTGATATAGACCGCCCGCGCCTCGCGGCTGATAAGCATGGTCGCCACCTGAATCCCCGACCGTTGAATGGCCGATATCCGGCGGTTCAAGGCGACGATAGTGACAAGAAACACCAAGGACGCAATCAATAGCGCTGTGGCAAATACCAACAGCACGAAGATCACGGACCGATAGCTGGTCAACACCTCGGAAAACGAGGTGCCAGATTGCGCGAGAATCTCCAGAAGCTTGATCTCGGCCCCGGTGGTCAGGTTGTCGTTTTCGATGAACAACCGCTCTACCCGCGCATTGAAGGCGTTGGCGTCCGGCAGGTTCAGGAACAAAAACACGGCCGCGCCCAAAAGGACGAGGACAATGGCGGCGATTCCAAAGGCAACCACCCGGTTGCCCGCGCGCAAGCTGTCAGAAACGGAGGAAGTATTCGGCTGCACTGGCTTTCCTTTCCTCCAGCCCTTCGGGGCCAAAGACACTTAGTACATTCAACAGCGTCCAGCCCGCAGCAGCAAGACGGTCGGCCAGCTCTGCCTTGGCAACAGCCTTGTCACAGGCGGAGACCTGCGCAACGCCGTAATGCAACCGCAGGGGATCATCCTGTTTGGCTTTGTAATCGGCATAACACTCTGCCTGAACGGGCAGGGCAAGGGCGACAAGCAGGCCAAAGGCAAGGGATAGGTGGCGCATGGAAACGCACTCCTGATGAATATGGTTCCATCCTGCACATTCTCGGGCGGGCTATACAATATCTAAACAGGTTTATGGCTTTGCTATCGCCTAACAGGGCGGCGTTATTGCTTGGCTTTGGCCCAGAAGGTCACGGTTTGCCCATCAAATGCGATCCCCTCAGGGGGCAAACAAAACGAGGCAGCCATGGCAAAGACGATCCACTCCCCCACGTTGGCCGAAACCGCTTACGGGCAAAAGCCGCAGACCCCGATTGCCCGGATGATCGCGGGTTTCACCGGCTTTACCTTTGCCCTTTTGGTGATCCTGGCCACCACAATCCCGGTTGAAGCCCATCGAGGCGTCTGCGCCAAACCTATCGAAGGTACGTCAACCTGTTCGCAATAGGTGTCAGATCTGTCCCCCTGACATCTGAGAGAGGGCGGAGGTGTGAGCAGCCTCTGCCCTCTTTTTCTTTTCTCCTATTCCCGCTAGGCCAGTGCCATGGCACCAACACCTCCAGATTTCAGCTTTGAAACCGCCGCACTCGCGCGCGGCCTGTCGCTAGTTTGTGGCGTTGATGAGGTTGGTCGCGGCCCCTTGGCGGGCCCCGTGACCGCCGCCGCCGTGATCCTTGATGCGGCCCGCATCCCGGCCGGTTTGGGCGACAGCAAGGCCCTGTCATCCACGAAGCGTGAACGGCTTTTCGCGGAAATCATGGCAACGGCGCAGGTTTCGGTGGCGCATGCCACGGTGGAAGAGATCGACACGTTGAACATCCTGCGCGCCAGCCATCTGGCGATGGAACGGGCCGTCGCGGGTTTGCCGCTGGCCCCCAGCCATGCACTGATCGACGGCAACCTTATCCCCGCCGGGTTGAAGGGACGGGCCGAAGCAATTGTGAAGGGGGATGCCAAATCACTGTCGATTGCCGCCGCCTCGATCATCGCCAAAGTGACCCGCGATCGCATCATGGTGGATTTGGCGCAACAGCACCCCGGTTATGGCTGGGAGGGGAACGCCGGCTATCCGACCAAAGAGCATTTGGCAGCGCTCCTAAATCTTGGTGTAACCCCTTGGCATAGACGTTCGTTCAAGCCCGTCCACAATATCTTGTATCAAGAACTTTCTATAAGTAGTTGATTCAAAAAGGATTTGACGGCGAATCGCTCCTGACTCATCTTTAGGGCAACCACCGACACACAAGATGCCGGGGTAGATGAGGCAGAAATGGCGACGAAACTGAAGACCGAGCAGGGCTCTCCCCTGCCGTTGAACCAGATTATTCCGGGTGACTGTATCGAGGTGATGAACAGCCTGCCCGCCGGGTCGGTTGATCTGATTTTCGCAGATCCCCCGTATAACCTGCAACTGAAGGGTGAATTGCATCGCCCCGACAACAGCCGCGTCGATGCGGTGGATGACCACTGGGACCAGTTTTCCAGCTTTGCGGCCTATGACCGCTTTACCCACGAATGGCTGGCCGCTGCCAAGCGGCTGTTGAAGCCAAACGGCGCGATCTGGGTGATCGGCAGCTATCACAACGTCTTCCGTCTTGGCACTGCGCTGCAAGATCAGGGCTACTGGCTGTTGAACGACGTGGTCTGGCGCAAGTCAAACCCGATGCCGAATTTCCGCGGAAAACGCCTGACCAACGCGCATGAAACCCTGATCTGGGCGTCGCGCGATGAAAGCGCCAAGTACACCTTCAACTATGAAGCGCTGAAAGAGTTGAATGACGGCGTGCAGATGCGCTCTGACTGGGTGCTGCCGATCTGCACCGGGCATGAGCGGCTGAAGGACGAACACGGCGACAAGGCGCATCCGACGCAAAAGCCGGAAAGCCTGCTGCACCGCGTTCTTTTGGCCACCACCAACCCCGGCGATGTTGTGCTGGACCCGTTCTTTGGCACCGGCACCACGGGTGCTGTGGCCAAGATGTTGGGCCGCGATTTCATCGGGATCGAGCGCGAAGAGGCCTATCGCAAGGCCGCGCAGACCCGCATCGATCGCGTGCGCAAATTCGACGCCTCAGCGCTGGAAATCACCGGCTCGAAGCGTGCCGAACCCCGCGTGCCTTTCGGTCAAGTGGTGGAACGCGGCATGCTGCGCCCCGGCGAGGAACTCTTTTCCATCGGGAACCGCTTCAAAGCCAAGGTGCGCGCCGATGGTACGCTGATCGGCAATGACGTGAAGGGCTCGATCCATCAGGTCGGCGCCGCGCTGGAAGGCGCGCCGTCCTGCAATGGCTGGACCTATTGGCACTACAAGCGCGACGGCAAGATGGTGCCGATCGACCTTCTGCGCCAACAGATCCGTTCAGAAATGGAAGCCGACGGGCGGCGTCCCAACTGACCTGTTCAGGGTGGGCAACCTGCCCCCCCTCTTTTCCCATATAAAGTTTACGCCTGTGCCGTGGTCCGCCTGCGGCACAACTAGCCCCGGCATGATCTTTTTCATGCCGGGGCCTTTTCAGTGCAGATTTTTCCACTCGGTCACGCCGGGGTAAAACTGCCGCCGCCACGCTCTGACCTGCGGGTTCATCCGTCGCCGCCACAGGGGTGGCAACATCGCCATGGTCGCCATCGCCGGATAACCGAACGGCAGCATCGGCGCCTCGCTTTCGGGATAGGTTTGCAGCAAGGGAAACCGCCGATCCGGTTTGTAGTGATGATCCGAATGGCGTTGCAGGTTGATCAAGAGCCAATTCGACGCCCGCTGCGGCGCATTCCAACTGTGATGCGGCCGTACAGGCTCATACTTGCCATTCGGCAACTGCTGCCGCACCAGCCCATAATGTTCGACGTAATTGGTCAGTTCCAATTGCCAGACCGCAAAGAAGGCCTGCAGAACAAACAACCCAACGCCATAGCCGCCCCCCACAGCAAAGGCCGTCAAAAGGGCCAAAGCCTGCAAGGCACCATATCGCCAAAACGGGTTGGACCGATGCCAGACCGGACGGCCCACCTTGGCCAGCTTTTCCGCCTCGGCGCGCCAGGCGGACCGCGGGCAGGCAACCAGCACCCGCCAGAAAAAGCGATGGAATCCTTCGTTATAAGGCGCCGAGACAGCATCCCGCGGCGTGCCAACGTGGATATGATGCACCAACAAATGTTCCGTGCGAAAATGGCTGTAGAGCACGGTCGCCAGCAAAAGATCGCCCAGCCACCGCTCGCCACGGTTGCCCTGATGCAAAAGCTCGTGGGCGTAAACGATACCAATCGTGCCCGAGGCAACCCCGACGCCGAACATCAGCGCGATAACCTCCAGCCAGCCCATATCGGCCCGCACCACCCACCAGATCGCCCCGTAGATGATCATCGCCTGCACCGGAAACCAGATCAGCGTGATCAGCCGATACCAAAACAGCTCACGCTCATCCGTCCGCGGGTCGGGGTTTTCTTCATTCAACCCCAAGAGAAGGTCCAACACCGTAATCAGCGCCCAAGCGTAAAGCGGCATCAACACCACCGTCCAACCGCCAAGCATCACGCCAATGACGGCCAAAGGCACCAGCCCAAGCGATAGCCAGAATGGCATGGCAGCGCGAAACGTCTTGAACATAAGAAAACTCCACTTCCCCGCCAGCTTAGGCCGGGACACGGCGTCACTCAACCGTGCGAAGGGTCGCAGCGTCCCAAGCCTTGCGCATCACCGTGGGCAGATCATCAGCGCGGAAATCGGCCATGAAACCGCCGCGCTCTGGATTGCCGGCGCCGGTCGCCGCCTTGACCTGCAAGATCAGATGAAAATGGGTGAAGGTGTGGCGCACCTCGCCCATATCGCGCCATTCCGCCGCCAAGGGGGCCTCTCCCCCCGCCCCATCCCACGCATCGCCGGGAAAGCCGAGCATACCGCCCAAAAGCCCCCGCTCCGGCCGCCGCTCCACCAGCACCGCCCCATCGGGCCGCTGCAAAACCCAGACCACACCTTGGCGCACCGGTTTTGCCGACTTCGGAAGCTTTCGCGGCAACGTCGCCGCAATCCCCGCGCTTTGCCCGGCACACAGCCCAAGCAAGGGGCAAACCGCACAAGCCGGACTGCGCGGCGTGCAAATCGTCGCGCCAAGATCCATCATCGCCTGCGCATGATCGCCCGGCCGCAACTGCGGCGTTAAAAGCCCGGCCAACCGTACCAGCTCAGGCTTGGCGGCGGGCAGCGGCGTATCCACGGCGAAAAGCCGCGCGCAGACCCGTTCCACATTGCCATCGACCACCACAGCCGGCTCATCAAAGGCAATCGAAGCTACCGCCGCCGCCGTATAAGGCCCCACCCCCGGCAGGGTGCGCAGCCCCTCGGCCGTATCGGGAAACCGCCCGCCGTGATCGCGCACCACCGCCCGCGCACAGGCAAGCAAATTCCGCGCCCGCGCATAATAGCCGAGGCCAGCCCATTCCCCCATGACCTCGGCATCTTCTGCCGCTGCCAAATCCTCGACCCGCGGCCAACGGGCCAGAAAACGCCGGAAATAGTCCCGCACGGCAGCCACTGTCGTCTGCTGCAACATCACCTCGGAAAGCCAGACATGATACGGCTCAGGCCGCACCCCCGCCGCCCGCTCTGCGGGGCCGACACGCCATGGCATCACGCGGGCATGGGCGTCATACCATCGCAAAAGCCGCCGACCGGCCTCATCACAGTCCATCTCACGCAAGATTTATCCCGGTCCTTCCCAGCGCACCTTCGTTCAGAAAACTCATAACCATTTGACTAAAATTGCCTTTCATCTTGGCCGCAAATGCTCCACGGGGGTCCGAGGGGGTGAAACCCCCGGCGGTCAAACCCACGCAATAGGCTTCCCTTTCCAACCCACCGTCGTAGAATAGCGCCAATTCCGGACAGGACCAGATGGCCCGTACACCCGCCACTCCGCCAACCCGCCGTCAGCGCGGCTTTGAACCCACCGGTGGGCTTTTAAAACAGCAGATTCGCAGCGCCGGGGAATCGCGGGGCTTTGCCGTGGCGCGGCTTCTGACGCATTGGGCCGAAGTGGCCGGTGAAGACCTTGCGCGCATTACCCGGCCCGTCAAGGTCGGTTACGGGCGCGAAGGCATGGGGGCAACGCTGACACTTCTGACCACCGGCGCCATGGCCCCGATGGTCGAGATGCAAAAGGAACGCCTGCGCGAACGCGTGAACGCCGTCTACGGCTATGCTGCGATCTCGCGCATCCTTTTGACCCAAACCGCCGCCACCGGCTTTGCCGATGGCCAGGCCGAATTCACCCCGGCCCCGAAAATCCCGGCCAAACCAGACCCCATCATTCTGGCCAAAGCCACCGAGACCACCGCCCCGGTGCAAGACCCCGACTTGCGGGCCGCACTTGCCGCCATGGCGCAGAACATCCTGACCCGACGCACTCCAAAAAAAGGCGCATGACCATGAAAACCACCCTTGCCTCTGGCCTGATGGCCCTGACGCTGGCCTTTGGCCTTGGCGGCACAGCCGTCGCACAGGAAACCGCCCCGGCGGCGGCGGTCGAACTCAAGGATTTCTCGATCGGCGCCCCGGATGCCAAGGTGCAAATGACCGAATACGCTTCGTTCACCTGCCCGCATTGCGCCAATTTCCATGATACCGTCTTCAAGGTGCTGAAGGCCGATTACATCGACACCGGCAAGGTGCATTTCACCTACCGCGAGGTGTATTTCGACCGCCCCGGCCTGTGGGCTGCGATGATCGCCCGCTGCGGCGGCGACATGCGCTATTTCGGGATTTCCGACATCCTTTTCGACACGCAAAAGGAATGGCCGGCGTCGGATGATCCGGCGGTCATCATGGAAAACCTGAAAAAGATCGGCCGCACCGCTGGCATGGATGACGCAGCGATGGACACCTGCATGAAAGACGCAAGCACCGCTCAGGCGATGATTGATCGGTCCGAAGCGAACATGAAGGCCGATGCTGTCGAAGGCACCCCAACCTTGATGATCAACGGCGTCAAACATTCCAACATGTCTTACGCCGATCTGAAAGTGATCCTTGATGAAGAGTTGGCCAAGTAAATGAATACCCCACTTGCAGGCATCAAGGTTGTCGAACTCGCCCGTATTCTGGCCGGTCCCTGGGCCGGTCAGACCCTTGCCGATCTGGGGGCGGACGTCATCAAGGTCGAAGCCCCCGAAGGCGACGATACCCGCCGCTGGGGCCCTCCCTTCATTGATCGGGACGGCGAAAAGTCGGCGGCCTATTTCCACGCCACCAATCGCGGCAAACGCGGCATCACCTGCGATTTCCGTACGGCTGAGGGGCAGGAAACCGTGCGCCGTCTGGTGGCCGACGCCGATGTTCTGATCGAGAATTTCAAGGTCGGCGGCCTGACGAAATACGGGCTGGACTATGAAAGCCTGAAAAAAGTGAACCCCCGGCTGATCTATTGCTCGATCACCGGCTTTGGTCAGACCGGCCCCTATGCCCATCGCGCGGGCTATGACTTTATCATTCAGGGCATGGCCGGGCTGATGAGCGTCACCGGCGAGCCAGAGGGCCAGCCGCAAAAGGTCGGCGTTGCGGTGACGGATGTGTTCACCGGTGTTTATGGCGCGACCGCCATTCTCGCCGCCCTTGTCCAGCGCGGGCGGACAGGCGAAGGTCAGCATATCGACATGGCGCTTTTGGATGTGGCGACCAGCATCATGGCCAATCAGGCGATGAACTTCCTTGTGTCAGGCAAGCCGCCCACCATGATGGGCAACGCGCACCCGAACCTTGCCCCCTATGCGGTGTTTGATTGCGCCGATGGCTGGATCATCCTCGCGACGGGCAATGATGCGCAATACCAGCGGCTTTGCGCGATTCTGGGCCTCGACGACATCGCGAAGGCGCCGGACTTCCTGACCAACGCCGACCGGATCGCGAACCGGGGCGAAATGACCGCCCGGATTACGGAGGCAACCCTGCGGTGGGCCAAGGCCGACCTTCTGCAAGCCTGCGAAGATCAGGGCGTGCCTGCCGGGCCGATCAACAATCTGGCAGAGGTGTTTGACGACCCACAGGTGCAGGCAAGGGGAATGAAGATCACCCCCGGCGGCCTGCCGGGCGTGCGAAGCCCGATGACCTTTTCGGGCGCCGATTTGTCGCTGGATCGTCCCGCGCCAAAGTTGGGCCAGCATCAGGACGAGGTTCTGGGTTAACCCAGAAGCCGTACCACCAGAGCCTGACCGTCGATGTGCAATGCGTCTTCGGTCAGGATCAAATCTTGGGGGGCCATGCTACGGCCGTTCACGTTTGCCGTCGTCAGCGCATAGACAGCCAGCAACCCGCCAGCTGGGATTTGCGCGGACCCTGTGACGACGATCACGTCAGGGCGCGGCAAAGCCCGGTCGGTCATCACGTTGAAATCATCCGACGGGGCAGAAACGCCTTCGGCGCGGATCGCAACATCGCCCGCGAAAGCCACAGGGATCAACGGGCGAGCGGGCAGGTGCAACCCCTCGCCCACCAAATCGAACCCCGGTCCGGTCAGCACGGTCAGATTCCGCTCCACGCCCGGAAAGATCGAGAAATCACCGTTCTCCACCACCGAGGCGCGCGAAAGCCGCCATTTCAGCCGCCCACCATTCATGGTTTTCAGCATTTCGATCGTTGTGCCTTTGCCATTGGCCCAAGGCATCACGGTGTAATCGGCAGGGGTCAGGTGGCGCATCATTCGGCGACTTGCGGTCCAAGAAGGGGGGAAGGGTCGTTTGGTTTCAGTTCTTCAAAGTCGAAATTGTCCAACCGCGCTGCCCGTTTGCCCGCGCGTTCAGCCGCGGTGGAAATCCCGTCAAGGTCTTGGCGGGCCTGATTGAAATGGGTGTTCAGCTTGTCCACCCGCTCCACCACAATCTCGACATCGCGGTGCAACTGCCGCAGCGCGGTGCGGATGGCCCCGGCCTGTTCGCGCATGCGGGCGTCTTTCAGCACCGCGCGCATGGTGTTCAAAGTCGCCATGCAGGTCGTTGGGGATACGATCCAGACGCGCGCAGCAAAGCCTTCGCGCACCACTTCGGGGAAGTTGGCGTGTAACTCGGCATAGACGGCCTCCGAGGGCAGGAACATCAGCGCGCCGTCCGCCGTTTCGCCTTCAAGGATGTACTTCTCGGAAATCGCCTTGATATGTGCCTTGACTGCCCCGCGCAGCAGAGTTTGCGCTTCGGTCACGGCACGCGGGTTGTCCGCGCGGCGCAGCGCCTCATAGGCCTCCAACGGGAATTTCGCATCAATCACGATGGGACCGGGCGGATTCGGCAGATGAATCAGGCAATCGGCCCGCTTGCCATTCGAAAGCGTCGCCTGCATCGAATAGGCATCCGCGGGCAACGCCTTTTGCACGATGTCATTCAGCTGAATTTCACCAAAAGCGCCACGCGCCTGCTTGTTGGCCAGAATATCTTGCAGGTTCAGCACGTTGCCGGACAGCTTTTCGATATTGGCCTGTGCCTTATCGATGGTTTCCAGCCGCTGCTGCAACTCGCCCAAAGACCGCGCCGTGCGGGTCGACGTGCTATGCAGGCTTTCCCCCATCTGCCGCGTCACCTCGGCCAATCGCTGCTCCATCACCTTGAGCATGGCCGTCTGGCTGACCGCCTGATTTTCCGACACATGATGCAAGCCCCCCGCGAGCCGTTCCTGCCCGTCAGACAGGGATTGCACCCGCTGCGACATCCAAGACATTTCGCGAAGCAAAGGTTCGGCTGATTTCGCAGATCGCCCCGCGCTGCGCAGCGTCAGCAAAAGCAACCCGACAAGCAGGACAAGCAGCCCACCGACCAACAAAACCTCGGGGGAGTTCCAAGCATAGCTCTGGCCAAAAAGCGTGATCATCTGCGTCCGAACAACCGTTCAATATCGGCAAGCTGCAATTCAACATAGGTCGGTCGCCCATGGTTGCACTGGCCCGAATGCGGGGTTGCCTCCATCTCACGCAACAGTGCGTTCATCTCGTCGGGGCGAAGCGCGCGGCCCGAGCGGACCGAGCCATGGCAGGCCATGCGGGACAGGATCGCCTCGATCCGGGTCAGGACCGTATCGCTGCGGCCAAGATCGACAAGTTCGTCCAGCACGTCGCGGATAAGTGCCGCAGCGGACACAGCGCCCAGAATGGCCGGGGTTTCGCGCAGGGCCACGGCGCTGCCGCCAAAGGGTTCAATGGTAAGGCCAAGTTTGGAAAGGGCTTCGGCATGTGACAAGAGAAGCGCCGCGTCGCCGGCAGAAAGCTCTATGATTTCAGGGATCAACAGCGCCTGTGCCTTGATCCCCGTTTCGGCCATCTGCCGTTTCAGCCGTTCATAAACCAGTCGTTCATGCGCGGCGTGCTGGTCAACGACCACCATTCCTCGCGCAGTTTGGGCCACAATGTAATTGCCGTGCAACTGGGCCTTCGCCGCACCCAAGGGGAAGGCGGCGTCGTCAGCTTGCGGGTTCTGCGCGGCTGGCTCCATTCTGGCTTGCGGCATTTCGGCAAAACCATAGACCTCACCCGTGGCCTCGGTCGCTTGCCACGTCGCGGCGCGGGCAAATGTCGCCTGCGACGGCCAAGCCTGACCAGCCCGGTCCATCTGATAGACGCGGGGGGGAGACGCGGGCATCTCGGGGCGCATGGCGGCCAACGTCGCATCGGCCACAGTGGTTGAGGCACGATGCCCCGCCCCCGAAAGCGCCGTGCGCAGCCCGGTGATGATCAGGCTGCGGGCGGCTTCGGGTTCACGAAACCGCACCTCGGATTTCGCCGGATGCACGTTCACATCAACCCGTTCCGGATCGCAGATAAGGTTCAACACGGCGGCCGGGTGGCGGTCGCGCGACAGGAAATCAAAATAGGCCACCCGCAGCGCACCCAGCAGCATCCGATCCAAAACCGGACGACCGTTCACAAACACGAATTGCTGCACCGAAGAACCGCGCGAATAGGTGGGCAAGGCGGCATAGCCGGTCAGGTGCAAGCCATCACGCTCAATATCGATCTTCAGCGCGTTGGCGGTGAATTCGGCCCCCAAAATTCCCGTCAGCCGCCCATGCAGTGCGTCAAAGAAATCCCCTGACTGCGGATCAGCGCGGAAGATCACACGCGGCGCTTCGCCTTCGGCAACCTCGGACAGGGTAAAGCCGACCGAAGGTTCCGCCATCGCCAGACGACGGACCACCTCGGCAATCGCTTGCGACTCGGCCCGGTCGGAGCGCAGGAATTTCAACCGCGCCGGCGTGGCATAAAACAGATCACGCAGTTCAATGACCGTGCCTTTTTGCGCCGCCGCCGGGCGCGGGCCCGTCAGTCGGCCGCCGGCCACGGTGATCTGCGCGCCATCCCCCCCCTCAATCCGGCTGGTGATGGTCAGCCGACCGACCGACCCAAGCGAGGCGAGCGCTTCACCGCGAAAGCCGAAGGAGCGGATGTTCAACAAATCCGACCCGTCAATCTTTGACGTCGCATGGCGGGCAACGGCCAAAGGCAGATCCTCGGCCGTCATGCCGCAGCCGTCATCCGTCACCCGGATCAACACCTTGCCGCCTGCCGAATAATCCACGGAAATGCGCCGCGCGCCGGCATCCAGCGCGTTTTCAACCAGCTCTTTCACGGCAGAGGCGGGGCGCTCCACCACCTCACCCGCCGCGATACGGTTGATCGCCGCCTCGTCCAATGGGCGGATAATCGGGCGCGAGGCACCAGATATATTGGGGGCGTGCAGCGTCATACCCCCAAGTCTAGCAGCAAGGTCAGGCCAAGGCCACAGATTCGCGCCTCACTCGGTCGCCTCAACGCCTGTTGGTTCCCCGACCACGACAAAGGACAGATTTTCGGGCTTCAACAGCCGCTTGGCAACGCGCGAGATGTCCTCCATCGTCACAGCGTTCACCTTGTCATTGCGGGTTTTCGGATAGTCTGCGGACAGGCCCAGCATCTGCATGCCGACCAGAATGCTGGCAATCTGGCCATTTCCATCAAACCGCAGGGGATAAGCGCCAGTCATATAGGTCTTGGCGGTGGCCAGTTCCTCTGCTGTCACACCTTCCGTCGCCATCTTGGCCCATTCATCGCGCACGACCTGGATTGCCTCGGCAACCTTGTCATTACTGGCCTGAAACTGCCCGACCCATTCGGCCGACAAGTCACGGCTGGCCAGACCCGTGCCGATGCCATAGGTCAGCCCGCGCTTTTCGCGCACCTCTTGCATCAGCCGGGCCGAAAAACGCCCACCGCCCAGAATGTCGTTCAACAAGCTGGCGGCAAAGAAATCCGGGTCATCAAAGCCGATACCGCCATGGCCAAACAGCACCACCGATTGCGGGCCGGGGAAGCTTTGCACCACAACGCCCGGCTTTTCGTTCAGCACCGCCTTGGACGGCAGGGGCCAGCCAGCCGCAGGCACGCCCACCAAAAGCTGATCCAACAACAGCCCCAGTTCTTCGGCCGAAATATCGCCTGCCGCCGCAACGTAAATCAGATCCCGCGCCATAGCCCCCTGCCATGCGGCAACGACATCATCGCGGGTCAGGGCGGTGACGCTGTCAATCGTGCCATCGCCAGAGGAGCCATAGGGATGCGCCCCATAGGCCCGCACGCGGGACAATTTGGCCGCAATCGCGGAAGGATCCTGCTCCTCCGCGCGCAGGCCGGCCAGAACCTGCCCCTTGACCCGCTCCACCGCATCCTGATCGAACCGCGGGGCCGTCAAGGCAAGGTGCAAGAGATCAACCGCAGCCCCACGGTTTTCGGTCAACGTCTGCATCGAGACGGAAATCTCATCCGCCTCCGCCCCAAAACCGATATGCGCCGCAAGCCCATCTCGCGCCATGGCAAAGCCCTGTGCGTCCATCTCGCCCGCGCCTTCCTCCAGCGTGGCGGCCATCAGATTGACGGCACCGCGCTTTCCCGGCTGGTCCAGCGATGTACCGCCGCGAAAGCGCAACTCCAGCGCCATGAAGGGAATGTTGTGATCTTCGACCAACCAAGCCTTGATCCCCCCCGGCGAGGTGACCTCCTGAATGGCAATCTCCGCGCGCAAGGGCGTGGCCATCACCAGCAGGAAAAGCGCGATACGCAGCATCATTCCTTGGCCTCCTTCGTGGCGGCGGGGGCTTGCAGCCAACCGGTGACCGCACGTTTGCGGTCAAAAACCTCGGTCGCCGCGGCCATGATGTCATCGGCGGTGACGGCTTCCAGAATATCTGGCCATTCCTGTACATCCTTGACCGTCAGCCCGATGGCCAGCGCTTGCCCATACATATTCGCCATCCCTTCGGCATTGTCGCGGCCATAGATGGTCGAGGCGCGGACCTGCGTCTTGATACGGGCCAACTCCTCGGCGTTCACCCCGTCTTTCAAAAAGCCTGCAATCACCTCATCCAAGGCCGCTTCGGCATCGGCCAGCGCCACGCCCGGCACGGGCATGACATAGACGCCAAAGGTGTCGGGATCGACCGAGGTGCCATCGTAAAAGGCAGCCGACCATGTCGCCACTCCACGCTTGAACTGCAGTTCGCGGGCAAAGACGGACGTGGTCGGGTTGCCGCCCAAAAGTTCTGCCAGCAGGGTCAAGGCGGCAGCCTTGCGCTGGTCACCTGCATTGCGTTCGGCGGCCAGATAGCTGCGGATCACATAAGGTTCCGAGACCCGCTCGTCTTCCAAAACGATGCGGCGTTCGGCCAGTTGCGGCGGCTCCACCGGGCGGGCGCGGGGCAGGATATCCGAGGAGGGCTCCAGCGGCCCATAATGGGTTTCCGCCAGCTTCAGCGCCTGTTCGGGTGTCACGTCCCCCGCGACGACGACAATCGCGTTGTTGGGCGCGTAATTCGCCTTGTAAAAGGCCAGCGCATCTTCACGCGTCAGCGCCTTGATCTCGTGCAGCCAGCCGATCAC
Source organism: uncultured Paracoccaceae bacterium (assembly GCA_937927675.1). Classification (GTDB taxonomy): domain Bacteria; phylum Pseudomonadota; class Alphaproteobacteria; order Rhodobacterales; family Rhodobacteraceae; genus Tabrizicola_A. The sequence goes on along the minus strand of CALBSG010000129.1, from coordinate 24,324 downwards.
CGGGCGGCCATAGGGGTGGTTCATATATTGCGCGGCCGCCATCTGCTCATTCAGCAAGGCACCGGGATCGCTGTCGGTCCGCTGGCCACGTTCCTCGACAATGACTTGCCGCTCGGTGGTCACATCCTCTTCGGAAAGGGTCAGATCACGCATCCGGTCGGCTTCCATCTGCATCATCAGACCCAGACGGTCAGAAGCCACCCTTTGGAAATAGGCGGTATAATCCCAACTGGTAAAGGCGTTGTCATTGCCACCCTGCGCCTCGACCGTGGCTGAAAACTCTCCGGGTGCCAGATCATCCGTGCCTTGAAACATCAGATGTTCGAAGAAATGCGCAATGCCGGAATGGCCTGGCGTCTCATCCGCCGCGCCGATGCGGTACCAGACCATCTGCGTCACCACCGGGGCGCGATGATCTTCGATCACCACCAATTCCAGCCCGTTTTTCAGCGCAAAGGTTGTGACGTCCTCGGCATAAAGCGGCGTGGCCGCTGCTAGTCCAAAGGACAACGCCATCAGAGGCAGACGCATCGGGCAAACTCCGGCAAGGGGCATGTGACAAAGATTTAGGCGAGGCAGGCCATCTGCGAAAGCCTGCTTGCGACAATGTGATGAGGTGTCAGCGCCTTAGCGCTCGCTCGCCTTGCGGGGCGGAGCCGATGGCGTGCCTGCGCCCGCCGCGCGCCAGCGTTCAAGCTCTGCCTGCTGGTCCAGAGATTGTTTGCGATAGGCCCGGTAATAGACGTTCACGCCGAACAGACGCTCCAGCAACCGGCCATTGTTCTTGCGGCGGTATTTGACGTCTTCTTCCGCCAATGTCGGGCGGATATCTGCCGCAACACCATCACGGCCAGCATAGGCCAACAGCGCGCCATCAGATGCCGGTACAGCTGCACTGGCCACCCGAGGTGTGCCACCCAGCGCGATTACGGCATCATCGTTGGGCCGCTGATCAGTGCGATTTTCGCCGCCCGGTGTCGGTTCGGGCAAAAGCGCAAGGTCTTCCGGCATTTCCAGAGGTTTGGGCGGAACGATCGAAAATTCATCCGGCCCATTGGTTGACGATCGCAGATTCATCAACTGCGGCGGCTTATCCCGCCAGCCGCCACAACCTGCCAGCACCAGCAGCGAAGCGCCCGCAAACGCGAGAACCAAACGTGCTGCCGTCATGCCTGCCTCCTTTTTCCCCGCGGGGAGATCTTGGCCCTTCTAGCGCAAAGCCTTTCCCGCGTCACGGGGTGTTATCAGGCCTTGGGCGCTCCGCCGCCACTTTGGCCTTTCCCGGTAAAGAGAACAAGGCCGATGGCCCCGACAAAGATGGCAATATCTGCGACGTTAAATGCGTAAGGGTTTTCAATGCCACAGCAGGACATGTTGAGAAAATCGGCGACATAACCATAGGCCAGCCGATCCACCACATTGCCCGCAGCACCCCCGACCAAAAGCCCGGCGGAGATCATGCCACGCACGTCAAAGTGGTCTTTCGCGGCCCAGCGGATCACCCAAGCCGAAATTGCCACCGCCAGAAGCACAAGCAACCAGCGCGTCACCTCTGAACTGCCTGACAGCAAACCAAAGTTCACGCCCCGATTTTCCGCCCAGCGAAAGTTCAGCACCGGGTCGATCACATCAATCTCGACCCGGTTCGGCAGGTCCAGCGCATGGATCATGACCAGCTTGGAGGCCTGATCGACCCCCAAGGCAGCCAGTGCAGCTAGGGCGAGCACACGCATCGATCAGTGCCGGAAATGCCGTTGGCCTGTAAAGACCATCGCCAGTCCCGCCTTGTCGGCGGCCTCGATCACGGCGGCATCGTTCATGCTGCCACCGGGCTGGATCAGCGCCGTCGCCCCGGCCTCGGCTGCGGTCAAAAGCCCATCAGCGAAGGGGAAGAAGGCATCCGAAGCCACGACAGAGCCGATGGTGGGCGACGCGGTCAGCCCCAGAACCTCGGCCATGTCCTGCGCTTTGCGCGCGGCAATCCGGGTTGAATCCACACGGCTCATCTGGCCCGCCCCCACACCCACGGTCGCGCCATCCTTGACGTAGACGATGGCGTTCGACTTCACATGCTTGGCAACTTTCCACGCAAAGAGCAGATCCGCAAGCTCGGCCTCGGTCGGTGCGCGCTTTGTCACCACTTTCAGATCGGCCGCGGTGATGCTGTCCACATCGCCGTCTTGCACCAGAAAGCCGCCCGCCACTTGCCGGAAGGAAAGCCCACCCTTCTTGGCATCGGGCAAGCCTGCAGTGGTCAGCAGGCGCAGATTTTTCTTCGCGGCAAAGATCGCTTTGGCTTCATCACTGGCCCCGGGCGCGATCACAACCTCGGTGAAGATCTTGACGATCTCTTCCGCCGTTGCGGCATCCAAAGGCTGGTTCAGCGCCACGATCCCACCAAAAGCAGAGGTCTGGTCACACTGATAGGCGCGCTGATACGCCTCCAGCAGGCTGCCACCCTTGCCCACGCCGCAGGGGTTGGCGTGTTTGATGATCGCGCAAGCCGGACCTTGGCCTGCAAATTCTGCCACCAGCTCAAAGGCCGCGTCAGTGTCATTGATATTGTTGTAGGACAGCTCTTTGCCCTGCCACTGCTTGGCGGTGGACACGCCCTCGCGCTTGGTCCCATCGGTGTAAAAAGCAGCACCCTGATGCGGGTTTTCCCCATAGCGCAGCGGTTGGGCCAGCTTGCCCGCAAACGACCGATAGCGCGGCGCGGTGTCTTTCAACTCGCCCGCCAACCAAGTGGACACGGCCGTGTCATAGGCGGCGGTGCGGGAATAAGCCGTCAGCGCCAACTTTTGACGAAACGCCAGCGTCGTCGCGCCGTCATTGGCCTTCATCTGGTCGATCAACTGCACATAGTCGCAAGGGTCGGTCACGACCGTGACAAACTTGTGGTTCTTGGCGGCCGCACGGATCATCGCCGGACCACCGATATCAATGTTTTCGATGCAGGTGGCGTGATCGGCGCCCTTCGCGACCGTCTCTTCAAACGGGTAAAGATTGACGATCAACAGGTCGATCGGGTCGATCCCATGCGCGGCCATGGCCAAAAGATGCTCATCATCATCGCGCAGCGCCAAAAGCCCGCCATGCACATTCGGGTGCAGCGTCTTGACGCGGCCATCCATCATCTCGGGAAAGCCGGTAATCTCGGACACATCGCGCACCGCAAGCCCCGCGGTCCGCAGCATGTTCGAGGTGCCTCCGGTGGACACCAGCTCCACCCCCATGGCCGACAATGCGCGGGCAAGGTCCAAAAGCCCGGTCTTATCGGAAACGGAAATCAATGCGCGTCCGACATAGACATGATCGGTGGCGACGGGATGGGTCATGGCAGCCTCACCTCTTGGGGGACATCACAGGGGAACAGGCATATCCCCAAGGTCCAGATCGCGGATGGCCAGCGGAGTATCCTGTGCCTTGGCCAAGGTCCAGCCCAGAGGCGTTTCAATCTCCATCGCGCGCCCGGAAAGCACAATCTGAAGTGCCGGTCGCGGCCGAAGACGGCCCTTTTGCAGATAAACAGACGGTTCCAGCGACAGGCTTGCCTGCGAATTGTGCCGAAACACCCAGATCTCGCCGCTTTTCAAGGCAATCGAAACTGCTGTGCCGCCCATGTCCAGCGTGGCATCGGCATCGGGATGCAGATGAAAGCGCAAGGCATAGCCGACGCCCGACAGACGGCCCTCGGTCATCAAACGTTCGAATCGGGACTTTTGGGCGGTGGTGACCGCGATCAGATTGTCCTGCCCAATCAGACGACGGCCATCGGTCGACAGCGTCAGGGTGCGGAGATGCGACAGGCCATGCGTGCGCGCCCAACCGTCGTGGCTGGCCGAAAAGAACGGCCCCCCTTCGCCCGCACCCAACCGCAGGTGATGCACCTCGGCCATATCCGACAAAACATCTGAGCCCGGCTTGAACCGGGATGACGAAAACCCATCCACCGCCAGCGTCGAATGACTGGGGGTGGCGCGACCAGCCAGCCGCCACTCTGGCCCAAACGGCGCCCCCGAACCGCAAGACACAATCAGCGGCCGTCGCCCCGAGGTCAGCTCAAACGCCAGCGTCGAGGCATGGGCCGATGTTCCCGCCCGCCCCTCAGGCGGCGCGGCGGCATCAATGACAACGCTGGTGCGCCCGCCATGCAAACGGGCAAAACCCATCGCCAGACCCTGCCCACCGGTTGCGCCCGGCTTCACGCCCGCAGAGGCCAATGCCTGCTCCAACCGCCCCTCAGCCCCGCGACCGCCTGCGTGAAACCGGGCCAAGCCACCATCGGCATGACGCAACACCCGCAAGGTCGGGGCAATTTGTTCAATCGCATGAACCAGCGCTTCCGGCGCGATTTGCCCCGCCTCGGACAGCGCGCGCTCGGCCCATGTCAGCAGGGTAAAGACGTCGAGCAATTCCTCAGGATTGCGCGTTGGAATCCCCCCGCGTCGGTCCACCTCACGCACGCATTCTGCCGCCAGCGCGGCGACCGCCGGTGCGACCAGCTTTTCCATACCGGTCAGCGCCAATCCCGCCACCACCAAGCCGGCCAAGGCCTCAAACCGCGGGCGGCCGGGGGCCGCCTGTTTCCAGCGCCCGGACAGAAACACCGTCTGTGCCGTAACTTGCGCGAAATAGGCCTCGGACTGCGCCTTGTCGCGCCCACTGAGCAAAAACAGCGCGTGGTTGATCCAGCGGATCAGCCGCCGCCCGGTCAGATCGGGCGACCATCCCGGCCCGCGCCCGGTGCCATAGCGCGCGATCCAGTCCCAAACCCAATCCTGCGCCCGCTTTCGCGCTGGCCCGTCACCCACCGCCGCCAGATCATCCAGCCAGACAAAGCCATGCACGTCATCCGCCTGCCCCGGATCCGGCTGCGCAATGTCCCACAGGCTTTGGCCCTTCAACTCCACCAATTGCCCGCCGAACAGCACATTCCCGGCAATCAACTGCCGCCCGCGGGCATAAAGCCCCATGGATCGCGGCTCTGGCTGGGACACAAATCCACTTGCCGCCCGCGCCTTCAGCGCACGTGCCACAGCCCAGCGATTGCCAAGACTGCCGTTCGCGGCCGGGATCGTCCAGAATGTCATGAAATAAAATGCTCTTGCCTGCCGCCCACGAACCAGAGCGCCTTTGCCACAGTCTAGCCAAGCAGGCCCAACCTGTCACCCCAATGCCGGGCACTTCGCAGCTTTACCTTGGTAAAAATATCCCCGCCGGAGGCATCCGCCGCCAGACTGGGGGGGACCGGGGGAAACCTTGCCCCCCCGGTCCAAACGCCACTTAGGCCAGATGGTCGACGCGGGCCATGTATTGCGCCAGATGCGTCACCTGACCCAGGAACTTGGCGATCAACTTCGGATCATGCGGGGCGGCATGCACCCCGGCTGCAAACTCGCGCGCCAGCACCGATTCGATGGCCATCGACACCGGAACAGACACCAGCCGCCCCATGGCCGAACCGCGCGCATCGCCCCAAGCATCCATCGCCCAAGTCTGATCAAAGACCGCGCGGCCATCGCGTTCCGCCTTCAGGCTGACGAACAGCACCACCCGGTCCGGCTCGCCAGGTGCGTAGGAGTTTTCGACCAAAAGCGCATCTGCCCGCGCGGTCAGTGCCGCGTTGATCTCGGCATCCGATTTGCCCTCCAGCCCTTCGATCTCGCGGAAAATCGGCGCCCAAGCCTCGGCCCAGCCGTTCAGACGGATCGTTCCGCGCACGAAGTCGCGCACATTCCAGCCCTTGTCAAAGCGGTAGTCGTCCATGAACGGATAGCTGTCGCGGTTCGGATAAACCTCAAAGCTTTCCGGCTGCGGCAGCGGCGCGTCATAGCGGGTGATCGCATCCCAAGGACGGTTCACGCGCAGTTCGCTGAAATTCTTCAAGCTGCGCGAGGGCGAACGCAGCGCCTTCAGCACACCCGCAGGCGCCCACGAAAATTTATAGCGGAAGGGGTTCGGGATCTTCGGCACACCGCCGCAATAGGACACGAACGACAGCACGTTATCCGCGTGATAGCCGGGCGAGGCGCGGTAAGCGGCCACCAGATCATGCGCCATCAGATGGTCGATACCGGGGTCAAGGCCAACTTCATTGACCGAAACCAGACCCTTGGCGCGGAATTCATCGTCCAGCGCCCGCATTTCCGGTGCGATATAGGAAGACGAGACAAAGTTCGCGCCTTTGGCAAGGCAGGCCTTGGCAATGGAGACATGCTGATCTGCCGGCAACATCGACACGGCAACATCGCCCGGCTGCAAGGCAGCGGTCAGCGCCTCAAGGCTGTAGGGGCGAATATCTTGGGTAAGATCGCCCACCACTTCGCGGGCTTTCTCGACGGTGCGGTTCCACACCACCACCTTCTGGCCACCCTCCAGCAAACGCCGCAGACCCGGACCCGACGACAACCCCGTGCCGCACCAGTGAATCGTCATATTCTCTCTCCCAGACTGAGCGACCCGGAGTTTTCAAAACTCCGGACCGATTTCTTGCAAGAAATCGGCCTAGAGGCCGGATGTATGTTTGTCGAAATCCGCCTTCGCCCGACCCCAGACACCCGACGCGAGGTCGGTCAGGGTCGAAAGGCTCGGCAAAAGCTGCGCGGCATAATCGATACTCGATTCCACCGGCATCAGCGACGGCAGGTTGTCGATTGCGGTGACATCCAGCGCCGGATTTTCAGCGACCCGCAGCGCAGGTGCATCCCAATCGGTGGCCTGATCATAGACCTTGATCGGCGAGAAGTCCGAGGTCGGATCACAGGCGATATCGCCAATCACCGTCAACTTGCGCGCGGGATCCGTCTTGGCGCTGGCCGGAACGAACACCGGGCAGCCCGGACGGGCAAGGATGCAGTTCAGGAAAATTTCATGCTGCAAGACTTCGGGGAACGGCCCACCGCTGGCGGTTTCGGCCATATCCCATTTGGTCACGGCAACGCCCATCGCCTCACACAGATCGGCCGCCCCGGTGCCAACCCGGCCATTGGCGCCGATGATGATGGCGCGGGGACGGGACAGGCCCTGCAGATCGGCCGCGAGTTCGGCCAGAAGCGCCTCCTTCGAGCCAACCTTCTTCACCGCCCCGGCAATGCCGCCGCGCTGTTGCGCCGCCCAGCATTTCAGCGAAACCGCAGCCCCCGCATAGCCCGCCCAATAGCCAAAAGCCGCGACACGGCGCCCGGCCTCGTCGACCAGATATTCCAGATCATAAAGCGTGCCACCGCCTGCCTTGAACCGCTTCAGCAGCACCTGCCCGGCAGGTTGACCCTTGAAGGCATGGCCGAACATGATGTGGCGATGGGTCAGGGGCGTGCCATCCTCGGGCAGTTCCTTCAGCCCAAAAATGATCGCATCCGCAGGGGCCTTGGGCCACAGGTTTTCTTCGGCAATCTCACAGCCCGCGGCAACATAGCCATCCAGCGCAAGCGCCCGGACCGACGATTTTTCGACCGTCACGCGGATACCTGCCTTGATCAGCGCCGCCGCACCGTCCGGGGTCAGACCCACGCGTTCCTCGTTCGGGCGCTGTTCAGCCCTTACCCAGAGATGAGTCATTTGGTCCCCCGGCCTATGGTCATTTGGGCGGTGAGATACCAGATATGACAGCAATGAACAGAGGCGTTTTCAAGGGAAACCCCGTGCAACGGCGGATCATTTTGACCGGACTTGCCCTAACGGCAAGTATCACACTTTGGCGCCTCCTGCGCGGGCCTACGCCGCGGGAGGCGAAAGGGGAGATGACCTTTGGCCAAGCGCTTGCCGCCCCCACCGGGCCGATGCAGACCTACCACCTTGGCCACAGCCTTGTTGGCCGCGACATGCCTGCAATGCTGGCCCAATTGGCGGGCCACACCTACCACAGTCAGCTTGGCTGGGGGGCGTCTTTGGGCGATCACTGGTCAGGACAGGTGAACGGCTTTGCAACGGAAAACGCTCACTCTGCACACCGCCCGGCGCACAAGGCGCTGACCAGCGGCGCATATGCCGCCGTGATATTTACCGAGATGGTCGAATTGCGCGACGCCATCCGCCACCACAACAGCGCCCAGAGGCTGGCCGACTGGGCCACCCTTGCCCGCAAGGCCCGCCCCGATGTGCGGCTCTATCTTTACGAAACCTGGCACCGCCTTGACGATCCCACCGGCTGGCTGGAGCGGATCGACACCGATCTGCCCACGCTGTGGCAGGCGCAGATCCTGCAACCTGCGATGCAAAAAGCTGGCGACATCTATCTAATCCCCGCCGGGCAGGTGATGGCCGCCGCCGCCCGCATGGCCGAGGCAGGCAAGCTGCCAAGCGTCAGCACCCGCCGCGATTTCTTTGCGGATGACATTCATCCGAATGATCTGGGCAATTGGCTGATCGCCATGACACATTACGCGGTTCTGTATCATCGCCCGCCGCTTGGCCTGCCTGCCCAACTGGCCCGCGCCGATGGCACCGCTGCCGCACCGCCGCCGCCCGAAACCGCCCGCCTTCTGCAAGAACTGGTCTGGCAGGTTGTGAACGGCTATCGTGCCAGCGGAGTCGTAAAGGTGTAACGCATGTCGGTGTTTTCGGTTCTGGCGGATGTCCTGATGGTGGGCCACAGCCTGTTTGGCGGCGACACCGCGCAGCTGACCGAATCCGCCCTGCGCGCCATGACCGGGCCATCGGTGGTCGAAACCCAGATCATCAATGGCGCAAACCTTGCCTATAACTGGGACCATGCGGCCGATGCCGAAGGCGTGGATGCCCGCGCCCGCCTTGCCGCACGCCCCGCCGATGTGCTGATCCTGACCGAGGCCATCCCGATTGCCGGCCATGTCACATGGTCAGACACCGCAGGAAACGTTGCGAAATTTTCGGGCCTTGCACGCGAGGCGAACGCGCAGGTGCGGGTGTTTCTGTTCGAAGGCTGGCCCAGCCGCGATCCTGCCGCCGCCGCCGAAGACGACCTCGATGCCGCTTTGCCTTGGCGCGAGCGGCTGGTGAAGGACCTGCCCTTGTGGCAGGGCGCTGCCGGTGATGGGGTGCAGATCATTCCGGCAGGTCAGGCGCTGGCCCGGTTGGACGATGCTATTGCCGCAGGCAAGGTGCCGGGTGTCGACAGCCTTGATGCCATCTTTGCGGATGACATCCACCTGAATGGCAAAGGCCAGTATTTCATCGCCATGGTGATCGCAGGGGCCGTGACTGGCGCCTCTCCCGAAGGGTTGCCTGCCAAGCTGACCCGCGTCTGGACCAGCCGCGATGCCCAATTGAGCGATGTACAGGCAACCGCCTTTCAACAGGTGGCATGGGCGGCCGTGTCAGGCACGCACGCCGCGACCCAGCTGCCAAAGCCCAGCGTCAAGGCCAAGCCGCAGGACCTGCCCAATTTCACCACCATCACCAACCCCAACCTGTCGCTTGGACTGGCAGGCGTGAACGACTGGTCCGTGCAGCAGCCCTTTCTTGATGTGATGAAAACCGCCCGACCTTGGGTCGGCCATCTGCCCGGCCAATGGGGCGGCTGGGACCATGATGACCTTGCTGCAAAGGGTTACCTTGACGGCAACGGCTGGCCAAAATCCCTGCCGCCCGAATTGTCCGGCCTTTCAACCCTGATCCTGACAGACCTGCCCGCAGACGCAGGCGGCGTTGCAGGGCGCTATGTGCTGACATGGCAGGGCCAAGGGACGCTTGCCGTCGAGGGCCGGGCCAAGGTGGTCGAGGCGGCACCGGGGCGCATCCTGTTTGACTATACCCCCGGTGACGGTGCGGTGATGATCACGCTGACCGCGATTGACCCGGCCGACCCGATCCGCAACATCGTGGTGGTGCGGCAAGACCGGGCCGAGGCATTGGCGGCGGGGCAGATTTTCAACCCTGACTGGCTGGCGCGGATAAGGGGGGTAAAGGCGATCCGCTTTATGGATTGGATGGCCACCAATGACAGCCTGCTTGCCAAAGCGTCTGACCGCCCGAAACCCGCCGATTACACTTGGGCCCGTCAAGGCGTGCCGATGGAAATCATGATCGCCTTGGCCAATGCGCTGAACGCTGACCCATGGTTCACCCTGCCGCATCTGTCCGAAGACGGGCTGGTCCGCGACTTTGCCATGCTGGCACACGCGGATCTGAACGCCGGCCTTGTCGCGCATGTCGAATTTTCCAACGAGGTCTGGAACTGGCAATTTGCCCAAGCGCAGTGGGCCGAAGAACAAGGCAAAGCGCTGTGGCATCAGGATGGCACATGGGTGCAATTCTATGCCCGCCGCGCCGCCGAGGTTGCCGATATCTGGGCAGATGTCTTCAAGGATGACCCCGCGCGTCTGGTACGGGTGATCGCCGTACAAACCGGCTGGCTGGGATTGGAAGAGCAAATCCTTGATGCCCCCCTTGTGGTGGCCGAGGGCCGCAATCCCCCGGTTGGCAGCTTTGATGCCTATGCCGTGACCGGCTATTTCAGCGCCCTTCTTGGCGCGGACGAAAAGGCGCTGGCGATTAAGGACTGGCTTGTGCAATCGCGCGATGCCGACCCCGCACAGCCCTATCTCCTCGCCAATCAAATCGCGGCCGCTGAACTCCGTGACGGCTCTGTCACCGGAAACCCGGAAGACAGCCTAGCCCGGCTGTTGACCGAAGTTTTACCCTATCACGCCAACATTGCCGCCAAACATCGGCTGAAACTGGTGATGTATGAAGGCGGCACGCATGTTGTGGGCTTTGGCGCGCAGATGGAGGACGGCGAACTGACCGCCTTTTTCGAACAGCTCAACTACTCCCCAGAGATGGGCGCGCTTTATGCCGAACTGCTGGCGGGATGGCAGGCGATCTCGGATCAGCCCTTCAACGCGTTTGTCGATGTTTACCGGCCCGGCAAGTGGGGCTCATGGGGGGCATTGCGCCATCTGGGCGATGAAAATCCGCGCTGGCAGGCGCTGGCGAAAGGCTGCGGCACATGCTGAGCGTCATCATTCCCGCCTCGAACGAAGAAGCCTACATCGGCCCCTGCCTGACCGCCCTATTCGCCAGCCACCCCATCCCCGGCGGGGCCGAGGCGATTGTGGTGGCCAATGGATGCCGCGACAAAACGGCAGACCGCGCCCGCGCCATGGAGGATGCCGCGCATGCGGCGGGTTGGGGATTTCAGGTGTTGGACCTTGCCCAAGGCGGCAAGCCCAATGCCCTGAACGCAGGTGACCGCGTGGCCTCGGGCGGCCTGCGCGCCTATCTGGATGCCGATGTGATCGTCTCGCCCGCCGTCATGACCGAGCTTGCCGGTGCGCTAGAGGCAGAGGCACCGCGCTATGCCGGGGCCAGCCCCCGCATCCCGCGCGCCCGCAGCGCCGTGACCCGTGCCTATGCAAGGTTTTGGCAACGCCTGCCCTTTGCCCAAAGCGTGGCCCCCGGCTACGGCCTTTTCGCTGTCAACACGGCGGGCCGCACCCGCTGGGGGGATTTTCCAGCCATCATCTCGGATGACACCTTTGTTCGCTTGCAATTCACCCCCACCGAACGGGTGCAGGTGCCAGCCCCCTACGACTGGCCCATGATCGAAGGATTGGCGGCCCTGACCCGCGTGCGGCGGCGTCAGGATGCCGGCGTGGCCGAGATTGACGGGCTTTACCCCGGCCTTTTGGCGCGCGAGGGCAAACCACGCCTGACCAAACCCGCCCTTGCCAAATTGGCGCTGCATGACCCCATCGGCTTTGCCACCTATGCCGCTATCTCACTGGCCGTGCGCTTGGGCAAATCGGCGGGCTGGACGCGGGGACGATAAGCGGCGCGAAGTTTTCGGGGCTTCCCCGCATTACGGGGTTGCACCGCAACAGGTTTCGACGGCAATTCTGCCTTGAACGGCACTTTGGCTGCCGACAGGCTCAGACGTGATGGCCCCAATTGGGCCAAGGGTAGGACAATTATGAAAACGATCTCGGAAAACCGGTGTTTCGGCGGCGTGCAGGGGGTGTATTCGCATGCCTCTCAGGCGACGGGCGGCGACATGACCTTTGGCCTTTTCCTGCCGGAAGAGGCGGAAACCGGCGCGGTTCCGGTGATCTGGTATCTGTCGGGCCTGACCTGCACCCATGAAAACGCCATGACCAAGGCGGGCGCCCAGCGCTGGGCGGCGGAAATGGGCGTGGCGCTGGTGTTTCCAGACACCTCGCCGCGTGGCGAAGGTGTCGCCAATGACGCGGCCTATGACCTTGGCCAAGGTGCGGGGTTCTATGTCAACGCCACCCAAGCCCCTTGGGCCCCGCATTTCCGGATGTGGGATTACGTGACCGAGGAACTGCCCCGCGCGCTGTTCAACTCTTTCCCGCTGGCCGAAGAAGCGCAGGCCATCACCGGTCATTCCATGGGCGGTCACGGCGCGCTGACCATCGCGATGAGCTTTCCGGGCCGCTTCCGTTCGGTGTCCGCCTTCTCGCCAATCTGCAACCCGACCGCCTCTGACTGGGGCCGCAAACAGTTCACCGCCTATCTGGGGGCCGACGAATCCACCTGGGCCGCCCATGACGCGACCCTGTTGATGAAGAAGCGCGGCTTTGATGGCCCGATGCTGATCGACCAAGGCACCTCGGACCAGTTTATCGACCTTTTGAAGCCGGAAACCCTGTCTGCCGCGATGGCCGAACGCCGTCAGGGTGGCATCTTCCGCATGCAAAAGGGCTATGATCACAGCTATTTCTTTGTCTCCAGCTTCATGGAAGAGCACATCGCCTTCCACGCACAGGCATTGCACGGCTGATGGTGGTCTGGATCGACGCCGACGCCTGCCCCGTCAAGGAGGAGGCCGAGCGGGTCATCACCCGGCACCGGGTGCGGATGGTTCTGGTGTCGAATGGCGGCATCCGGCCCAGCGCCAACCCGCTGGTCGAAAGCGTCTACGTCACCGCAGGCCCGGATGAGGCCGACAAACACATCGCTGGCGCCTGCCAGCCCGGCGATGTGGTTGTGACGGGCGACATTCCCTTGGCCGCGAAATGCGTGGCGGCAGGGGCGCAGGTCATAAAACCAAACGGCGAGGTGTTGACCGCAGTCAACATCGGCATGGCTCTGGCCACCCGTGACCTGATGCAAGACCTGCGCAGCGCCGACCCGTTCCGCCAAGGGGGCGGTCGACCGTTTTCCAAAGCAGACCGTTCACGCTTTCTTGACCAGTTGGACCGCTTGGTCAAAGCCGCCCTTTGATGTCGCGCCCAAGACAGATTCAGGCCCGCCCCGCGATTTGACTAAGCAGATGAACACGCAACCGAAAAGCAATGCCTCGGGTATTCTTCTGGCCTTGGGTGGCGGGATAATCCTGTCGATGAACGATCTGGCGATCAAGGCGCTGTCAGGGGCCTATGCGTTGCACCAGATCATCCTGATCCGCGCCTTCATCGGCATCTCCTTGGCCCTGGCGCTGATGTGGATCTCGAAGCCCGGCTTCCGGCAGATCCTGACACAACGCCCCGGCGCGCATCTGATCCGGGTATCGATCGTGATGGTGTCAAACATCACCTATTTCGTTGGCCTGTCCCTGATGCCCTTGGCCGATGCGGTGGCGGTGGCCTTCGTGTCCCCCTTGTTTGTCACCATGATGTCGGCGCTGATTCTGGGTGAACAGGTCGGCCCGCGCCGCTGGGCCGCGGTGGCGATGGGGCTTTTGGGCGTCGTCATCATGACGCGCCCCGGTCAGGGAATGATCCAACCAGCCGCCATTCTGGTGCTGATCTCGGCCTTTTGTTATGCCTCCTCGCACATGATGACCCGCCGGATGCGCGACACCGAAAGCGCCGCCACCCTGTCGTTTTATGTGCAGGTGGGCTTCATCATCGTCTCGTCCATCTTCGGCATCCTGACCGGAGACGGCCATATGGCCCAAGCCCCCGGCAGCACATGGGAATTCTTGTTCCGTCCCTGGGTGCTGCCGCCCTTCGCCGATTGGTGGGCCTTTGTGGCCACCGGCATGGCCGTGGGCATCGGCGGGCTGATGATGAGCCAAGCCTATCGCACCACCGAAGCCGCCCTTGTCGCGCCCTTCGAATATGTCGGCATGCCGATGGCGATCTTCTGGGGCGTGGTGGTCTTTGGCACATGGCCCGACCACACCGCGTGGGCGGGGATTGCGCTCATCTGCGGGGCGGGTCTTTATACGCTCTGGCGAGAAACGGTCAGAAGGAAAGTGGAAGATGTCGCAGCCCCAAGCGGTGATCTTTGACATCGGCAATGTGCTGACCCGCTGGCAACCAGAGGCCTTCTATGACCGGGTGATCGGCGAGGACCGGCGCAAGGCCCTGTTTGCCGCCGTGGACCTGCACCACATGAACGATCTCGTCGATGCCGGCGGGTTGTTCAAAGAAACCATCTACGGCTGGGCAGATCGCACACCGGAATGGTCCGCCGAGGTCCGCCTTTGGTATGATCGCTGGATCGAACTTGCCTCACCCCGGATCGAAGGCTCCATCGCCTTGCAACGCGCGCTTCGGGCCAAGGGCATTCCGGTCTTTGCCCTGACGAATTTCGGCAAATACTCCTTCGAGGAGGCCCTGCCGAAAATGGATTTCCTGACCGACTTTGACCGGCTTTATGTGTCGGGCCGGATGGGGGTCATCAAGCCCGACCCTAGGATTTATGAAATGGTCGAGGCGGATTGCGGCTTGCCCCCGGAAAGCCTGCTCTTTACCGATGACCGCGCCGACAACATCGTAGCGGCGGCCCGGCGCGGTTGGCGAACCCATCAGTTTGAAAGCTGGCAAGGCTGGGCGGCGCGATTGGTGGCCGAAGGGCTTTTGAGCAAAGAAGAGGCGGGGATATGACCATGCAGATCGTGCCGAACGAGGCGGAAAGCCTGCTCAGCTGGGCGGGGCTTCTGGATGCGTTTGAGGCAGGCCACCGCCTGCCAAAGCCCGACATCAAGGATCTGTTCGTCTATCGTGGGCAAGACACCATTCTGGACCGCGCGACGTGGATTGATGGCTTGGGCGCGCTCGTCAAGGCCGCCACCGTGGTGCCCGGCAATGCTGCGCGCGGGTTGCCGTCGATCCACGGTGTCGTCACGTTGTTTGATGATATCACCGGTGAATTGACGCATCTGGTGGATTTCCATCTGGTGACCAAATGGAAAACTGCTGGCGACAGCCTGCTGTCGGCCCGCCGACTTGCCCGCAAGGACGCCAAGAACATCCTGCTGGTCGGCGCCGGGGCCGTGGCGCGGTCGATGGTGGATGCCTATTCGTCGATCATCCCGGATGCCAAATTCACCGTGTGGAACCGCAGCCGCGCCGGAGCCGAGGCGATGGGTCTGCCAGTGGCCGATGATCTCGAAACCGCCGTCAAAGGGGCTGACATCATCTGCTCCGCCACCATGGCGACCGAACCCCTGATCAAGGGCGACTGGCTGCAACCCGGCCAGCACATCGACCTCATTGGCGCCTATCGCCCCGACATGCGCGAGATGGACGATACCGCCATGGCGCGCGCGCGCCTCTTTGTCGACAGCCGCGAAACCACGATCCATCACATCGGCGAGTTGATGAAACCACTGGCCTCGGGGGCCATCACCGAGAGCAGCATCATCGCGGACTTCTACGACGATCCTGCCCTTTACACCCGCCGTTCAGATGATGAGATCACCATCGCCAAAAATGGCGGCGGGGCGCATCTCGACCTGATGACGGCAAGCTATATCGCGGCCATCTGGTCACAGCGCTAAGCCTTTATCTTGGCGCAAATATCCTCCGGGGGAAGCGGGTTTCCGTGAAACCCGCGCGGGGGTGGAAAACCCCCACGCGCCACCCCATCAGCCTGCACCAAGGATCGGGGGTTGGGCGTTCAGGATCTCTACCGAAAACCCCGACAGCCGCTTGTATTTCTCGGCGTGCGCGGCAAGTTCAGCGCGGGGGATGACGGTTTCGATATCGTCATAAACCCCGCCGGAACGATCTTCGACCATCTGCATCACCGCATCCGGCCCCTTGCCGCGATTGGCCCGCAACACGGCTTCGGCGCGGGGGCGCATCTCAGCCTCATAGGCCATAAGGGCGGCCCGGTTCACCCCATGGGCGCGGAATGCCGCCCCCAATTTGCGGGCGTCGATGATCGCCAAAGACGCCCCATTTGACCCCACAGGATAGGTGGCATGGGCGGCATCACCGATCAGCGTCACCGCACCATCGGTCCAACTGGACAGGGGTTCGCGGTCCACCATCGGGTATTCATAGACCGTGCCGGAGGCACGGATCATCGCGGGGCAGTCGATCCAGTCAAACACCCAATCCTCAAAGGCGGGCAGAAAATCCGCCTTGTCGGCGGGGCGGTTCCAATCGCCTTTCGACAGCGCACGCGCAGGGTCAACACGCAGCTCGGCAATCCAGTTGATCTCGGCCAGACCGGTTTCCGGATCTTCATTGGAAATCGGATAGGCGACGAAACGCTGGCTGTCATGCCCCGCCAGCGCCATGGCATTGCCACCCAGAAAATGCCGGGCCTGAGTGGTGCCACGCCACATGATCGCGCCGTTCCAGATCGGATCACCCTCGCCCGGAACCATTTGCTTGCGCAGGGCGGAATGGATGCCATCGGCGGCAATCACCACATCGCCCGCAACGCGGCTGCCATCCGTCAGGATCAGGCTTGCCCCGCTGTCAGAGGTTTCATAGCCCACAACGCCTGCGCCTGTGACAACACTTTCCGCACCGGCCCGTTCGCGCAGCACGCGCAACAGCATCATCTGGAATTGCCCGCGATGGATGGAATATTGCGGCCAGTGATAGCCCGCATGAAGACCCCGCGGCTCCACCCAAATCTCGCGGCCAGTTTTGGAATAAAACCCATATTGACGGGTACGCACGCCGATGGCCTCCAACTCGGCCTCCAACCCCAGATCGAACAATTCCCGGACCGAGTTTGGTTGCAGGTTGATGCCCACACCCAAAGGGCGCGGTTCGGCCACGCGTTCAAACACCCGGAAGGGCAGCCCCAGTTGATGCGCCGTCAGCCCCATCACCAACCCCGCGATGCCGCCGCCTGCGATCAGGATCATCTTCGCCCTCTTGCGTTTTGCGCCGGTTCCCCGGCACCATTGCTCTGACCATAGGGAGAAAGCGATGACTGCGACAAGCCCCGGCGCGATCACCTTGGGCGCGCGCACCAACCCCGGGAAACCTGCGCTGCGCCATATCTGCGCCATCCGTGCCGATTTGGGCGCGGCGTTGGAGTTCGAAACCGCGCAAGGCACGGTTCGGGCGATGTTCCCGATCCTCGGCGGCCGCGTTCTGGGCGATGGCTGGGCGGGCGATGTTCTGCCCGGTGGGGCGGATTTTGCGCTGCGCCGCCCCGATGGGGCCTATGACATCGAGGCCCGCTATTGCCTGCGGCTGACCGATGGCACGCCCCTGATGATAACCAACGCAGGCCGCATGCAGCCGATGCCCGATGGCAGTTATCAAGGCCGCACCCGCGCGGTGATAGAGGCCCCGGCAGGCCCGCACGGCTGGCTATCGGATGCGGTTCTGTTCGGCACCGTCTGGGCCGAAGCCGGCGACGAGACACAGGTGTTTATCGAGTTGTGGCAAGCGGTGATTTGAACCGCTTATTCGAACGCTTGCCCTTGACCCATCGGCCCTTGAGTGCCACTTCATGCCTTACAAAAGCCGGAGGAATTCCCATGCCCGCCTATCGTTCCCGCACCACCACCCATGGCCGCAATATGGCCGGTGCCCGTGGCCTTTGGCGCGCCACCGGCATGAAGGACGGTGATTTCGGCAAGCCGATCATCGCCATCGTCAACAGCTTCACCCAATTCGTGCCCGGCCACGTTCACCTGAAAGACCTCGGCCAGATGGTTGCGCGCGAGGTCGAGGCGGCTGGCGGCGTTGCGAAAGAGTTCAACACCATCGCTGTCGATGACGGTATCGCGATGGGCCATGACGGGATGCTCTATTCGCTCCCGTCGCGTGAGATCATTGCCGACTCTGTGGAATACATGGTCAACGCCCATTGCGCCGACGCCATGGTCTGCATTTCCAACTGTGACAAGATCACCCCCGGCATGCTGATGGCCGCCATGCGGCTGAACATTCCGGTGGTTTTCGTCTCGGGCGGGCCGATGGAAGCCGGCAAGGCGATCATTAAGGGCAAAGAGCTGGCGCTGGATCTGGTGGATGCCATGGTTTCCGCCGCCGATGAAAAATACACCGACGAAGAGGTGGAGGCGATCGAAAAGGCCTCGTGCCCGACCTGCGGCTCTTGCTCGGGGATGTTCACCGCCAACTCGATGAACTGCCTGACCGAGGCCTTGGGCCTGTCGCTGCCCGGCAACGGATCGACCCTTGCCACCCATTCTGATCGTCAGCGCCTGTTTGTCGAAGCGGGGCATCTGATCGTCGATCTGGCCAAGCGCTATTATGACCAGAACGATGACAGCATCCTGCCGCGCAATGTCGCCAACAAGGCGGCCTTTGAAAACGCCATGGCGCTGGATATTGCCATGGGCGGATCGACCAACACCATCTTGCATATTCTGGCCGCCGCGCATGAAGGCGGGATCGACTTTGATCAAGATGACATTGACCAGCTTTCGCGCCGCGTCCCCTGCCTGTGCAAGGTGGCCCCGGCCAAGCAGGATGTGCATATGGAAGACGTCCACCGCGCGGGCGGGATCATGGCGATCCTTGGCCAGCTGGACAATGCAGGCCTTCTGAACCGCGACTGTGTGACGGTGCATGCCCCCAGCATGGGTGCCGCACTGGATCATTGGGACATCAGCCGCACCAACCACGAAAACGTGCGCCAGTTCTTCAAGGCAGCCCCCGGCAATGTGCGCAGCGCCACCGCCTTCAGTCAATCCAAGCGCTATGCCGAGCTGGACCTTGATCGGCAGAATGGTGTGATCCGTTCCGCCGAACATGCTTTCTCGAAAGAGGGCGGGCTTGCGGTCTTGAAGGGCAATATCGCGCTGAATGGCTGCATCGTGAAAACCGCCGGCGTCGACGAGTCGATCTTTGTGTTCTCGGGTCCGGCCCGTGTCTTTGAAAGCCAGAACGCTGCGGTCGAGGCGATCTTGTCAAACAAGATCGTGGCCGGCGATGTAGTGGTGATCCGTTATGAAGGGCCGAAAGGCGGGCCGGGGATGCAGGAAATGCTGTATCCGACCAGCTACCTGAAATCGAAAGGTCTGGGCAAAGCCTGCGCGCTGCTGACCGATGGCCGCTTCTCGGGCGGCACCTCGGGCCTTTCCATCGGTCATGCCAGCCCCGAAGCGGCGGCAGGCGGCGCGATTGGTCTGGTGCGCGAAGGCGACATGATCGACATCGACATTCCGGGCCGCACCATCAGCCTGCGGGTCAGCGATGACGATCTGGCCAAGCGCCGGGCTGAACAAGACGCCAAGGGCTGGAAGCCGGAAAAGGCACGTCCGCGCAAGGTTTCGACGGCGCTGAAGGCCTATGCGATGCTGGCCACCTCGGCCGACAAAGGGGCCGTGCGCGAATTGCCGGCTGATCTGTGATCTGAGATCAAATTTTGGAAAGGCCCGGCAGTTCTGCCGGGCTTTTTCATTTCGGGCCGCTGATCCGCGCCATGACCGAAGACATCCCAGCCTGCAGGGCCTGCGGACCGTCTTTTTCGCCAAACACCCGCCAGATCTGTTCGTTCAAGCCACCTTTGGTGGCGTGGTCGTGGCGCAATGTCTCAAGGCTGCGGGTCTTGTCGCGCACCGTCACGCCCAGATCGGCAAACAGGCCACGCATGTAGGTTTCCGCATCAGCCGGCGGAATACCGTTATCCACCATCCAACCCGCCGCAGTTTCGGCCATACCAAACCACGTCGCCATCACCGCGCTGCCGGTGGCATAGGCGTCAAAGGCGGACAGATCTTGAACGGCCAGCGCCTGACCCAAGGCGTCGAACACCTGCATTGCCAACGGATTGGCCGGGAAGACGGGGGTCACGCAGGTGCGGGCCTCAACCGAAGGCAAGGGAATGGCACGGCAGATTTCGCGCGCACCCGTCCATGCGCCAAGATCCTCCAACGAGGTTGCCGCGATCAGACTGATGACAGGGCGCGCAGGATCAAAGCGCAGTGGCCTTATAACCTCGGCGGCCACCTGCGGGCGCACCGCCAGAACCACAGCGTCAGCGCCGTCGATCACGGCCTGATTGTCGGCCGCCACCGAGACGCCGGGCAGGCCTGCCAATTCGGCGGCAATCGCCTCGTTGCGCGGCGACAGGATGACCTGCCAATCGGCAAGCTCTGACCCTTTCAACCCCCGCACGATATGCGCGGTGATCACTCCAGTGCCGATAAACCCAAGCCGCATGTTCGTTCCTTAATCGTGTCAGGCGTTAACTGTATCGAAAAACGCTGCCGCTCGCACCGGCAAGAACGCGTTTTTCGATACGACCTGTTTCAAAGACGACCGGAGACGATTTATGCCACCGCCTGCGCGCCGGTGATTTCCACCAAAGACCCGCACATGAACGCAGCTTCATCCGAGGCAAGAAAGGCCACCAGCGCCGCCACTTCCTCGGGCTTGCCGATGCGCCCATAGGGCACAAGTTTGTCCAGATCCGCAATCGTGCGGCCCGACCGTTTCACGCCAGCCTCTAGCATCGGGGTGTGAATCTCGCCGGGGCAGACCGCGTTGACGCGGATCTTTTGCGGCGCGTAATCGCGGGCAAGGTTCTGGGTAAAGCTGGCAACAGCAGCCTTGGTCACGTTATAGGCAATATGGTTCGGCGCAGGGTAAAGCCCCCATTGCGAGGCGGTGTTCACAATTGCAGCGCCACCCTGAGCGATCATATGCGGCAGCGCGGCATGACACAGGTGGAACATCGCGTCAATGTTGACCGCGAAAGACAAATCCCAATCTTCAGCCGTCAGCGACAAAAGCGGGCCACGACGGTTGATCCCGGCATTGTTGCACAACACATCAATCCGGCCTTCGTGGGCCATAGCGTCGGCGATGACAGCCTTGCAGCCCTCTGCCTTGGAAATATCGGACGCAAAACCACGGGCGCGGCCGCCGGTGGCGCGGATCGCCGCGGCGGTTGCCTCAACCCCGTCGGCATTCACATCCGTGACAATGACCCGAGCGCCTTCGCTGGCAAAACGTTGGGCAATGGCCGTGCCGATACCACCTGCGGCGCCGGTGACGATGACGGTCTTGTCTTGAAAGCGCATGATAACTCCTTAGCGCAGATAGCTGCCGCCATTCACATCCAGAACCGCACCGTTGAGCGAGGCCTGTGTGGGGCGGAAAAGGAATGCCGCCAGTTCACCCACCTCATTCGGGGTGGCCATGCGGCCAATCGGAATCCCATTCAGCGCGGCGGCCTCGCCGTGCTGGGCGATGAAAGCCTCGGCCATTTCGGTCCGCACCCAGCCAGGGGCAAGGGCGACGGCAGTGATGCCTTCGGCGCCGTGCGACTGGGCCACCGATTTTGTCAGATTGATAAGCGCGGCCTTGGAGGCCCCATAGGCCATCGCGTTTGAGGCATAGCCGCGCTGCCCGGCACGGGACGCCATATTGACGATGCGCCCGCCACCCTGCGCGCGAAAGTGCAGGATGGCCGCGCGGGTCAGATCCACGGCCGACAGGAAATTTACCCGCATTTCGCGGTCCCAGGTGGCCTGCCAATCGGTCAGATCAGCGGTCACAGGCATCTCGGTGCGGATACCTGCATTGTTCACGAGTCCGGTGATCTTCCCCTCGGCCGTTACCGCGGCATCAAAGAGCGCAGTGGCCGCCGAAGGATCGGACAGGTCAGCCGACAAACAGGTGCCCTTACCGCCAATCGCTTCCAGCAAAGCCTGTGCCGCAGCCCGATTACGGCCATAGTGAATCACCACGCGGGCGCCTTCAGCAGCAAGGCTGGCGCAGATCGCCTGCCCAATCGCCCCGGTTGCCCCGGTCACGAGGATGGTTTGGTTTTGCAGGGTCATTAGCTGCCCCATGTGTCAGAAAGGGTGAATCCCTGCGGGAAGGGGTCCGTCGGGTCCAGCCCGATCTGGCTGATGCCATAGATCCAAGCCTGACCGGAAACCCGGTTCTGCGTTGCGGCATAAGGGCCGATCTTGGTTTCGGCGACAAACTCGGTCTGGAACTCACCGCCGATGATGGAACGCGACACCACCACATCGCCGGGCTTCACCCGGCCCCGTGCGGCCCATGCCGCCATGTTCGAATTCGACCCGGTGCCACAGGGCGAGCGATCCGCCCGACCCGGCCGCAGCGTCGTGCAGGTCCGCAGGGCGCCGTCGGGTTCCTCGGACCGGAACATCACATAAGAGACGCCATTCAGCGCCGGGGTCGTCGGGTGCAGCGCCGGTTCTTGGGCCGCGATGCGGGCGCGCAGATCAACCCCGGTCATCGCCAATTCCCGTGCATTTTCCGGCGCGATTTTCACACCAATCTGATCCGCGTCGATCAGTGCATAGAAAATGCCACCAAAGCACAGATCATAGCGGATCGCTCCCCATTCGGGCGTGTCGATCACGGCATCCTTGGCCACCACGAACGATGGGGGCATGTCCAGCGTCACCTTCACCACCTTGCCACCCTGACAGGAGGCGGTGGCCTTCACCAACCCCGCCGCCGTGTCAAAGGTCACCACGCTGACCGGCTCCACCATCGGGATCATGCCGGTTTCCAACAGCGCCGTCGTCGCGCACATGGCGTTGGAGCCGGACATGGCATGCGCCTGATCGGGTTGCAGAATGATAAGCCCGACATCGGCTTGCGGATCACAGGCTGGAACCAGCAGGCAGAACGACCCTGCCGGTCCGGAACGTGGCTCTGAACACAGCCAGCGGCGCAGGTCGTCATTGCCGCTGTTCAGGTGCTGCAGCTTGTCGGCCATGGTCGCACCGGGGATGTTCAAGACCCCCCCGGTGATCACGCGGCCAATTTCACCCGCACAGTGTACATCGACAGTTTGGATGGTCCGGTTCCAGCGCATAGTGGTGCCTCAGATGTGTTTGGTCACGCCGCCATCCACCCGCAGGCTTTGGCCAGTCACGTAAGAGCTGTCGTCGGTGAGCAGGAAAGCCGCCGCCTTGGCCTGTTCTTCCACCCGGCCGATGCGCTTCAACGCCGCCAACTCGCCGTATTTCGCAACATCCAAGCTGTCGGTGAAGCCCGGCATCAGGCAGTTCATGCGGATGTTTTCCGGCCCGTAGCGGTCGGCGTACAGCTTCGCAAACGCCGATACGCCTGCGCGATAGACGCAAGAGGCGGGAAACCAGAGCGAGGGCTCAAAAGCGGCATAGGTGGTGATGTTGACGATGGACCCGCCGCCTTGGGCCTGCATGATCGGCGTCACAAGACGCGCCATGCGGACGACGGACTTGATGATCATGTCATTGGCCAGATCCCAATTTTCATCGGTGATCGCCAGAAGGTCGCCCTTGGGCGGATGGCCGGTGTGGTTCAGCACGGCATCAATGCGGCCATAGGCCTGCATCGCTGTGTCCACGATGCCCTTCAGGTCCGCGTCGGACTGCGCCACGCCACGGCGGGCAACCCCACCCAGTTCGGCGGCCAGCGTCTCACAGCTTTCCGAAGGCGACATCAGGGCGACCTTATAGCCCCGCGTCGCCATTTCGCGGGCAACCGCGCCGCCAATGCCACGGCCGCCGCCGGTGACGAGACATACTTTTTGCGTCATTTTCTGCTCCTTAAAACCTGTTGACCCGGTAGGGGTGCAGATCGACCGAAGGCTTGGCCCCGGTCACCAGTTCCCCCATCAGCCGCGCGGTGGTGGCGGCATAGGTCAGGCCAAGGTGGCCGTGTCCCGTGGCATAGTAAACCCCGCGCGTTTTGGCGCTGGCCGACAAAATCGGCACCGTATCGGGCAGCGCCGGACGATGGCCCATCCATTCGCTGGTGTTGTCCGCCTTCAGGTTTGGCAGAGCAGTCATCGCCCGTTTCACTGTGACCTTGGCGCGGCGATAGTCAGGCGCGGCCTCTAGCCCCGCCATTTCCACTGTGCCCCCCACGCGAATCCCGCCAGCGGTGGGCGTCACCATGAAGGCGCGGGCAGGCCAGATGATCGAATGGCGCATCGAAATGCCGGGCGACATGATCTGGGTATGATAGCCGCGTTCCGTTTCCAGCGGGATCGGTTCGCCCAACAGCTTGGACAACTGATGCGAAAACGCGCCAGCCGCCACCACCACCTCATCAGCGGGCAGACGGCGACCGTCTTTCAACACCACCTCGCGGATGGCATCACCGCGGGTAAAGCCCACGACTTCACCACGTTCGATCCGGCCACCCATGGCCGTGAACCGTTCTGCCAGCGCCAGCACCAGCTTGTAGGGGTCCTTCATCGAAAGATCGGAAGAGCACACGTCTGAACTCC
>CALBSG010000128.1 GCA_937927675.1 uncultured Paracoccaceae bacterium | reverse complement strand
GATCTGCCTGCGGTGGGGGCGGCGATTTTATCGCTGATGCCGCTGGACAGTTTTGTTGATGCGCCGGTCAGCCGGATGCAAGTGGTGGGCGACCCCACCGGGGTGGTGCCGATTTTCGGGCTGATGCAGGCGGTGTTTGACCGCGCCGAGGGGCGGCCAGTGCAGGTGCAGGCATTAGAGCGGTTTGCGTTTTACGCCGCGGCAAAGCGGGCGTTTGCGATCATCCGCACATCTGACCCCGGGCCATATGGGTGTTTTATCTTGAAAAAGGGCGTGGTGGATCTGCCGCGGCTTTAAGCGTGACGGTGCTGCCGGTGGCCGGTGGCGGAGCCTCCGGCGGGGATATTTTTGCCAAGATGAAATCAGCTTTCCACGTGCCAATGCACGGGGAAGCCGGGGTTGAAGACGGTGACGGGGCCGACCTCGGTCAGGATCTTTTCCGGCGTCGTTTGGGGCTGTTCGTGTTTGACCAGCCGGATTGTCGTGTCATTGGCGGGCAGGCGATAAAAGGCCGGGCCGTGCAGGCTGGCAAAGCCTTCCAACCGGTCCAAGGCACCTTCTTCTTCAAAGACATGCGCCAAAAGGGCCATGGTGTTCGTCGCGGTAAAGCAGCCCGCGCAACCGCAGGCATGTTCTTTCAGCGCGTCCGTATGCGGGGCGGAATCTGTGCCAAGGAAGAAGCAGCTTTCGCCCCCGGTTGCGGCGCGGCGCAGGGCCAGCCGATGATGTTCGCGCTTGGCGACCGGCAGGCAATAGTAATGCGGTTTGATCCCGCCCACGAGGATGTGGTTGCGGTTGATGATCAGGTGATGCGTGGTGATCGTGGCGCCAAGGTTCGGCCCCCCAGCACGGGCATAATCGGCGCCTTCCTGCGTTGTGATATGTTCCATCACCACGCGCAGTTCGGGCAGGCGGCGGCGCAACGGGTCCAGCACCGTGTCGATGAACACCGCCTCGCGGTCAAAGATGTCGACCTCGGGGGTCACCACCTCGCCATGGGTGCACAAGGGCAGGCCGATCTCGGCCATCTTTTCCAAGACCGGCATCACGCGTGTCAGATCGCGCACCCCGCCATGGCTGTTCGTGGTGGCGCCCGCGGGATAAAGCTTCACCGCCTTGACCAGACCCGAGGCATGGGCCGCGGCCACATCGGCCGGATCGGTGCCTTCGGTCAGGTAAAGTGTCATCAGCGGCTCGAACGTCGCGCCTTCGGGCAGGGCCGCAAGGATGCGGTGGCGGTAGGCCGCCGCCTCTGCGCCCGTCACCACTGGCGGCACCAAGTTTGGCATGATGATCGCGCGGGCGAAATGGCGGCTGGTTTCGGGCAAGACGGCGCGCAGCATCGCGCCATCGCGCAGGTGCAGGTGCCAGTCATCGGGGCGGCGAAGAGTAAGGATCTGGGTCATGGCCCATGGCCATAGTCCAATCGCCCAGCTCCCGTCCAGAGCCATGTCCCGCGTCCTGCGCCCGATACGACCTTTTTCCCCCTTTCGGTCCGGGCCAAAGCCCGTCAGCCTTGCCCCAGTTTGGTAGGATGGACCCCGATGTTTCCCATGAACCCCTTGGACCTTTGGCGCGCTTCGGTCGAGGCGACACGGATCGCCGCCGAATCGCAGCTTGTGATCGGCCTGCGTCTGGCAGGGTTTGCCGGGCTTTGGCCGATGGGGCAGGCGGAGGCCGGGCGGATGCTGGTGGAAAAAGTCGCGGCCAGCCTTCAAGCGGGCGAGGCGGCCTTGCGGACCGGCCTTGCAGGCGGCAGTCTTCCACAGATCGCACTTGCCGCGATGCACCCTGTGGGCAGGAGAACAAGGGCCAATGCCCGCCGTCTGACCCGAAAAGCTGGAAAGAGATAAATGCGTTTTATGTATGTGGTGATCGGCCTTTTGGCCGCCTTTGCTTTGCCGTCTGCCGCAAGGGCCCAAGATATCGAATGTGCCGTGGCCGAGGTGCAGTCCGACCTTAACGATTGTGCCTATCTGGAGTGGGACCGGCTGGACAAAGAGCTGTCGCAGGTGCTGACCCAAGCGATGGAGGTTCTGGCCGCCATCGATGCCGACCTGCCTGAAGATGAGCGCGGGGCGGTCAAACGGATGGCGGCAGCGCAGGCGGCTTGGCTGACCTTCCGCGACGAAAGCTGCACGGCGGAAAGCTATGTGATGTATGGCGGTTCTGCGCAGGCCATGCTGCTGTTTGGCTGCAAGGCGCGGCTGACCGAAGCGCGGCGTGACGCGCTGCAAGCGCTTGTCGATATGCCCGGCTGACGGTTATTTCGGTGCCGGTTCCTTCTGTCCCGTCAGCTTGGCCAATTTGCGGGCAAAATACGGGGCCTTCAGCCGGCGCGTGATCGCGGCGCAGATCGTGATGGCGCGATGTTTCTGCCGAGTGGTCTCGTTGCGGTCCAAAAGTGCGCGCAGATAGGGGGAAAAGGCCCGGCGTTTGCGCCACAATTTGGCAAAGGCGGCCGCATCCAATTTGCCCGCCATGGCCAGATCGATCATCTGGGGCAGCACCCCCATCTGACGCAGCGCCCATTCGATGCGATCACCCATCAACGGGGCGGAAAGCCGTGTGACCCAAGGCGCACGGAACAGGGCAGAGTGCATCGCCTCTTCGCGCAGGGTAAGGTCATGGATCACCACCACCTTGTCCGCGCCTTCCAGCATGTCGGGCGCATAGCCATAGCGCGAGGTGAAATCCAACCGCCGGGCGGCAAGGTTGCGACGGTCCCACAGCGCTTCGGCTGGGGCCAGCGTGGCGACCGGGTTCAGCGCCAGCACCATCGCGCCGGGCGCCGTGACGGAATAAGCGCAGGCCGCGTGGCCACCAATCCCATGGCCGTAGAACAGCACCCGGTCAAAATCTTCGAAAAAGGCATCGTCCACCAGCCGGTCGAAATGCCGGTAGACCGCCGCATCGCGGTAAAGCGTCGGGCCATCGGCAATCAGGCACAGATGCGACCAGCCGCGCTCTGCCGCGATGGCATGGCCCCAAGGCATGGTCGTTTCGCGGGCAAGGATCGCGCCAAGCTGATCGAAGGTGACGATCAGGGTGGTGCCGGCGTCTTCGAAAAACGCCCAGTGGCGGGTTCCCAAGGCCTCGAAATGGCCCTCCTCGGCGGTCAACGCCTCAAGCCGGGCAAACAACGCGTCGCGCTCGGCGTCGTGCGGGGCGGCGCCCGCCGCGTCGCCAAGGTCCGCAGCGGCAAGGCCTTTGTCCTGGGGGTCGGTATCGGTCATCATCATTCTCTTGCACGGGCCATGGGAACAGGCCCAACGTGGGCGGCCCAATTTCACCCACTGTCCTGCGCCCACGCGGTGGAAGCAAGGCAGGATCAAGGAAGTTTGTTTCCCCCAGACGGACAACCCAACGCCATCGTTTCCGGGCCGTCGGCAATGCCGCGATTACCAGGGTTTTTTCGCCGGGGTTGGGCGCAAATGTGCCAATAAGGCGGCGGCGCTGCCATGGTCTAGCGCGCGCGACGGCGGGCACATCAACAGCCGCCCGAACAGCGCACGCCACGGTTCTTCGGCCATCAGCGCGGTGAAACGTGCCTTGCGCCATTGGACGGCTTTGCGGTGCAGATCGGCCAGCACCGGATCGGCGTGCAGCGCCGCCCGCAAGCTGCGGCTGTCCAGCGCAAGGATCGAGCGATCCTCGACCTCACACAGGTTGCGCTCCACCCAATAGCCCATGTCAAAGCCCGCCGCTTCGCGGTTGGCCCGGCCCCGGTCGCATTTGACAAGATAGCTTTCCATCGCGCCAAGCGCGTAATGGTTCAACTGCACCAGCCCATAGTTCGGCCGGGTATAATCGGAAAAGATCCGGCTGCTGGCGGCAAGATCCGGCACCTCGCGCCCCGATCCGTCAAACCAGCGCGGCGCCCCGCCGGCCGTGGGCGCGCGAGGTCGGTGCACGCCCAGTTTTCCGTAATGGCCGGTGTTGCGAAACAAGGTCTTGAACAGCTGCGCCCGCCACGGCCAGGCCAAGGTTTCCGGCGCGGCGCGGGTAAAGGTTTCGGTCACGGGCTGATCGTCATAGCCGATCACACCGGCGTTGCCGAACATCCGCCACGTCAGCGCAATGGCGTCGGCATGGGGCAGGGCGGCCAGAAGCGCGGGCAGGGTGTGATCGCCGACATGGATATTGACGAATTCATCAATGTCGCAAAACAAAACCCAATCGGCCGCCTGTTTCAGAGGATGGCGGTCTGCGGCCTTCAACATCGCCCATTGCGGTCCTTTGTCATGGGGGCCGTCGTTGCGGACATGGGTCAGCCAGCCCATCGCCTCCAGACGGTCCAGCATGGCATCGGTGCCGTCGCTGCAATCATTGGAATAGACCAGAAAATCGGTGAAGCCGACGGCCCGGTGATGCGCCAGCCATTCGATCAGGAAGGCCGCTTCATTCTTGACCCCAAGGATTGCCAGCGTCTTCATTCTGATCCCTTCGCGCCGGAAAAGTGGTCGGATGCCTCCGGCGGGAGTATTTGGGCCAAGATGAAAGGCGAAGGGAAGGGGAAATCGCCCCCCTTCCTTGGTCGTAGGTGATACCGGCCGCGCTTGACCGCGCGGGGCGGGGCGGCCAACGTGGGCGGGCTTTGAGGGAGGCCCTGTTATGACCGTTCTGCCCGGCTCGATTGATGCGGTTGAGGCGCTGTTAGAGGGGCAGGGCTATGTCGGGTCGCGCGCCTTGGCCACGGTGGTGTTTCTTGGCCTGAAGCTGGGTAAGCCCTTGTTTTTAGAGGGTGAGGCAGGGGTCGGCAAGACCGAGATTGCCAAGGTTCTGGCCGCAGGGCTGGGGCGCAAGCTGATCCGGCTGCAATGCCATGAGGGGTTGGATGCGGCCGCTGCGGTGTCGGAGTGGAATTTTGCCGCCCAGATGATCGCCATTCGGGCCGGCGAAGCGGCGGGCCGGGCGGGGGTGTTTTCGGAGGAGTTCCTGATCGAGCGCCCCTTGCTGGCCGCGATGCGCCCGCAACCCGGCGGCGCGCCGGTGCTGTTGATCGACGAATTGGATCGGGCGGATGAGCCGTTTGAAGCCTTCCTTCTGGAGGCCCTGTCGGATTTTCAGGTGACGATCCCCGAACTGGGCACCATCAAGGCCCCCGAGCCACCGATCGTGATCCTGACATCCAACCGCACGCGCGAGGTGCATGATGCGCTGAAGCGGCGCTGTCTTTACCATTGGGTTGATTACCCGGCCTTTGACCGCGAGTTGGCGATCTTGAAATCCCGTGTGCCAGAGGCGTCCGCAGCCCTGACGCGCGAGGTGGTCGCCTTTGTGCAGGCGCTGCGCGGGGCGGATCTGTTCAAGCGCCCCGGCGTGGCTGAAACCATCGACTGGGCGAAATGCCTGCTGGCGCTGGATGTCATCGCCCTGTCCCCCGAGGTGATTGCCGATACCTTGGGCGCCATCCTGAAGTATCAAGATGATATTCAAAAACTGAACGGGCTGGAGGCCACGAAGATCCTGAACGAGGTGAAGAAGGCCTTGGCATGAACTTTGCCGTTTCATCTTGGCGCAAATACGCATCTGTGGCCCGACGATGAGCGGGGCGTTGCCGGAAACCGGGCGCCTGTCCGAAAACATCGCCCATTTTGCGCGTGCCTTGCGCCGGGCGGGCCTGCCGGTCGGGCCGGGCAGGGTGGCTGATGCCATCCGCGCGGTCGCGGCCGTGGGTTTTACCGAGCGCGAGGATTTTTATTGGACGTTGCATGCCGTTTTTGTCAGCCGGCCCGAGCAGCGTATGATTTTCCACCAATGTTTCCGGCTTTACTGGCGCGACCCGCAGTTTTTGGAACATATGATGTCTTTCATGCTGCCCAGCCTGAAGGGCGTGCAGGAAGACCGCCGTGCCGAGGCGGCCGAAAAGCGGGCCGCGCAGGCGCTTTTGGGCGACAGCCGCCCCGAACCGCCGCCTTTGCCGCCGGGGCTGGAGGAAGACGCGCCCCAGATCGAGATGGACGCCACGGCCACGCAATCGGCCGAAGAACGGCTGAAGACGCTGGATTTTGAGCAGATGTCGGTCGAGGAAATCGCCGAGGCCAAGCGGATGATCGCGCGGCTGTCTCTGCCGGTGCAGCCCTTGACCTCGCGGCGGATGAGGCCCGCAGGGCAGGGCCAGCGCATTGATCCGCGCGCCACGATCCGGGCCGCGCTGCGGCAAGGGGGCGAGGTGATGGAACTGCGGTTGCAACGGCGCCGCATCCGCTGGCCCAATCTGGTGGTGATCTGTGATATCTCGGGGTCGATGAGCCAATATTCCCGCATGGTGCTGCATTTTCTGCATGCCGTCATGCATCAGCGCGGATCCGGCTGGGCGCGGGTGCATGGCTTTACCTTTGGCACAAGGCTGACCAACATCACCCGGCATTTGCGCGCCCGGGATGTGGATGCCGCCTTGGCGCAGGCCGGGGCCGAGGCGCAGGACTGGTCGGGCGGCACGCGGATCGGGGCCTCGCTGGCCGCCTTCAACCGCGATTGGTCGCGGCGGGTTTTGGGGCAGGGGGCGGTGGTTTTGTTGATCACCGATGGGTTGGACCGCGACGATGCCGGGATGCTGTCGAAAGAAATCGAGCGGCTGCATTTGTCCTGTCGGCGTCTGATCTGGCTGAACCCCCTGTTGCGCTGGGAGGGGTTTGCCCCGAAAGCCGCCGGTATCCGGGCCATGCTGCCTCATGTCGACAGCTTTCGCGCAGGGCATTCTGTGGCTTCGCTGGCGGCGCTGGGCCAAGTGATTTCATCCCCCGGCGACGGCGGCGAAAAGGCCCGGTTGATGCGTTTGATGGTCGATAACACTGCTTAAACTTCAGCTTGTTATCGCTTATCGACAGAAAATCGGGTTCCTTGCGTGCAATCGGTCTTGCAGACTGGGCGTTAAGGAATCGCTTGGCGAGGTATCCCCGCCTGAAAGGAATTTATATGAGACGTTTGCTCAGCTCTACCGCCGCTTTGTCCATTGCGCTGGCTCCGATGCACAGCTGGCCCGCGCAGGCCCAAAGCCTGAATGAAAATGGCGCTGTGGTTGCGGATGATGGCACCATCTTGTGCGATCCTTCGGGCGGCGGCGGGTGCAACCTTGATGATTATATGACCGGCGCCACGGATGATGCTGCCGCTGCGGCGGCCGCCGAGGCGGAGGCGCAGGCTGCTGCCGAGGCACAGGCTGCCGCAGAGGCCGAAGCGCAAGCCGCCGCCGAAGCGCAAGCGGCCGCGGAAGCTGAAGCGCAGGCTCAGGCTGAAGCTCAGGCTCAGGCCGAAGCTGAAGCTGCCGCGCAGGCCGAGGCGGAAGCGCAAGCTGCAGCAGAAGCACAGGCGGCCGCTGATGCCGAAGCGCAGGCACAGGCCGAAGCCGCCGCCGCAGCCGAAGCGGAGGCGCAAGCTGCCGCAGATGCCGCCGCGCAGGCCGAAGCCGAGGCTCAAGCTCAAGCCGAGGCACAGGCCCAAGCCGAGGCACAGGCCGCTGCAGACGCGCAAGCCGAAGCTGACGCTCAGGCGGCCGCCGAGGAACAAGCTGCTGCCGAAGCCGCAGCTGCAGCTGATGCCGCGACTGACGAACCCGTGCTGATCCTGCCGACCGAGGAAGAGCCTGCGGTCACTGACGAAGCGGTGACGGAAGAACCTGCCACCGACGAAGCGGTGACCGAGGAGCCTGTGGCCGACGAGGCTTTGACAGAAGAGCCTGCGACTGATGAGGTCGTGACGGAAGAACCTGCCACGGACGAAGCGGTCACCGAAGAGCCCACGACCGAAGAGGCTGTGATCGAGGAGCCCGCAACCGATGAGGTCGTGACGGAAGAACCTGCTACGGACGAAGCCGTCACCGAAGAGCCCGTGACCGACGAAGCCGCAACGGAGGAACCGGCCACCGATGAAGCGGTGACGGAAGACGCGGCGACCTCTGCAGACGCCCCGGTTGTGATCGAAAAGACGCCCGAGGAGCTTGCCGCCGAGGCCGAGGCGCTGGAAGCCGCCCAAGAAGAGATCGCGGTCGACAGTGCGGGCGAGATTGTAGACCCCTCTGCTGGTCTTGCGACCGAAGAACCGCCGGTCGATCCCGAGGCGGTGCCGGTCGAGGCGCCGGTGGCGTCGGAAACCGAGGTCGAGACGCTGACCGAAATTCTGACCGAACCTGACACCCTTGACCCCAGCGCGCTGGAAGCCGCAAGCACCTTGGCCGCGGCACCCGAGGCCGGGACAACCGACGCGCCTGCAGCCCCCGCGCCCGTGGCCGAGACGCCAATCTCGCCCGAGGCGGTGGACAGCGTCACCACGGTTCTGACCGCGGCGGAAACCCGCAGTTCGGCGCAGGAATTCGCAGCTGTCCCTGTGCAGGTCGCGCCGGGCAAGAAAAACCGGCTGTCCAATCTGGAAAAGGTTGGCCTTGTGGCCCTTGCCGCGTTGGCGGTCGGTTCGATCATCAAAAGCGCGAATGACCAGCGCGACCGGCAGGTGGTGTCGAACACCGGCGACCGCGTTGTGGTTTTGAACCCCGATGGCACCTATTCGGTCTACAAGGACGATGACACCGTGCTGCGCCGCCCCGGTTCCACGGTGCGGACCGAAACCTTCCGCGATGGCTCGACCCGGACCATCGTTGAACGCGGCGATGGCAGTCAGGTGGTGACGATCCGTGATGCCACGGGCCGGGTACTGCGCCGGGCCACCTATGACCATTTGGGCCGCGAAATGGTGCTGATCGACGATCTGGCCTATGAAGACCCGGTAGACCTGCGCGATCTGCCGCGCCCGCGCCGCGACCGGGTGACGATTTCGTTGCAAGACGAAAACGCCGCGCTGAAGGCCAAACTCGCCGCCCGCGAGGCGGCCAAGGCCGGCCGCACCTTTAGCCTGCGTCAAGTGCGCGAGATTCCCGAAGTGCGGGCGCTGGCCGCGACGATTGATGCGGGCAATGTCACCTTCGACAGTGGTTCATCCGCGATCAAGGCCGCCGAGGCAGAGTCTTTGGCCGATCTTGGCACCTTGATGCAGGATCTGCTCGACGAAAACCCCGGCGAGATGTTCCTGATCGAAGGCCATACCGACGCGACCGGCAAGGCTGCGATGAACCTTGCGCTGTCTGATCGCCGGGCGGAATCGGTGGCGCTGGCCCTGACGGAATATTTCGACATTCCGCCGGAAAACATGGTCGTGCAGGGCTATGGCGAAAGCGAGTTGCTGATCGACACCCAAGACGATGAACGCCGCAACCGCCGCGTTGCGGTGCGGGTCATCACGCCCTTGCTGCGCTCTGCGGCAAACTAACTCGGCGCTGGGCCGCAAATCACAAAGGCCCCGGATCATTCCGGGGCCTTTTCCGATTGCGGGGCAGGGCTGTCAGAGCGGCAGCACCGTGGTGGATTTGATTTCTTCCATGCTCAGAAGCGCTGTCACGTTGTGAATCTTCACCTCGGAAATCAGCGCCTGATAGAAAGTGTCATAGGCGCGGGCATTTTTGACCCGCACCTTCAGAATGTAGTCGATATCGCCCGCCAGCCGATGCGCTTCCAACACTTCGGGTCGGCGGCGCAAGACGTCCAGAAAGCGGTGCTGCCAATCAGCCTCATGCTCGGAGGTGCGCACGAGGACAAAAAAGCACGCCTCCAGCCCCAAGGCCTCGGGGTCCAGAATGGCGGTCTGCCGGGTGATAAGGCCGGTCTCTTTCATCCGCCGGATGCGGTTCCAAACCGGGGTCTTAGAGCTGCCCACCTTGCGGGCGATTTCGTCCAGCGATTGGCTGGCATCGGCCTGCAACTCGGCAAGGATTTTCCGGTCAAGTTCGTCGATCCGGTCTGACATTCGCATGAACCCCGTTTTGGCGGAACTCCGTTCCGACGCGGCGCAATATCGGAACAAATATCCTTATTGGCAAGGGTCACTGGCGCGGATATAGGAAAATGTCCTATATTCGGGACAGTAATCCAGCATCAGCCCGAGGCCACAGCATGAGCCGCTTTACCCCCAAGGTTATCACCGCGAACCGTCTGCGCGAAGGCGATGTGGTTTACTTCACCGCCGATGACCGCTGGACGCCGTTTCACCACGAGGCCGAATTCCTTGAGGATGAGGCCCATGCCCAATTGCGCCTGCTGGATGCGGCGGCGCAAAAGCTGGTGATTGTCGGTGCCTATCTGGCCGATGCCAAAGCCGGTGCCAATGGCCCCGAACCCACCCACTTCCGCGAGGCCTTCCGCACCCGTGGCCCGTCTAACTATAATCACGGCAAACAAGCCGACCACGCGCTCTGAGGCCCGCCATGTATTCCTATTCCGACTTTGACGAGGCCTTTGTCCGCGCCCGTGTGGCCCAGTTCACCGATCAGGTGGAGCGGCGTCTGGATGGCTCGCTGACCGAAGACGAGTTCCGCCCGCTGCGCCTGATGAACGGGCTTTATCTGCAATTGCACGCCTATATGCTGCGGGTGGCCATTCCCTATGGCACCATCAGCCCGCGTCAGATGCGGCAGTTGGCGCTGATCGCTGACACCTGGGACAAGGGCTATGGCCACTTCACCACCCGGCAGAACATTCAGTTCAACTGGCCGAAACTGCCGGATGTTCCGGCGATTTTGACCGCGCTGGCCGATGTTGAAATGCATGCGATCCAGACCTCTGGCAACTGCGTACGCAACGTCACGGCCGACCATTTCGCCGGTGCCGCAGCGGATGAGATCGAAGACCCGCGTCCCTATGCCGAATTGTTGCGCCAATGGTCCACCGACCATCCGGAATTCCAATTCCTGCCGCGCAAGTTCAAAATCGCCATCACGGGCGCCCCGAATGACCGCGCCGTGACCAAGGCGCATGACATTGGTCTGCGTATGGTCAAGAACGCTGCGGGCGAGGTCGGGTTCGAGGTGATCGTTGGCGGTGGCCTTGGCCGCACGCCCATGGTCGGCATGGTGGTGCGCGACTTCCTGCCCGTCGAAGATCTGCTGCCTTACGTCGAGGCGGTGCTGTCGGTCTATAACGTGCTCGGCCGCCGCGACAACAAATACAAGGCCCGCATCAAGATCACGCTGCATGAAACCGGCAAGGCCGAGATCACCCGCATGGTCGAAGAGCGTTTTGCCGAATTGAAGCCGCTGTTCGGCGGCAATGACCAGAAACTTCTGGCCGATATCCGCGAGGCCTTTGCGCTTCCGGCGTTCCGCGATGCCCCGACCGCGGCTTATGACGCGTTCTACAAGGCGGATCCGGTGTTCCGTGCTTGGGCCGATACCAATCTGGCCCAACACCGCAACGACCAATACGCCATTGTCACGGTGTCGATCAAAGCCCATGGCCAGACGCCGGGCGATGCGACCTCGGATCAGATGCGGCTTTTGGCCGATCTGGCGGAAACCTATGGCCACGCCGATCTGCGCATCAGCCACGAGCAGAACGTGATCTTGCCGCATGTCCACAAATCCGACCTGCCGGCGGTGCATGCCGCCTTGGTCAAGGCCGGGCTGGGCACGGCCAATGTCGGGTTGATTTCCGACATCATCGCGTGCCCCGGTATGGATTATTGCGCGCTGGCCACCGCCCGCGCGATCCCTGTCGCGCAGGAAATCGCCACCCGCTTCAATGACTTGAAGCTGGAACATGATATTGGCCCGCTGAAAATCAAAATCTCGGGCTGCATCAATGCCTGCGGGCATCACCATGTGGGCCACATCGGTATTCTGGGCCTCGACCGGGCCGGGGTGGAAAACTATCAGATCACCTTGGGTGGCGACGGATCCGAGGATGCGACCATCGGCGAAAAGACCGGTCCGGGCTTTGCCTATGATCAGGTTGTGCCTGCCATTGAACGCATCGTGCTGGCCTATCTCGATCTGCGTCAAAGCCCCGAAGAAACCTTCCTTCAGGCCTATCGCCGCGTCGGGGTTGGCCCGTTCAAAACGGCGCTTTACGAGGCGGGTGAGCGAGATGCTGCTTAAGGTGGAACAGGCTCCGGTTGCAGATCGGGTGGCGGCGCTGAATGCGCGCTATCGTCACCATTCCGCGACGGCCGTCTTGGAGCATGCGCTGAAAGATCCCGAACTGGGGCAGGTTGCCCTGGTGTCGTCCTTCGGGGCGGAATCGGTGGTGCTGTTGCATCTGGTTTCGGTCATCGCGCCCGAAACCCCGGTGATCTTTGTCGACACGCGGATGCTGTTTCAAGAAACGCTCGATTATCAGCGCGAGCTGGCCGAGAAGCTGCCGCTCTGCGACATCCGCACCATTCGCGCCCGCAAGACCCGCACCGATTTCGAAGACCCGGACGGCACGCTGCACCAGTTTTCGACCGATGCCTGCTGCAACGTGCGCAAAGTGGAACCCTTGGAGCGCGCGCTGTCGGGCTTTGACGGCTGGATCTCGGGCCGCAAGCGGTTCCAGAACGCTGACCGGGGCACCATCGACTTCTTTGAAAACGAAGGCGATTTTCGGATCAAGGTGAATCCCTTGGCCCATTGGGGCCGGGAAGACCTTGAAGAGTATATCGTCAACAACAACCTGCCGCGGCACCCGCTCGTCGCCAAGGGCTACCCGTCGATCGGCTGCGCGCCTTGCACCAGCCCGGTGAAGCCCGGCGAAGACCCGCGTGCGGGACGCTGGCGCGGCAGCGCGAAAACCGAATGTGGCATCCATTTCGTGGGCGGCAAGCCCGTGCGAACGACAAAGGACAACGCGCTATGAGCGTTCTTGTGACCGATAAGGGCTTCTCGCCTCTGCCCGAATTGCCCAGCTCGGGCGTGGCCGATCTGGCCCATACCGATGATCCGGCGGCGCTGGACCTTGCGGGCCTGACGCTGATCCGCGTGCATGTGCCGGCGTTCAGCGACGGGCGTGGCTTTACCATTGGCCGCCGGTTGCGGATGCTGGGCTACACTGGCGAATTGCGCGCCGTGGGGCCGATCATTGCCGATCAATACCCGATGGCCCGCCGCGTCGGCTTTGACGCGGTCGAAATTCCCGATGAAATGGCCGCCCGCCAACCCGAAGCGCAATGGCTGAACCGGGCCAATTGGCAGGCGCATGACTATCAGGCCCGACTCAAGGCCTAAATCTGCAAGCGTGACAAATCCGCGCCCGGTGCGCGGGTTTGCTTTTCACCGACCCAAATCAAAGCTATTGAACGAGGACCGGTTCAGACGCCGGGCAACCACCCCATGACCGAAGTGACCGAGATGAACGCTCCTGCCCCTGCCGCCGCCAAGCCGCATCTGCCCGACGCCCAGACCGTCACCCAAGTGAAACACTGGACGGACCGGCTGTTTTCCTTCCGTGTGACGCGGCCGCAATCCTTGCGCTTCCGTTCGGGGGAGTTTGTGATGATTGGCCTGCTGGGCGAGACTGGTAAGCCTTTGCTGCGCGCCTATTCCATCGCTTCGCCCGCTTGGGACGAGGAGCTGGAGTTCTATTCGATCAAGGTGCCGGATGGCCCGCTGACCAGCCGTCTGCAGCACATCAAGGTGGGCGATGAAATTATCCTGCGCCCGAAACCTGTCGGAACGCTGGTGCATGATGCGCTGTTGCCCGGCAAACGGATTTACTTCCTGTCGACCGGCACCGGATTTGCCCCCTTCGCCAGCCTGCTGCGCGAGCCGGAGACCTATGAGAAATACGAACAGGTCATCATGATGCACACCTGCCGCGAAGTGGCAGAGTTGGAATACGGCCGCCAGCTGGTTGAAAGCCTGCGCGACGATCCCTTGATCGGCGAGATGGTGGGCGACAAGCTGAAATACTATCCGACCACCACCCGCGAAGCCTTCCATCACATGGGCCGCGTCACCGACAATCTGGTGTCGGGCAAGGTGTTTGAAGATCTTGGCCTGCCGAAGATGAACCCCGAGGAAGACCGCGCCATGGTTTGCGGGTCGCTGGCGTTCAACGTCGATGTGAAGGCTATTTTGGAAAGCTTCGGGCTGGTTGAGGGGGCAAACTCTGACCCCAAGCAATTCGTTGTGGAAAAGGCCTTTGTCGGCGACGGCATCTAACGGCCGCTCCTTCGGACATGAAAAAACCGCCGCGGATTGTTCCGCGGCGGTTTTTATTTCACCTTTTCAGGCGATTACATGCCAAGGGCGGCTTTGACAGCGGCGATGGCGCCAGCAACCTTGGTTGCATCGGCGGCAGCGGCGTCAACGCCGGCCTTCAGGGTGGTCTTGGTCGCGGCGTCGAGCGCCGAGGCGTCGATCAACGCGTTGACTTTGACGGCGTCGAAGGCAGCCGGGTCCAGAACGGCAGCAGCCTCGGCCGCAGCGGTGGCGGCAGCTTCTGCAGCGGCAGCTGCCTCAGCAGCGGCGGCAGCAGCAGCTTCTTCAGCGGCCTTGGCGGCGGCTTCTTCGGCAGCTTTGGCTTCAGCAGCGGCAGCTTCGGCGGCGACAGCCGCAGCAGCGGCAGCTTCCTGCGCGGGCTTGTAGCTGAACTGGTAGTAGCCACCGGCTGCAGCAGCGATCAGCACGAGGCCGAGAAGGACGTTCTTGTTCATGTTATTTACTCCCATGACCGAAACACTCAGATGATCGGGGTATGACAGAATCGACCGGTGTTGAAAAGGGCGCGCCTGAGGCGGTGCCGCAACGCGGCTGGTCGGTTTGTTCGTCGTGTTTCTATGCACGACTGTTTTCCGGTTGAAGGTAGCGCGCGCAGCGCATAGATTGCGGACGCAGATTTCAACTGAACAAGGACCACTGCCATAGCCCGCCGCCCACACAATGCCCCGCCGCAACGCGAAACCGGACCGCGCATCAATGACCGCATCCGGTCCCCGGAAATCCGCCTGATTGGGGCGGATGGCGAGAATGTCGGGGTGGTGACGCCCGCCCGTGCCATGGCCATGGCCGAAGAAGCGGGGCTGGATCTGGTCGAAATCTCGCCGAACGCCGAGCCGCCGGTCTGCAAGATCATGGACTTCGGCAAGTTCAAGTATGAGACGCAGAAGCGCGAGGCCGAGGCCCGCAAGAAGCAGCACATCATCGAGATCAAAGAAATCAAGTTCCGCCCCGGCACCGACACGCATGACTATGACGTGAAGATGCGCTCGGTGCTGAAATTCCTTGGCGAAGGTGACAAGGTGAAGGTTACGCTTCGCTTCCGTGGCCGCGAAATGGCGCACCAGGAACTGGGCCTTGAGCTTTTGAACCGGGTGGCTTCGGATGTTGGCGAAGCGGGCAAGATCGAATCCATGCCCAAGCTGGAAGGCCGCCAGATGGTGATGATGGTTTCGCCGAAGTAAGGCGCAAACCATACCAAATGATCGACGATCAGGGGCCGTAAGGCCCCTTTTTGCTGCCGTTGCGCCAGCGGTTCGGGGGGT
This sequence comes from uncultured Paracoccaceae bacterium, assembly GCA_937927675.1. Taxonomy (GTDB): domain Bacteria; phylum Pseudomonadota; class Alphaproteobacteria; order Rhodobacterales; family Rhodobacteraceae; genus Tabrizicola_A. The sequence goes on along the minus strand of CALBSG010000128.1, from coordinate 52,525 downwards.
GTCAGTCCGGCTCGCGTCGCTGTGGACGCTGGGGAATTTCCTTCAAAAGTCCGCCAACGCCCATCGCGGCAATGTCATTGGCGCTGACGGTCAGACCACAAGCCAGCCGTTCCAACACCCAATCAGCGCCGTTCAGGGCGGGCGAGCGGGCGCAGCCGGGCAAGCCGATCACCGGGCGGCCCTGCAAATCCCCCAAGAACAGCAGGTTGCCGGGATCAACCGGCATGCCAAACCGGCAAACCGTGCCGCCAGCGCGGCGCAGGGCCTCGGGCGCGGTATCATGCAGGTCAGAGGTGGCGCTGCCCGTCAGGATCAGCGCCATGTCACCGGGCAGCTGCGGCAGGGCCTCTGCGATGGCGGCCTCCACATGGGGCACCTCGCGGCAGGCGGCAAGGGTCATGCCCAAAGCGGCCAGCCGGGCCGAGATGACACGGGCGGCCTTGGCGTTCAGCTTGGGGTCTTGCCCCGGCACCGTGGTCAAAAGAAGCCCGGCATCGCGTGAGGTGACAGGCTGCACCCGGATCGCCGCCTGGGCGAGGGTGGCGGCCTGCTCTAGTGCAGCCCCTGCGACGGCATAGCTGATGATCTTGACGGTGCCGACCAGCGTGCCTTTGGTCACGCGGGCAAGGTCGGGCAGGGTTGCAAAGGTGATGGCAGGATCGACGCGGTTCAGCGCGTGGATGGCGGCAGCATCCAGTCTGACCACCCCCGGCCCGGTCGCATTCAGATTGACCCGCCCGGTAAAGGCGGGCGTCACGGTCAGCGCTTGGCCGGCGGGGGTTGGCACCAAGGCGGCGGCCAGCCGGGCGGCGGCGGTGTTTTCATCCAGATCGCCGGGGTCAAGCTGTGCGACCGTAATTTCAGTTACGCCTTCTGCGGCCAGTGCTGCAATATCCTCGGCCGTCAGCACCCGGCCTTTGCGCAAACCGGACGGCCCGTGCGAATGGGCAAGGATCGCACCTTGTGCCTCAGACAAAGGAACGCGCCCGAACCTCATGCGCCAAGCCGCAAGGTGGCGGTGATCTGGCCCATAATCGACACAGCAATTTCGGCCGGGGTCTTGGCGCCAATGTCGAGGCCCACCGGGGCGTGAATACGGCTGATTTCCTCGGCGCTAAAGCCTGCGGCCTGCAGCCGTTCCACCCGCTTGGCATGGGTCTTTTTCGATCCCAGGCAGCCAAGGTAAAAGGCAGGCGACCGGATGGCGAGGCGAATGGCCGGATCGTCCAGTTTCGGATCATGGGTCAGCGTGACAATCGCGGTACGGGCATCGGGGACAAGCGCGGCAAGCGCCTCATCCGGCCAATCATCCAGCACGGTTTCACCGGGAAAGCGGTCTGCGGCGCCAAAGGTGTCGCGCGGATCAATCAGTATTGGGGCATAGCCGCAGGCGCGGGCGATGGTGACCAAAGGCTGGGCGATATGCACGGCACCGACCACGATCAGCCGCAGAGGAGGATTGTGGGGTGCGATAAAGCGGCCGTCTTCCTCGATCCCGGCCTTGTCCGAGCGCAGTCGCAGATCGGCGGCTTGGTCCTGTCCGGGACGATAGAGCGCACGCACCCCGGTTTCGGGGTGAACCGCATAGACGACCGGGTGCTTGGCCGCCCGCGCGGCGACCAGATCGGCCAGCATGGTTTCGGGCAGGGCGCTGCCCACAGGCTCCACCAGCACCCGGATCGTGCCGCCACAGGCCAGACCCACGGCAAAAGCCGTCTCATCGCTGACCCCAAAAGTCAGGAGGCGCGGCTGGCCATCGATCAGGGCCTCCAAGGCCTCGGTCACCACCGCGCCCTCGACACAACCGCCCGAGACGGATCCCATGATCTGCCCATCGCCCGAGATCGCCAATTGGCTGCCGGGCTGGCGCGGGGCAGAGCCCCAGGTTTCCACCACGGTCGCCAAAGCGGCCTTGCGCCCGGCACGATGCCAGCCAAGCGCGATTTCAGGGATGCGGTCGTGATCCATGGCTCCTCCTTGCCCGCCATCATGGGCCGGGCGCGTGCCGGTTACCATTGTCCAAAGGTCGCGCCGGGGGAAGGGGGCTTCGTGGGGGATGTGGGTAGACGAGAAGTTGGGCGGCGTTTCAGCCGTTGTAATCGTAAGATAGAGTTTCAAAATGTGGCTCGTGAAATAATATAAGGCTTCTGGATAAAATATTGGAAGCGCGTATGAAGAAGATTTTTGGGTTGGCCGCGCCTTTAAGCATAATTGCGACGACTGCGTTTGCGGCGGATACGGCTGTTGGAAAACTGGAACCTTATGGCAATATTTCGCTTCTGTCATTTACCGAGCAGGGTGACGGGGACAGCCTGAATATGTGGGTGGTCGATTTCGGCATCCGGCTGCCGTCGCTGATCACGTCTGGGACATTAACATACGGATTTTATGTCGGCTACGATGGGCTTGACAGTGTGCCCACAGATTCAGTGGCGGGCTCTGGATATGGGACAGCTGCAGTCACACTGGAAGCTGGGCCGCATTTGGTGTCCGTAGGTGTGCCTCGGAGCGTTATCCATGATACGTTCGGCCGTGGTGATGTCACATCGACCATACTGCAGGATTCCGATGTTTTTTTCAGTGATTGGACAAGACTCACGCGCCTGTCTACGGGTGTGAGCCATAGAGGCATGTCTTCTATCTATGGCCTGCGGTACGACGGCCATTTTGACAAGACCGCCTTGTCTGTTGGTCTGTTTTCTGGCGACTTCGCTGACGAAAACATTCAGTCAATGCAGGCCACTTTGAAACATGAGATCGGCCGGTTAAGCTTTCGCGCTGGTTTAGAGCGTCTTCATGGTGGCTATACGATGAACAGTTATCTTTTGGGGACCACTGCCCAGTTTGATAAACTTTCCGTCGGTTTGGATGTTTTTGTATTTAATATGCAGGATTCAAATCTAAAAAGCGCCCAGATGTTTGGATCATATAAAATCAGCGAAAATATTCTTGTCGGGGCGAGTTATCTCGTGGCTGATGAGGCCGCAGACTCCCTGAAATCATCCACCCTTGGCATTGAGTATGCGCAATCCAACGGGACATATGCGCGATTGACGGGCCTGTTTGGCTCGGGGGATGGCGCAGACAGTGATGCGTATGAGCTTGCAGTTGGGTTGCGCTTCTGAGGCAATCGCCACGCCGTTCGACGGCTGTCTGGCCCAACGTCGCAATCGAAACGGTCAAAGCGGGGGCGGCGCGTCGTGACGCTAACCCGCCCGCACCATCAACCGGGTCAGCCCGTGGAAGTGGTAGACATTGCCATAGTCCGGGCGGTCGGCCAGTTTTAGCCCCGGCAGGCGCGCAAACAGGATCGGCAGGGCGGTGACCAGTTCCAGCCGCGCCAAGGGGGCGCCGACGCAGAAATGCAGGCCCGCGCCAAAGGTGGCGATGGGTTTTACCGGGCGGTTCGGGCGGAAGCGGTCGGGGTCTTCCCATGGTCCGGGATCGCGATTGGCGGCGGCCAGCAAAAGCCCCACCTGATCGCCACGCCGGAATTGCTGACCCATCACCTCAATGTCCTCATAGGCCCAGCGGGTGAACATATGCAGCGCGGGGTCAAAGCGCAGGATCTCTTCAACGGTGTCTTCGGCCGTGTCCTCGGTGATGCCATGGCCGGTTTGCAAAAGCGTTTTAACGCCGTTGCCGATGGTATGCACCGTTGCCTCGTGGCCTGCGTTCAGCAAAAGGATGCAGGTGGTGATCAGCTCATCCGTCGTCAGCTTTTCCCCGCCTTCCTCGGCGGCGATCAGCTCTGTGATGAGATCATCGCGCGGGTCTTTGCGCCGCGCCTCGACGTAAGAGCGCATGAAGGCCACGAAGGCCTCGGTCGCGGCGACGGCACGGTCTTCGGTGTCGCGGGTACGCCCGGCCATATACATGCCGACCATCGCATTGGACCACCGCAACAGGTCGTCCGACATCTCTTCGGGCACGCCCAGAAGGCGGGCGATGATGATGACCGGCAGGCGCTGGCCGAAATGCTTTAGCAGATCAAACTCGCCATCCGGAAAGCCGTCGATCAGCTGATGCGTCAGGGTGGCGATTTCCGGGGCGAGCGCATTGATCCGCCGGGTGGTGAAGGCCCGCAGCACAAGCGAGCGCAACCGGGTATGGCGGGGGGGCTCCAACTCCAGCATGGAATGGGCCTCGACGGCGTAGAAGGGGGCCAGATGATCGGGGATCAGCGGGGCCTTTTCCGCAGGCACCTCGCGGCCAAAACGGCGGTCGCGGAAAATCGCGTTTACCGCCGCCGCATTGCCGGTGCAGGTCAGATCATAATCCGCCCAGTGAAAGAAGGGGCCAGCCGCGCGCGCCACCTCGTAAAACGGATAGGGGTTTTGCACAAAGTCAGGATCGGTCGGCGATTGGTGCAGGGTTTTCATACGCGGCCTCAGCTGCGGCGGGCAAAGGGCAGCGGCAGGATGCCTTGGGCAATCAGAACGCCCAGCCCCACCAAAGCGGCGGCCAGCGCCTGCGGCCAACTCCACACCCCGCCAAGCGCAAACAGGATCAGCATCACATAGAACGGCGCGGCATTGATGTGCAGGGCCGACAGCCCGATGCCCAAGCGTTCCACCGACATGATCCACATGATCTGGCTGACGCCCAAGGCGCCCACGGAAAAGAGCAGGATCGCACCGATTTCCTTCGGCCCCCAAGCCGCGAAAGCCGGCATGTCTGCCCCCGTCGCCACCTGCGCCCCAGCAACCGCCAAGGCCGCCACTGCCGCGCCAAACAGCGTGACCGCCGTGCGCCCGACCGGGGTTTCATCTGGAAAGGCGGTGACGGTCAGCCGCGAGCCGATGGTAAAGGACACCACCGAACCAAAGCACAAAAGCGCGCCCCAAACCATGGAGCCCCCCGCCGCCGCGCCGCTGGGGTCCAGCGTCAAGGCCCCGCCGATCAGCGACAGGATCAGGCCAATGACCAGCGCAGGGGTGATCTTGCGGCCATCCAGAATGACCTCCAGCGTGATGCCGACAACCGGCAAGGTCGACGAAATCACCGCCGCCGTCACCGCACCGCCCAATGCCTGCCCCCGGATCAGGAACCAAGCGCCAAGCCCGATCAGGCTGCCCACTGCGATGCCTTTCAGCCAGTTGGTGCGCTTGAGCGGGCCAAACCCCTCGAGCGCGGCCCACAGGATCACCAAAAATCCACCCGCCAGCGTCATGCGCAGGGCATTCAACTGTTCCGGGATCAACAGCGGAATCAGCAGATCTGCCGCAGGCAGACCGGCGGCCCAGATCAGCATGGAGGCCATGCAAATCAGATTGGCATTCAAAAGCGAGTTTTGGCGGGTTTGGGGAAGATCGGTCATGGGGCGTTTGTCGCAAGAACGCCCGGTTCCCGCGCCTCTGTTTACGACATGAAAGGGTCAGGCGGCGGAAAGCGCGGCGACAATGGGGGCGAAATCGGCGGCCTTCAGGCTGGCCCCGCCGACCAGCGCACCATCCACATTCGGCAGCGCAAAGATGTCTGCGGCATTGGACGGCTTGACCGAGCCGCCATAGAGCAGGCGGGTTCCGGCGGCCTCGGCCTTGGTCGTCGCGGCCAGACGGGTGCGGATAAAGCCATGCACCTCGGCAATCTGATCCAGCGTCGGGGTACGGCCGGTGCCAATGGCCCAGACCGGCTCATAGGCGATGACCAGATGCGCGGCGGTTGCCCCATGCGGAACCGAAGCGTCCAGCTGCCGCCCGATCACCTCAAGCGTGTTTCCTTCGTCGCGTTGCGCCTCTGTCTCGCCGACGCAGATGATGGCCACCAGCCCTGCCGCAATCACGGCCTCGGCCTTGGCCTTCACTTGCGTATCGGTTTCGCCATGATCGGCGCGGCGCTCGGAATGGCCCAGAATGACATGGCTTGCGCCCGCATCGGCCAGCATCGGGGCCGACAGATCACCGGTGTGGGCGCCCGAGGCTTTGGCGTGGCAATCCTGCGCGCCCACGTTCAGCGCAGAGCCTTGCGCGATCTCGGCCATGGCTGCGATCAGAGTGGCGGGGGGGCACAGCAGCATGTCACAGCCGGGTGCGTCGACCGCCGCGATCAGCGCCCGCACCTCGGCCAAGGCCGCGCGCGTGCCGTTCATCTTCCAATTGCCCGCCGCCAGTTTGCGCATGCCACCCTCATTGCTTTTGTAAAAGGGTTAGCGGGTCTGAAGACCAGACAAAAGACCAAGCGGCAGCAGGGGGCGATTTTTCGGTGAAAAATCGATCGCAGGCCGCCGTATCCCGTTTGCAGCCCTAAGCGGCGGGGGCGTCCTTGAACTTGATCGACTCGCCGCAGCCACAGGCCTCGGCCACGTTGGGATTGCGGAACTTGAAGCCGGCCTGCAAGAGATCGACCTCATAGTCAATCTCGGTGCCGATGAGGAACATCTGCGCCATCGGCGCGATGAACACCTTTGCGCCATCCTGTTCGACCACCTCATCAAGGGCGTTCTGTTCGGCGACGTAATCCATGGTGTATTCCATGCCCGCGCAACCGCCTTTCTTGACGCCAATGCGCAAGCCTGCCGCCCCCTGCTTTTGCATCAGGCGCGCGATGGCCTTGGCGGCCGGGGGGGTCAGTGTGACGGCAGCTTTGCCGGGAATGCCGAACATGATATGCTCCTTTTCCCCATACTTAGGGTGTCACAGACGAAATTCCAAGCGGTGGCAAAGCCACAAGCAGGCTTTGGGTCGCATAGGCCACCAAAAGCGCCCAACCCACCGAGGCCAGCGTGCCGATGATGACATATTCGCTGGCCGCCCGGTCATCCTTGACCGCACCAAAGCGCAGGATCGACTTGGCCGCCAGCAAAAGGCCGACGCCTTCAGGCTGGCCCAGCAAAACCAGCGCAAAGATCAGCCCGCGCTCCAAAAGGCCGATGACCCGCCCACCGCCGGGCAAGCCGTCTGGTGTCGCTGCGGAAAAAGGCGCCATCAACAGCCCCACCGCAAACCCGCCAGCCCGGGTGGCCATCAGCGCCCCGGCCACCAGCAGCATCAGGCCGGGGGCTTGGGAGACGCCGGCCCACAGGCCCTGCGCCCACAGATCCGGCAGCCAAAGGGCCAATGCTGCAATCGTCAGAAGATGTGCCGCCTGATCGACCAGAAAGGCCGCAAGCCCATGACGCACGCGGGTTTTTGCAAGGTCGATCAGAAGATGCAGAAGGGCCAGCCACAAAAGGGCAGGGTGCCAGGCCCCAAGGGCGATGACTGCGGTGACCAGCACGACAGCCCCATGCAGGGCCAGAACCGATGCCTGCCCCTTCCTGTCCACCATCGCCTTTGTCTGCAACGCAAAATCGGCAAGTACATGGGCAAGCAGAAGGGCGGCAAAGGTTTCAAACATCGGGATATTCCGTCCAATCGGCACATTGAAACGCGTGAAGGGCAGGTTCCAGCGCGGAATATCCGGCCGAAGACAGGCGGGCCTCAAAGGCCTGCCGTGTAATGCCCAAAGTGGCGGCAAGGTCGGCATTGGGGCGGTTTGGATCCAACAACCGGCTCTGCACCGCCTCGGCCTGCTCTTTCGACCAACGTGCTGATTGCCAGTCGATCAACGCGATCAGCGCCTCATGCAGCGGTGTAACGATGAGGCGGTTGGCAAGGCAGAGCCGAACGCCCTTCGCCATTTGGTCCAGCGCACGGCCCGACAGTTCGAAGGCCTCGCCATAGGCGCCACCAAGGGCTTTGGCGGGCAGGGTCTCTACCCGGCCAAACCCAATCGCCTGCCTTGTGTCCAAACCCGCGCCGGACCGGCGCAAGGCTGTCGTCATTGCCAAGGCGCAGGTCAGGGCAAGCCCGGGAACATCCACATAAATTTGCCAACCGTCTCCCCGATGTCGGGTGAAACGCGTGTCGCTTTCGGTCAGGTTTGACAGGCGCGCCGCGGTGTCCGCCAAATTGGCCATGGCCGCGTCAATCGCCGCCCCGCCCTTGGCGGAGGAGGCGATGAGATCGCCAGAGATGACGGCTTTGATGCTGTGCATAGGCAAGTCATAAGCCTTGCGCGGGAAAAATGCAAGCCTTTTGGCTTGCCTTTCAGTAATGCAACGTATGAGACTTGCTTTTCAGACGGGCAAGTCGCGGAGCTTGCCTTACATGAACCCCAGTTCCAACCGTGCCTCGTCAGACATCATTTCCATGCCCCAAGGCGGGTCAAAGGTCATGCCGACCTCGGCCGATTTCACGCCCACAACCAGTTCCACCGCGTCTTGCACCCAAGCGGGCATTTCGCCGGCCACCGGGCAGCCCGGCGCAGTCAGGGTCATCAGGACCGAAACCTCATTTTCCGCATTGATCTCAATGGTATAGACCAAACCAAGATCATAGATGTTGACCGGGATTTCCGGGTCAAACACCGTGCGGCAGGCGTCAACAACAGCCTCATACAGCGGGTGATCGGTGGTCGAAGGGCGGATCAAAGGTGCGCCTTCAAGATGGTCTTGCGGCTGGTTCATTGTGGTCTCGCGGGTTTAGTTGAGAGAATATATAGGGAATTCGCCCCGCAAGGTCCAGTGGCCTAACCTTGGAAAAACCATGCCTATGAACGGCCAAGAAAAAGCGGGCCAAAAGGCCCGCTTGATAGGTTGGATTGCCCGGCAGTCTTAGAAGGGGATCTCGTCATCCAGATCCGGGCGACCGCCGCCGCCACCGCCTTGGTTGCCGCCGCCGCTGCTGCGGCCGCCGCCATAGCCACCGCCCTGACCGCCGCCACCTTGATAATCGTCATACCCACCACCGCTTGCGCCGCGATCGTCATAGCCGCCGCCCGAACCGCCGCTGCCACCTTCGCCGCGGCCGCCCAACAGGGTCAATTCGCCGCGGAACTGGCGCAACACAACTTCGGTCGTGTAACGATCTGCACCGGTTTGGTCCTGCCATTTGCGGGTTTCCAACTGCCCCTCGACATAAACGGTCGAGCCTTTGCGCAGATATTGTTCGGCAATCTTGGCAAGGTTTTCGTTGAAAATCGCGACCGAATGCCATTCGGTGCGCTCTTTGCGCTCACCCGATTGCTTGTCACGCCAGGTTTCCGAGGTGGCGATGCGCAGGTTCACCACCTTGCCGCCATTGCCAAAGGTCCGCACCTCGGGGTCGCGCCCCAGATTTCCGACGATGATGACCTTGTTGACCGACCCCGCCATGACGCACTCCCTGATTCTGATTTGCCCCGGCAGGTTGCCGCAGGCTGGTTGATAAAAGCTATAGAACGCCAGCCAAGGCCCTGCAACCAATGCAGACGGGTCGGCGGCATGGGCGGTATTTTGCCCCATGGATGGGCTTCACGCTGGCAATTCGGGAACAAATTCCTATAGTGATCGCTGTCTGATCGGTCTGGAATTTTGCATGTCGCTTTTGCGTCCGCTTGTTGCGCTGTCGCTGGCCTTGTCGCTGGCCCCTGTCGATATGGCCGATGCCGAAGGGCTGACGCTGTCAGGCTCCAGAAAGAATCGCAATGCACTGTTCAAATCGCAGACCGCCTTTCTCGATAGCAAACTGTCCAAGCAATACGAATTCTCCGCACGGCTGAAACCCAACGCGCCCAAGGAAAAGGGGGCTGGCGACAGTACAGCCCTGCCGCGCTACAAGGGCAATTACAAAGGCGCCTATCTTGAGGTGGCCAAGGCCGCCGCGCGCAAACATGGCGTTCCAGAAGATTTGTTCCTGCGCCTTGTGCAACAGGAATCCGGCTGGAACCCCCATGCGGTCAGCCATGCTGGCGCCACCGGGCTGGCCCAGCTGATGCCGGGGACGGCGGCAAAATTGGGGGTTGATGCCACTGATCCGCATCAAAACCTGGATGGCGGTGCGCGCTATCTGGCGATGATGTATGCTAAATTTGGCAGCTGGCGGCTGGCGCTCGCCGCTTATAACGCCGGTCCCGCCGCGGTGGAAAAGCACGGCGGCATCCCGCCCTTTGCGGAAACCAAAAACTACGTCAAAGCGATTCTTGGCTGATTGAAGACATAAGGGGGATGTCCGCCCCCTCGGCATGCGGCCCATGCTGCTGGTTTCTTGAACCAATGGCGAAACCAACAGCAAACCCCGAGAGTCTTTTGCAAGGCGCAACTCTAAGAGTGCGGTGAGGATGGATTTGCGCCTTTTGAAATACTCACCGGGGGTGAGCGCGACAGCGCGAGGGGGGCCGTGGCCCCCCTTTATTCCGTCGTAAAAGCGCGGGCGTTCGGCCTTATTCCGCCGCGATCTTGATGACAGGCTCCATGCGGGCCAGAATATCGGCTGACAGGTGGCACTTGATCTGGTGACCGCCCTCCAGCACCTGAACCGGCGGCATTTCGCGGTCGCAGAGCCCACCCGGAACCTGGGATTTCCAGCGGCAGCGCGTCTGGAACGGGCAACCCGGCGGCGGGTTCACCGCCGAAGGGATGTCGCCTTCCAAGACGATGCGTTTGCGTTCCACCTTGGTGTCCGCAATCGGCACGGCTGACAAAAGGGCTTCGGTGTAGGGGTGATAGGGCGGCTGGAACACCTGATCGGTGGTGCCCATCTCGACCACATGGCCAAGATACATCACCATCACCCGGTCGCTGAGGTAGCGCACAATGGAAAGGTCGTGAGAGATGAACAGCAGCGTCGTGCCGTTCTCACGCTGGATATCCATCAAAAGGTCGGTCACGGCAGCCTGAACCGAAACGTCAAGCGCCGAGACCGGCTCGTCTGCGACCACCACCTTGGCGCCACCGGCAAAGGCACGGGCAATACCGACGCGCTGCTTTTGTCCGCCGGACAGTTGGCGCGGCATACGTTCGGCGAAGGCGCGCGGCAGTTTCACGAGGTCAAGAAGTTCCAGCATGCGGGCGTGGCGTTCTTCGTCCGATTTGCCCTGCTTGAAGATCTCCAACGCCCGGATGATCTGGCGGCCCACGGTCATCGACGGGTTCAGCGTGTCGAAGGGGTTTTGGAACACCATCTGGACGCTCGACACGGTATCGACATTGCGCTTGGTGATCGGGGTCGATTCCACATTTTCGTCAAACAGCATGATGGAGCCGGAGGTGGCGGTTTCCAGACCCATCAGCACCTTGGCAAAGGTGGATTTGCCGCAGCCGCTTTCGCCGACAATCGCCAGCGTTTCGCCCTCATGCGCCTCAAACGACAGGGTTTCGTTGGCTTTCACAACCTTCTTCATGCCGCCGCCAAAGGCAGAGCCGGAGACGGAGTAATACTTGCGCAGGTCTTCCATCTTCAGGACGACCTTGCCGATTTTGGCTTTTTCCTTGGTGACGCGGGCCTTCAAGGGGGCGTCCCAGTCGATCTCGGCCCATTTCAGGCAGCGGGTCTGGTGGCGGTCGCCCTCTGGCACGGTGTCCATCGGAATGTCCGCCGCATTGCAGCGGCCTTGCTGGAAATAGTCGCAGCGCGGGCCAAAGTTGCAGCCCTGCGGGCGTTCGTGCGGCAACGGGAAGTTGCCGGGGATGGCCACCAAGGGCCGGGAGTTTTTGTCGGCGCCGGGCAGGGGGATCGAGCGGAACAAAGCCTGCGTGTAGGGGTGGCGCATCTTGTCAAAGACCTGCACCACATTGCCGGTTTCCACAGCTTCGCCGGAATACATCACGCAAAGCCGGTCACAGACGTCCATCACCAGCCCAAGGTTGTGGCTGATGAACAGCATCGAGGTGCCGTATTTATGGCCCAGATCCTTGACCAGATCGACGATGCCCGCCTCCACCGTCACATCCAGCGCGGTGGTCGGTTCGTCCAAAATCAAAAGCGCGGGTTTCGACATCAGCGCCATCGCAATCACGATGCGCTGCTGCTGGCCCCCCGACAGCTGGTGCGGATATGCGTTGATGATGCGGTCCGGGTCGGGCAGGCGCACATCGGCCACGATCTGCCGGGCAAGCTCCCACGCGTCGTGTTTGGACATGCCCTGATGGATCATCGGCACTTCGGCCAACTGCGCGCCGATTTTCATCGCAGGGTTAAGCGAGGCCATCGGCTCTTGATAGATCATGGCGATTTCCGAGCCGCGAATATGGCGCAGCTCTTCTTCGCTCATGGTGGTCAGATCACGGCCCTTGAACTTGATCTTGCCGCCGACGATGCGGCCATTTTTGCCAAGATCACGCATGACCGCAAGCGCCACGGTGGATTTGCCACAGCCGGATTCTCCAACAAGGCCCATCGCCTCGCCGGGCATGACGGTGCAGGAAAAATCCATCACGGCGGGGATTTCGCGCAGCCGTGTGAAGAAGCTGATCGAGAGGTTCTCGATCTCGAGGATCGGTTTGGACGGGTCCCAGTCAGTGCTTGTCATCGCATCAATCCTTCAGGCTTTCTTCGCGCAGACCGTCGGCGAGGAGGTTCAGACCAAGCACAAGGCTCATCAGCGCAAGGGCAGGGGCAAGGGCCGGGTGCGGCACCATCGACAGCAGCTTGCGGCCATCGTCGATGGTCGAGCCCCAGTCCGGGCTTTCCGGGGAAACGCCAAGACCAAAGAAACCAAGCGTCCCGAGCAGAATGGTAGTGTAGCCGATGCGCAGGCAGAAATCGACGATCAGCGGGCCGCGCGCATTGGGCAGGATTTCCCACAGCATGATATACCAGGGGCCTTCGCCGCGCGTTTGGCCTGCGGCCACATAGTCCCGCGTCTTGATGTCCATCACCATGCCACGCACGATACGGAACACCCCGGGCGAGTTCACAAAGACCACCGAGACAAAGACGTTCAGAAGGTTCGGGTCCATCGACCAGATGCCCAAGGGGTCCAGATTGAAGGCCAGCCCCGAATAGGCCCAAATCCCGATCACCAGCACCGCGCCGACGTAAAGGTTGCGTTTGGCGGGGTTTGTGAAAAAGCGCGAGTTGAACAGGATCACGAAGAACACGATCGGGAAGACGAACAGGATGGCGGCAAACCAAGTGGGGATGCCGGTCTTCACGATTTCGGGCGTGACGAGCAGGTAGAACAGCAAGATCACCGGGAAGGCCAGCACGAGGTTGGCAAGGAAGCTGAGCCCGGTATCGAGTTTGCCGCCGAAATAGCCGGCCGGAAGGCCCAGCGTGATGCCAACCATGAAGGCAAAGACCGTGGCAGCTGGCGCAATTTGCAGCACCACGCGAGAGCCCATGACCATCCGGCTGAACACGTCGCGGGCCACATGGTCTGCCCCCAAAAGCAGATAGCCATAGGCACCTTCATCCGGCGCTTTCAGCGCCGATCCGGGCACGGCATTCTTAGAGCCGGAGAACTGCGCCAAGGGATCCATGGTGATGATCCAATTGGCGAAGATGGCGGTGAAGACCCAGAACATCACCACGCCAAAGCCGATCATGCCGACGGGGCTGTCAAAGAGCTTTCCGTAAAGCCCAAGCCGCCGCTTGAAGGTGATCGACAGGGTATAGGTGACGACCAGTGCCACCCAGACCGGCAGGAAGCGGCCTGCCATGGCGGCGATAATCTGGAACCAAGAGAGCGTGTCCATGTCCATTCCCTCAGGCCAGACGAATACGGGGGTTCAAGAAGACATAGCCGACATCCGAGATCAGCTGTGTCACCAGAACGACGAAGACGGCGACGACCGAGCAGCCCAAAAGCATCTCGATGTCATTGTTGGTGGCGGCTTGGACCAGCGTCCAGCCAAAGCCCTTGTAGTTGAACAAGGTTTCGACAATCACGACGCCGTTCAAAAGCCAGGGGAACTGCAACATGATGACGGTGAACGGCGCGATCAGCGCATTTCTCAGCGCGTGTTTCATCACAACCTGACGGAAGCTGACCCCCTTGAGCCGCGCGGTGCGGATATATTGGGCGGTCATCACCTCGGTCATGCTCGCCCGCGTCATCCGCGCGATATAGCCGATGCCATAAAGCGCGATGGTCATGACGGGCAGGGCAAAGTTCCAGAAGGTGATGTGATCCATCGCGCTGGTCGCTGTGCCCATGAACAGCGTCTTGCGGGCGCCAAACAGGGCGTCAGGGCTGCCAAGCAGGCCAAGATGCACCAAGAGCGGCGAGACCCCCACCGTGGCAGAGGCGAACAGCGCAATGAAGATCACGCCAGAGACATATTCCGGTGTTGCGGTGGTGATGATCGCGCCGGTGGACAGCACCCGGTCGGTGCGCGAGCCTTCGCGCATTCCCGACAGCACGCCCAAGATCAAGGCGGTCGGCACCATCACCAGCATCACCGCCAGCATCAGCCAGCCGGTTTGGCCCAGCGAACGGCCCAGGATTTGGGAAACCGGTTTCTTGAAGACGGTGGAAACGCCCCAGTCACCTTGCAAAAGTCCGCAACGGACTGGCGCAGCGGCGGGATCAGCCCCTTTTTCGATGCAGCGCCCGCGGACTTCGCCGTCTTCCATGGTCTTGACCCACCCAGGCACCACGCCCAGCCATTGGCCATAGCGCGAGATCATCGGCGTATCGAAGCCGTTGTTGGCAATCCAGCTGACCACCTGATCATCGGTCATCCGGACAGAAGCCTCGGATTTCGCGAGTTTTTCCAGGTTTGGTTGCAGGTTTGTCAGCGAAAAGACGATGAAAGTCAGCGCGAAGGCGGTCAGCATCATGACCCCAAGGCGGCGCAGAATGAACATCAACATGGGGCGGTCCTGTCCGGGCGGGCAGTGCGGGCACAGACGGAAAGGCCGGCTGCACCGCGTGCGGTGTGGCGAGAGATAAAAGGGCGCGCGAGGGATTTCCCGCGCGCCCGATCTGATTGGCCGTCGCTGCCCTTAGGCTGCGTCAACCCACCACTTGTAGTGGTGATGCTCGAAGGTGGCGTGCTTTTCAGCGCCATGCACTTTCGGGTCCGCGTGGCGGAACAGCGACCGCCAGTAGGGCTGCACCATCACGCCGGTGTCTTGCATGATCTTCTCGATCTTCTCCATCACCGCTTTGCGCGCTTCGGCATCGTTGATCGACAGTGCTTCAGCGAGCGCTGCGTCAAAGTCCGGGTTGGCCATGGCGGTTTCGTTCCAAGCTTCGCCCGAACGATAGGCCAGCGCCAGAACCTGCACGCCAAGCGGGCGCATGTTCCATTCGGTGGACGAGAACGGATACTTGGTCCAGTCGTTCCAGAAGGTCGAGCCCGGCAGCACGGTGCGCTTGATCTTGATGCCCGCATCGCGGATTTGGGCAGCAACAGCGTCACAGGTCGCAGCCTGCCAAGCGTCATCCAGCGAGATCAGTTCGAACTCGTTGTCGATCAGGCCCGCAGCTTCGATCCCGGCTTTGGCAGCCGCCGGATCGGCGGTCAGCGGCGGCAGGGCAAAGTATTCGGGGTGGATCGGGCAGACATGGTGGTTTTCAGCCACGGTGCCCAGGTTCGAATACCCCAGTTCCAGAACGACCTTGTTGTCCACGGCCTTGATGAGCGCGTTGCGCACCTCGGCTTTGGTGTAAGGTTCCTGCTGCTGGTTGAAGCGCACCGCCAGCGTGGCCGAGGTCACAGCTTCGGATTTGGTCCAGCCAAGGGCATCATACTGGGCAATGAAGTCGCCCGTGGTCTGATAGTTGGCATCGATCTCACCCGAGCCTGCAGCCGCAACGACAGCAGCCGGATCGGTGCCGAAGTCGATGTATTCGATGCGGTCCAGATAGGGGCCGCCATAAACTTCGGTGCCCCACCACGGGTTGGCCGACTTGACCAGAACCTGCTTGACGCCGACTTCGTTCGATTCCGGCATATAGGGGCCGGTGCCAATCGGGTTCACCGAAGGATCGGCACCGTCATAGGACGGGTGGACCAGAGCGGCCGGATAGTCGGCCATGCCGACGATGATGGTGATGTCGGGCGACAGGGTCGTCAGCTTGACGGTGTGATCGTCAACCTGCGTGATGGCGCCATCGCGCGGGCCCTTGGTGGCAGCATCCATCAGCGAAGCCATGCGGCCCGCCATCGAGTTGCCTTCCACGTTGCCATCGCACCAGCGGCTGATGTTGTGGACCACGTCCTTGGCGGTGAAATCATCGCCATTCGACCATTTCACGCCTTTGCGGACGTTCAGGGTGAATTCGGTGGCGTTCTCGTTGACGCTCCAGCCTTCCAGCAGCATGCCGCGGATCGAGCCGTCATTGTTGTATTCGACCAGATATTCCAGCCAGCCGCGGCCGAAGTTGGCCAATTCCGACCAGTCCCAAGTGCGGGGGTCTTTTTGGGCTTTGGTTTCCATCGCCATGCGCAGCGTGCCGCCCATTGCGGGGGTGTCTTGTGCTGCGGCCGGGGCCTCAAGGCCCAGCAGGCCGTAGGCGGCAACGGCCGAAACCCCAAGCGCGGTGGAGCGGACGAGGAATTCGCGGCGGCTCAGCGTGCCGTCACGAACCTCGGCCGCATACATCACAGCGCCCGGATGCAGCGTTTCGGTTTCAAAGGTATCTTTCATGCTTGTCTCCCTGAATCAGCCTTAGGCCTTGTTTCTTCTGGTTCACTTTCGGGCATAAGGCCCGAACCATTCATGCAGCGCGTCCAAAACAGGCCCGCGCGAGGGTCGCCTTCTTTCGGGCATTTCCCGCCGAAATGCGTGAGGAGCCTCTCCTTTGCAGCATTCGTGTCACAGGGGTATTCGGCATTTTTTCCGCCCCTGCGTCAACGACAAGATTCGTCTTTTCGTGTAACAGTTGCGACCTATCCGGGCGGTTTGCGACCCTCGACACCTCTGTCGGGTTTCTGGGTCTAATTTCCGCCCCACCGGAGAGATTTCCGCCGATGCGGAGAAAAGGGGTGATTCTTCGCCATCTTCAATAAATCCGATGGCGAATCCGGTGTTTTCTGCGGCGCAGCCCCCGAATCAAAGCGAGCGGCGGAAGCTTGTTGGCGACACGCCGGTCATGTTTTGGAAGGCGCGGGTGAAGTAGGCGGGCGAGTTGAAGCCCAGGCTTTCCCCGATCTGGCCCACCGGGGTGTCGGTTTCCGACAGCAGGCGCAGCGCTTCGAAGATCCGGCGGTCTTGCAGCAGGTCAATGGCGGACCGCCCGCAGGTCTGACGGCAGCAGCGCGTCAGATGCGTCGGGGTAACGCCCAGTTTGGCTGCCATCTCGCCCACGCCCAGCCCTTTGCGGAACTCGCGCTCCATCACTTGGGTAAACCGTGCCACAAGACGCCGGGCGGCATCGGGCGGCGTGACCTCGGGCGCGGCCTTGACCGATTGGCGTTCCAGCCAGACCCCCAAAAGGCCAAGGTAATGCTGGGCCGCCCGGTCATGCGCCGGGGTGTCGCTGTCCATCTCGCGCTGGACCATGTCCAGAATGACATTCAGCTCTTGCTGGGCATGAACCTCGCGGATGCGCAGATGCTGTGGTGTGTCGGGCAGGGTCACATTGCTGTCACGGCCAAAAAACACGGCTGTGCCAAACACCTGCGGACCAACTTCAAAGCCATGCATGACACCCGGCGGAATGTAGATCGCGTTGTGCGCAGTGTAGCCGCGCGTCACGCCCGCCACGGTGATCCGACCTTGGCCCTTGGTGAACCACAGAAAGCACCCTTCCGACAGGCTGCGCATCGCTTCGACCCGCCAGCGCCCGGCCGAGGCCAGACGGGGCAGGGCCACAAGCCGCATCTGAGAGGCTTCGATCGGGGCGGTGGGCGCGTGGGTCATTTTCTGCTCTTTTGTCATTTGCGAACATTTTGGCAGGGCTACGGCGGCATCCAAAGCAAAAAGATGGCAGAAAAGGCCCTGAAACAGGCCTCGGCAAAGAAAGGTTGTGGACAAGTCTGTGGATGGCGGTTTCCCGCCTTAATTGCACGGAAAGTCGCGCCAATCGCCCATCCGCGACCGAAACCACGTGCGTTGGCGCTTGGCATAGCGGCGGCTTTGCAGGATCGCGGCGGCCGTTGCCTCGGAAAGTGTTGATTTGCCTTGCAAAAGCGCAATCAACTCAGGCGCACCAATCGCCTTGGAGGACGGCCGCCGGGGATCCCAATCCGAAAGCGCCGCCCGCGCCTCCTCCAGCGCTCCGGCCGCCAGCATGCTGTGAAACCTGCGGGCGATTCGCGCGTCCAGCCAATCGACGGATGGGCGCAGGACAATCGCTTCGGTTTGGGTGCGCGGCAGCACGGGGGGCGGTGTTTCGTCCTGCCACGCCGCCAACCCGCGCCCTGTGGCACGCAGCACTTCCCAAGCGCGCTGGATCCGCGCGCCGTTCTGGCGGTCGATCCGCGTGGCTGTGTCTTTGTCCAACTCGGCCAAAAGCCCGGCAAACCCCTCTGCCGCAACCCGCGCATCCGCCTCGGCGCGGACGGTGGACGGCACGGCAGGAATATCGGCCAAACCCTCGGTAAGTGCGGAAAAATTCAACCCCGTGCCGCCGACGATCACGACCGGGCGATCCAAAAGCGCCCCCACCTCGCGCAGCCAGCGCCCGGTGGAGTAGATATCATGCCCCCCGACATGGCCATAAAGCGCATGGGGCAGGGCGGCTTCGTCGTCGGCGCTTGGCCGCGCACTCAGCAGCCGCCAGCAGTCATAGACCTGCAAGGCATCGGCATTGACGATCACCCGGCCATCCCGCGCCGCGATCTCCATCGCCAGCGCTGATTTGCCCGAGGCCGTCGGCCCGGCGATCAGAACCGGGGCTTCGCGTGATATGCCCGCAATGGCTTTCATATGGTCCCAAATATCCCGTGGGGGTGCATGGGGGAAACCCCCGCTTTGGCGTTTCAGCAGTTGAACCTAGCGCCGTTTTGCGACATTTTGCGCAACAATCCAAGATCACACCGAAATGCAGGGGAATCCCATGTCCGACACCGCCACGAAGTCCGGCGCCAAATACACGCGCGTGATGCTGAAAATCTCGGGCGAGGCGTTGATGGGCGATCAGGGCTATGGCTTGCACCCGCCGACCGTGGCGCGCATCGCCCAAGAGGTGAAATCGGTGCGCGACATGGGGGTTGAGGTTTGCATGGTCATCGGCGGGGGCAATATCTTCCGCGGTCTTGCAGGCAGCGCCCAAGGGATGGAACGGACGACAGCCGACTACATGGGCATGCTTGCCACCGTGATGAACGCGCTTGCGATGCAATCGGCGCTGGAACAGATCGGCGTCTATACCCGCGTGATCTCGGCCATTCCGATGGATCAGGTCTGCGAACCCTATATCCGCCGCCGCGCGGTGCGCCATCTTGAGAAAAAGCGCGTCTGCATCTTTGCTGCCGGTACCGGTAACCCCTATTTCACCACCGATACCGCAGCGACCCTGCGCGCCTCGGAAATGGCCTGCGAGGCGATTTTCAAAGGCACCAAGGTGGACGGGGTCTATGACATGGATCCCAAGAAACACGCCCATGCCAAGCGTTATGACCATGTGACCTATGACGAGGTTTTGCAAAAGCACCTTGGGGTGATGGACGCCTCGGCCATTGCGCTGGCGCGTGACAACAACCTGCCGATCATCGTGTTTTCGCTGGACGAACCCGGCGGCTTCAAGGGGATTTTGGCCGGTCAAGGCACCTATACCCGCGTGCAGGATTGATCCTGACCGCGGATTGCCCTTTCGGGGGCAAATTTCCCCCCAATGCCCCGGTTTATTTCCGCCCCCACATTCGCTAGAACCTGCGCTAAAGGGACGGCTTGCGACCGGGTCCGGATGACTTGAAGGAAAACCAGATGTCCGACGATCTTGAAATTGACCTCGACGCGATCCAGCGCCGGATGGATGGCGCGATGAATGCGCTCAAGCAGGAATTTGCCAGCTTGCGCACCGGGCGTGCCTCGGCCTCGATCGTCGATCCGATCCAGGTGGACGCGTATGGCCAGATGACGCCGATCAACCAGCTTGGCACCGTGAACGTGCCCGAGCCGCGGATGGTGGTCATCAACGTCTGGGACAAGGGCATGATCGGCAAGGTGGAAAAGGCGATCCGCGAAAGTGGCATCGGCATCAACCCGGTCACCGATGGCCCGCTGATCCGCCTGCCGATCCCGGAACTGAACGAACAGCGCCGCAAGGAACTGGCCAAGGTCGCCGCCCAATATGCCGAAAGCGCCAAGGTCGCGATCCGCAACGTGCGCCGCGATGGCATGGACCAGATCAAGAAGGCCAAATCCGCCGGTATGGGCGAAGATGACCAGAAGATGTGGTCGGATGAAGTGCAAGAGATGACCGACAAGCATGTCGCCGCCGTCGACAAGGCGCTAGTGGCCAAGCAGGCCGAGATCATGCAGGTCTGACCGATCGGGCGCCCTTTTTTTGGGGGCGCCCCAATTCTTAGAGATTTTTCAATCATATTCGCTCCTTATTTCGGGAGCACAGAAGGAACTAAGACGTGGCTGCAAAGACAACGAGCCCCCGCAAGGCTGAACATGTCGCCATCATCATGGATGGCAACGGCCGTTGGGCCACCCAACAGGGCTGGCCGCGCCTTGTGGGCCATCGCAAGGGGGCCGAACGGGTTAAGGAAATCGTCAATGCCGCGCCAGAGTTGGGCATCAAGTATTTGACGATCTATGCCTTTTCGACAGAGAATTGGAAACGCACCACCGAAGAGGTTCTGGGCCTGATGGCGATCTTCTCGCGCTATATCGAACGTGAGGCCGATCGGATGGCGGCGGAATCGGTGCGGATGCGCTTCATCGGCGACCGGTCCATGCTGAACCCGCGGTTGAAGCGGCTGCAAACCTCGATCGAGCAGCGCACGGCCGCCTATGATCGGCTGAACCTGACCGTCGGCATCAACTATGGCGGTCGCGACGAGATCACCCGCGCCGTGCGCGACATCGCCCGCGCTGTGGCTGCGGGGCAGCTGTCGCCCGACCAGATCACCGATGCGTTGATCTCGCAGCATCTCGACACCGCCGATCTGCCGGACCCCGATCTGGTGATCCGCACCTCTGGCGAAACGCGCACATCGAATTTCCTGCCATGGCAGGCGGCCTATGCCGAATACGAATTCACCGATGTGTTGTGGCCGGATTTCACCGCCCAGCATCTGGCAGAGATCGTCAACAACTTCGGCACGCGTGAGCGCCGCTTTGGCGGGGTCGTCAAGGCATGAGCACCGCCCAACCTGCCGACTGGAACGACCTTCGGCCGCGTGTTTTGTCGGCCGTTGTCATGGTTTTGGTTGGTGGGATCGAAGTTTGGCTTGGTGGGGCGCCCTTTGCCGTTCTGGTGGTGCTGTTGACCGGGGTGATGATGTGGGAACTGTCCCGCATGACGGCCGATCCGGCCTTTGACTTGTCTTTGCTGCTTGGGCCGCTTGCCGCGCTGCTTTTGGCGCTGAACCTGTGGTCATCTTCGTCTCTTTCAGTCATCGGGCTTGCCGGTCCTGCCCTTCTGGGGGCGGTTTTGCCGCGTCGGGATCGGGGGGTGTTTTTGATCTATGCCCTGATCATCATGGCCACGGGGCTGGCACTGGTGCTGCTGCGTCAATCGCTGGGGCTGGTGCCGATCCTGTGGTTGCTGGCGGCTGTCGTCACCTCGGATATCATGGGCTATTTCGCGGGTCGCCTGCTGGGCGGGCCGAAATTCTGGCCACGGTTCAGCCCGAAGAAAACCTGGTCCGGCACTGTGGCGGGCTGGATCGGGGCGGCCCTTGTCGGATTTGGCTTTTGGGCCGCGGGGCTTGGGTCTGCGCATCTGCTTTGGGCGTCGCCGCTGGTGGCGCTTGCCGGGCAGATGGGCGATATTGCCGAAAGCGCGATCAAGCGCAGGGCAGGGGTCAAGGACAGTTCCAATCTGATCCCCGGCCATGGCGGGTTTCTGGACCGGTTTGATGCCTTGGCCTTTGCGGCCATTCTGACGGTTGTTTTGCACATCGTCGTGCCGCTGTTTCCCCTGCTGAAAGGCTGATCCGATGCGCCGCATTTCCATTTTTGGTGCCACCGGCTCGATCGGTGAAAGCACCTATGACCTCATTTGTCGCGAAGGGGGGGCTGCGGCCTTTCACACCGTCGCGCTGACCGGCGGCCACAATGTCGCCCGGCTGGCCGAGATGGCGCGCACTCTGCGCGCCGAGGTTGCCGTGACGGCGCATGAAGAAAACCTGCCTGCCCTGCGCGAGGCTCTGTCGGGGTCGGGTGTGCATGCCGCCGCTGGCCCCCACGCCATCATCGAAGCGGCCGACCGCGAGGCGGATTGGGTGATGTCGGCCATCGTCGGGGCGGCGGGGCTGGTGCCGGGGATGCGCGCGCTGGCCCATGGCTCTGCGCTGGCCTTGGCCAATAAAGAAAGTCTGGTAACCGCGGGAGAGTTGCTGCTCTCAACCGCCCGCGCCCATGGGGCGACCATTCTGCCGGTCGACAGCGAACATTCGGCGATCTTTCAGGCCTTGGTGGGCGAGGATCTGACCGCGGTGGACCGCATCATTCTCACCGCCTCGGGGGGCGCGTTGCGCGACTGGCCGATGGACCGGCTGGCCCATGCCACGCTGGCCGAGACACTGGCCCACCCGAACTGGTCGATGGGGCAACGGATCACCATCGACAGCGCTTCCATGTTCAACAAAGCCTTGGAAGTCATTGAAACACGTGAATTTTTCGGCGTAGACCCCAGCCAGATCGAGGTCATCATCCACCCCGAATCCATCATCCATTCCATGGTGGGGTTCCACGATGGTGCGGTGATGGCGCATCTGGGGATGCCCGACATGCGGCACCCGATCGGCTATGCGCTGAACTGGCCCGAACGCCAGCCGCTGCCGGTGGCAAAGCTGGACTTTGCGGCGCTGGGAAAACTCACCTTCCGGGCGCCGGATGAGGCGCGCTACCCCGCCCTTCGGCTGGCGCGCGAGGTGATGGCGATGCGTGGGCTGGCTGGGGCCGCCTTTAACGCGGCCAAGGAAATCGCGCTGGACCATTTCATCGCCGGAGGCCTTGGCTTTTTGCAGATGGCAAACGTGGTCGAAGAGACCCTGAACCGACTTTCGGCCGAAAGCCGCCTTGGAAATGCCGCGGGCAGCTTTGAAGATGTGTTGGCGATGGACCATCTCGCAAGGGTGCGGGCGACAGAGGTCGCAGGGCAGATGAGGGCAGCTTAAGTGGATTTCCTGACAACGATGTTCGGCGCAGGCGGGGCCCTATGGACCGCTGTCTTTTTCATTTTGGCGATCAGCATCATCGTTTTCGTGCATGAATACGGCCATTATATCGTGGGCCGCTGGTCGGGCATCCATGCCGAGGTGTTCAGCCTTGGCTTTGGCAAGGTGATCTGGTCGCGCACTGACAAACGCGGCACACGCTGGCAGCTCGCGGCAATCCCCTTGGGCGGCTATGTCAAGTTTCTGGGCGATGCCGATGCGGCCTCGGCGGCGGCGGATGATCGCGCGATGGCCGGGCTGTCGGCCGATGAAAAACGCCACACCATGCATGGCGCGCCGGTCTGGGCGCGGGCGGCCACGGTGTTTGCCGGGCCTTTGGCGAATTTCATTCTGGCGGCGGCGGTCATCTTTGGCATGCTGATGGCAACCGGCGTTGCCACCGATAAACCCACGGTGGCCCGCATTGCCACGCTGCCAGGTGCGGCGCAGGGGCTGTTGCCGGGCGATGCGCTTTTGGCGCTGAACGGTCAACCGACGCCCGACTGGGACAGCTTTTACGCGGCCGCCGAAAACCTGCCTGCCACGCCGACGGTTGAATACCTTGTGCTGCGCGATGGCGTGGAGGTGACGGTCACCTCGGGCCAGCCGCTGCCGCCTTTGGTGGGGGATGTGCAGTTGAAATCGGCCGGGCTTGCAGCAGGGCTGCAAGAGGGCGATGTGATCCTTGAGGCCGGGGGCAAAGCCGTCACCAAATTTGCTGAACTGCCCCCCATCGTCGAGGGGCTCAAGGGTGCGCCGGTCAGCCTTAAGATCTGGCGGCCCGATGGGGGCGCGGGGCAAGTTCTAGACATGTCGATCACCCCAAACCGCCGCGACCTTCCCAAGGCTGAGGGTGGGTTTGAAACCCGTTGGATGATCGGCCTTGGCGCCGGTTTCCTGATCGAGCCGCAAACCCGCCAGCCCGGTCTGATAGAGGCCGCCGGCCTGTCGCTGGATCGGCTGTGGTTTCTGGTCACCACCTCGCTTTCCAGTCTGGCCCATATCGCCACCGGCGCTATCGACAAATGCAACCTGACCGGCGCGATTTCGATCGCGCAGGTCGCGGGGCAATCGGCGGCGATGGGGGTTCAGGACTTTATCCAGACGCTTGCCATGCTGTCCTTTGGCATCGGGCTTATCAACCTGTTCCCAATTCCGGTGCTGGATGGTGGGCATCTGGTGTTCCACGCCTATGAGGCCGTCTTCCGCCGCCCGCCGCCCGATATTGTGATGCGCGGGCTGACGACCTTGGGTCTTGCGCTGATCCTGACCTTCATGGCTTTCGCGCTGTTCAATGATGTGACCTGCCGCTAAACCGCCAAAATCCCGCCTTATTCTGATGTTAGCTCCGCACTCAGCAATAAGTCGGGAGGGCGGAACCATGGATGCAGTCATGAAAGGCTACAAAGCGGTGTCGCTGCTGGTCTGGCTGAACGCAGACCGTCTGTTTACGCTTGGAACGGTGGTTGTCGGGCTTTTGGCCGGGGCCTTTCTGGGCACGGCGTTGTTGCAGCCCTAAGGGCAGGCCGATCTTCCTGCAACAGCCTGCGGTTTCGTGCGAATTCCTCACCCGTGCGGTGGCTTGTCCTTTTGACAAGGCTTGCGGTTCCAGCTAGTCAGGAACACAAGAATTTGTGATAGCCGGGGTCATTCCATGCGTAATTCTGCAACCGCACACAAGAGCCAGACCCGCATTGGCCGCGCCTTCCTGCGCCCGGCAGCAGTTGCGCTTCTGCTTTGCGGAACAGGGCTTTCCACGCCGTTCCTCACACCGGCCTTGGCGCAATCCTACAGCTTTTCCAACGTTGTCATCGAAGGCAATGATCGGGTCGATGCCACCACCGTGCTGTCGCATGCGGGAATCGGGCAAGGGCAGACGCTGACCACCGGGCAATTGAATGACGCCTATCAGCGTTTGGTGAATTCGGGCCTTTTTGAAAAGGTCGAGTTGCAGCCGCAGGGCAGCACGCTGAAGATCGTCGTCAAGGAAATGCCCATGGTCAGCGTTGTTGATCTGCAGGGCAACAAGCGGCTGAAAGATGAACGGCTGAAAGATCTGGTCAAGTCGAAGGCGCGCAACGTCTTCAACCCGGCCACCGCCGAGGCTGACGCCGCCGCCATTGCCGAGGCCTACCGCACCGAGGGTCGTTTGGCCGCCGCGGTAACCCCGAAGCTGATCCGCCGCTCTGACAATCGGGTGGATCTGGTCTTTGAGATTGTCGAAGGCAAGGTGGTTGAGGTGGAGCGGCTGTCCTTCGTCGGCAACCGCGCCTATTCCGACCGCCGGTTGCGGCAGGTCTTGGGCACCAAACAGGCGGGCCTGCTGCGCCAGATCATCGGTCGTGATACCTTCGTGGCCGAGCGGTTGGAGCTGGATAAGCAGCTTTTGAAAGATTTTTATCTGTCGCGCGGCTTCATCGACGTTGATGTGACGGACGCCACCGGCGAGATTTCGGCCGAGCGTGATGCCTCTTTCGTGACCTTCACCGTTCAGGAAGGCCAGCAATACCGCATCGGCACGGTCAACACGACCTCGTCGGTTGAAGGCGTGGATGCGGTGGAATTCGCAGGCGTGCAAAAGCTGCGCAGCGGTTCCGTCTATTCCCCGGCCCTGATCGAAAACAACATCGCCCGGATGGAAAATCTGGCGCTGAAAAAAGGCCTGAACTTTGTCCGGGTCGAGCCAGTGCTGACGCGCAACGAAGAAACTCAGACGCTGGACATCGAATTTGTTCTGTCCAAAGGCGACCGGGTTTTTGTCGAGCGTATCGACATTGAAGGCAATACGACGACGCTGGATCAGGTGATCCGCCGTCAGTTCCGCACGGCAGAAGGCGACCCCTTCAACCCGCGCGAAATTCGTCAGGCCGCCGAACGCATCCGCGCGCTTGGCTATTTCGGCGATGCCAATGTCGAAGCTGCCCCTGGCGCTGCGGCCGATCAGATTGTGGTCAACGTTGACGTGGAAGAAAAGCCGACCGGCTCGTTGAACATCGGCGGGTCTTATTCGGTGGGCTCGGGTGCAGGTCTGACCTTTGGCTTTTCGGAAGACAACTTCCTTGGTCGCGGCCAGAAGGTCGGGATTGACGTCACGACCGGTGCAGACACGGTGGACAGCTCGATCACCTTCGTCGAGCCTGCCCTTTTGGGTCGTGATCTGAAGCTGAAATTCGGCGCCATTTACAAGACCTCGGATTACGCAGACGCCTTTTATGACACCAAGCAGATCGCCATCTCGCCCGCGCTGGAATTCCCGATCAGTGAATTCGGGCGGCTGGAATTGCGCTATCGCGTGTTCAATGACGCGGTGAATAATGTCGATCCGGACTCGTCGACCATCTTGACGGCTGAAGAAACCGTGGGCTCGCCCATCGGCTCGTCGATCGGCTATTCCTATTCCTATGACAACAAGATCGGCGGCCTGAACCCCAACAGCCGCGTTCTGTTGCGCTTTAGCCAAGATTTCGCGGGTGTTGGCGGCGATGTGAACTACCTCAAGTCCGAGGGGCTTGGTGTTCTTGAAACCAAGATCCTGAACGAGGAAGTCACGCTGCGGGCGATTTTTGAAGGCGGCGCCGTGGTCACAACGGGTGGCTATACCAGCCGTGTGACCGACCGTTATTTTGGCAACAGCAAGATCCGTGGCTTTGAGGCGAACGGCATCGGTCCGCGCGATCTGACTGCGTCCAATGAGGATGCACTTGGTGGCAACATGTTCGCCGTTGCCCGGTTTGAGGCCGATTTCCCTCTGGGCCTGCCGGAAGAATACGGCATCAAGGGGGGGGCCTTCTTGGATGTGGGCTCAGTTTGGGGGTTGGACAACACCGTTGGAACCACCGGTGCGGTCGACGATTCCGCCAAACTGCGCTCTGCCATTGGTCTGTCGGTGCTGTGGGATACCCCGCTTGGGCCGTTGCGCTTCAACTTCTCAAAGGCGCTCAAGAAAGAGACCTATGACAAGGAGCAGCGCTTCGATCTGACGATCTCGACCAAGTTCTGATGCGCGCCGCCGTTCTTCTTGCCTGTGCCTTGGTTGGCCTTTCCGGCCAGCCCGGGCAGGGCCAAGAGACCACGGCCCCGGCCGTCGCAGAACTGCCGAAATCACCCATCCTGACCTTGGATGATGAACGGCTGTTCACCGGCTCTGCCTTTGGCAAGGCCGTGATCGCCCGGCAAGAGGCGGCCGCACAGGCCCTGACGGATGAAAACCGCCGGATCGAGGCCGCGCTTGAGGTCGAAGAAAAGGATCTGACCACCCGGCGCCCAGCCATGAAACGCGAGGCTTTCACGCCCTTGTCCGAGGCGTTCAACCAAAAGGTTGAGGGCATCCGCAAGGCGCAAGAAGCGAAATCCCGCGATCTGACCCGCGCCTATGAAGAGGATCGCGGCCGCTTCCTGCAATCGGCCCGCCCGATTCTGGCCGAGGTGATGCAGGCCGCCGGGGCTGCCGCCATCATCGACAGCCGCGCCGTCTTTGTCGGTTTTGACAACATTGACGTCACCGACGAGGCGATTGCCCGGCTGGATGCCGCCTTTGCCGATGGCAGCTTGACCCCCAGCGCCCCCTGATCCTGTCGCGTCCTGCCCCCGTGTGCCGCGGGCTTCCCTTGCCCCGCGCCGCCTGCCTTGCTAGTCAGAAGTCAGAGAACACCCGGCGACCAAAGCCCGCGAGGAACCATCATGACCGAGACCACCGCCCCGACGCCCGCTGACGCGCCGCTTTCCGCCGATCTGGCGCTGATCCAGCGCATCATCCCGCATCGCTATCCGTTCCTCTTGGTCGACAAGGTGCGCGACATCCACCTGAACAAATCCTGCGTCGGCATCAAGAATGTCACCTTCAACGAGCCGCAGTTTCAGGGCCATTTCCCGGGCATGCCGGTGTTTCCGGGTGTGATGATTATCGAGGCGATGGCCCAGACCTCTGGCATCCTTGTTGGCCTGTCGATGGATCTGGTCGACAAAAACGCCAATGTCTTCTTCATGGGCGTCGATGCGGTGAAGTTCCGCCGCAAGGTGGTGCCGGGCGATGTGCTGGAGCTGCATGTCACCGCGCTGCGGGGCGGGGGCCGGGTCTGGAAATTCGCGGGCAAGGCGATGGTGGATGGTGAGCTGGCCTGCGAGGCGGAATTCATGGCCATGTTCGACGTGCCGAAGGCCTGACGCCATGGCCATTCACGGAACCGCCGTCATCCATCCTTCTGCCTATGTCGAAGAAGGCGCGACCATCGGGCCCGATTGCTACGTCGGTCCCTTCTCGATGGTCGGCCCCGAGGTCACGCTTGGCCGCGGCGTCACGCTGAAATCACATGCCGTGGTGACGGGCTGGACGGATGTTGGCGATGAAACCGTGGTGTTTCCCTTCGCCACTGTCGGCGAAATTCCCCAAGATCTGAAATTCAAGGGCGAGCGTACACGGCTGACCGTGGGCGCGCGCTGCCGCATCCGTGAGGGCGCGACCTTGAACACCGGCACCGAGGGCGGCGGCGGGCTGACATCGGTGGGCGATGATTGCCTGTTGATGACCGGCGCCCATATCGGCCACGACGCCCGCGTCGGCAACCGGGTGATCCTGG
Source organism: uncultured Paracoccaceae bacterium (assembly GCA_937927675.1). Lineage (GTDB taxonomy): Bacteria > Pseudomonadota > Alphaproteobacteria > Rhodobacterales > Rhodobacteraceae > Tabrizicola_A. The sequence continues at coordinate 23,977 of CALBSG010000128.1, read as the reverse complement.
CCAATCAGGTCGCGATCGCCGGCCATTGCCAGATTGGCGATGATGTCATCATCGGTGGGCTGTCGGGCATTCACCAATGGGTGCGCATCGGGCGCGGTGCCATTATCGGCGCGGTGACCATGGTCACCAATGATGTCATTCCCTACGGCCTTGTGCAGGCCCCGCGTGGGGAATTGGATGGGCTGAACCTTGTCGGTCTGAAACGCCGGGGGGTGGAGCGCAGCGATATCACGGCGATGCGCGCCGCCTTCCAGATGTTGTCGCAGGGCGAGGGGTCGTTTCTGGACCGCGCCCGCAAGATTTCTGAGGAAACCGACAGCGCTTACGTCCGCGAGATGACCGATTTCATCCTTGGCGCCTCGGACCGCAATTTCCTGACCCCGAAATGACGACGCTGGCGATCATCGCCGGGGCGGGGGGGCTGCCGGCTGCGCTGGTGGCAAACCTGCCAGAGCGCCCGCTGATCTGCGCGTTGGAGGGCTTTGCCCCAACAGGTCTGACGCCAGACCAAAGCTTCCGGGTTGAGCGTCTCGCCTTGTTCTTGCGCTGGCTGGAAGACCAAGGCGTTACCGAGGTGTGCTTTGCCGGGGCTGTGCAGCGCCCGCGCCTTGACCCGTCGCTGTTTGATCCCGCCACCGCCACCATGGTGCCGCGCCTGCTGGCTGCCATGGGGCAGGGCGATGATGCCACCCTGCGCGAGGTTCTGGCGATCTTCACCGAATCTGGCTTTGCGCTGAAAGGCGTTGCAGACATTGCGCCGCAGCTGGTGCCGGGACCGGGGCTTTATGCGGGCGTGACTGGCCCGCAGGACGAAAAAGACGCCACCCGCGCCGAAACCATCGTGGCCGCCCTTGGCGCTGCGGATGTGGGGCAGGGCTGTGTGGTGGCGGGGGGCTTGTGCCTTGCGGTCGAAACCTTGCCCGGCACCGATGCGATGCTGGCCTTCGTGGCGCAGTTGCCCGCGGCGCTGCGCCCGGCCAAGGGGCTTTTCTACAAGGCCCCCAAACCCACCCAAGATCGCCGCATTGATCTGCCTGCCTTAGGCGTGCAAACCGTGCGCAACGCCGCTGCGGCCGGGCTTGGCGGCATCGTCTGGCAAGCGAGCGGTGTCATCTGCCTTGACCTGCCTGCCATGCAGGCCGAGGCCGCAACCCACGGCCTGTTCCTGTGGGCGCGCTAAGGCTTTACCTGATCGCGGGCGAGCCTTCGGGTGACCGCCTTGGCGCGGCTTTGATGGTGGGGCTGAAATCGCTGCTCCCCGAGGTGGAATTTCACGGCATCGGCGGGCCGTTGATGCAGGCCGAAGGCATGATGAGCCTGTTCCCGATGGAAGAATTGTCCATCATGGGGCTGGTCGAGGTGCTGCCTAAATACGCGCATCTGAAACGCCGCATCCGTGAGGCCGCCGCCGATGTGCTGGCCCGTCAGCCTGCCGCGCTGATCACCATCGACAGCCCGGATTTCTGCCTGCGGGTCGCGGCATTGGTAAAGACCGCGCGGCCGGATCTGCGCACCATTCATTATGTCGCGCCCTCGGTCTGGGCGTGGCGTCCGGGCCGGGCCGCCAAGATGGCCCGCCACATCGACCATGTGCTGGCGCTTTTGCCGTTTGAGCCGCCCTATATGCAAGCGGCGGGCATGACCTGCGATTTTGTCGGCCACCCGGTGGTGTCAGACCCTCTCGCCAGCCCCGCGGAACGCGCGCTGATGGCAGGTGAGGGGCCGCTCCTCTTGGCCCTGCCCGGCAGTCGGAAGGGCGAGGTGCGCCGTCTTTGCCCGGTGTTCGGCGCGACGATTGCTCGGTTGAAGGCGGTGCATCCGGGCTTGCGCGTTGCGCTGCCCACGGTGCGGGGTGTGGAGACCATGGTTCGGGATCTGACCCGAGATTGGGCGGTCACCCCGCAGATCATCACCGATCCAGTCCTGAAACGCGCGGCTTTTGCCATGGCCGATGTGGCGCTGGCTGCCTCTGGCACGGTGTCGCTGGAACTTGCCGCCAATGGCTGCCCGATGGTCATTGCCTATGACATGAACCGTCTGACGCTGTGGCTGATGCGCCGCGCGGCCATGGTGGATACGGTGACCTTGGTGAACCTTGTGTCTGAAAGCCGCGTGGTGCCAGAGTTCATCGGCACCGACTGCCGGGCAGACCTGATCGCCCCGGCGCTTGAGGCGCTTTTGGCCGACCCTTCGGGCCAGAAACAGGCCATGGCGCTGAGCATGGAGCGGCTGGGCAAAGGCGGCGAACCGCCGGGTCTGCGTGCCGCGCGGTCGGTGCTGTCGGTACTCTGACCGCCGCCGGGCAATTTTCTTCGAAGAAAATTGCAAAGACCTTCGAAGGTCTTACCGGCCCCGCCAGATCCAGCCGCCGCCGTAAACCCGGCTGCCTTCGGGGGCATAGAACACACAAGCCTGACCCGCGGACACGCCGTCTTCGGCATCAAGGAGTTCCACCTCGGCCTCGGTCGCCGACAGGGGCCGGATCACCGCCGGGCGCGGCGGGCGGGTCGAGCGGACTTTGACATTCAGGTGCCATTCCGCGCGGCTGTCAAAGGCTTCATCGCCCAGCCAGTTGATTTCGCGGATCGGGATCACCCGGGTCGACAGGGCCGCCTTCGGCCCCACAACCACGCGGCGGGTTTCAGGCTCCAGCCGCACCACATACAAAGGCTCGCCCAAGCCGCCGATGCCAAGGCCTTTGCGCTGGCCGATGGTGTAATGGATCACGCCGCCGTGTTGCCCCAGAACCCGACCTTCCATATCGACAATCTCACCCGGATCCGCAGCCCCCGGCCGCAACTTTTCGATCACGGCGGCATAGTTGCCGTTCGGCACAAAGCAGATGTCCTGACTGTCGGGCTTGTCGGCCACGGAAAGCCCGTATTTCGCCGCCAGCGCCCGGGTTTCCGCCTTGGATGCCAGATGGCCCAAGGGAAAGCGCAGGTAGGCAAGCTGTTCGGGCGTGGTGGAGAACAGGAAATAGCTTTGATCGCGGTTCGGATCGGTCGCCATATGCAGTTCTGGCCCTGCGCCCATCTTGCGCTGGATGTAATGTCCGGTCGCCATGCAATCGGCGTTCAGATCCTTCGCCGTGGCCAGAAGATCCTTGAACTTCACCCGCTCATTGCAGCGGATGCAGGGCACCGGCGTGGCGCCCGCCAGATAGGCGTCGGCGAATTCCTCGATCACTGCCTCGCGGAAGGTGTTCTCGTAATCCAGCACATAATGCGGAAAGCCCATGACCTCGGCCACGCGGGCGGCATCATGAATGTCGCGCCCCGCACAGCAGGCCCCCTTTTTCGCCAAGGCCGCGCCGTGATCGTAAAGCTGCAAGGTGACGCCGACGACGTCATAGCCTTCGTCCTTCAGCATGGCCGCAACCACCGACGAATCAACGCCGCCCGACATGGCCACAACCACGCGGGTGTCGGATGGGGCTTTCGGCAGGCCAAGCGAATTCAGCCTTTGGTCAAGCATTTTGGGGCCTTTCGGGGTTTCGTTGGCAATATAGGAAAATGCCACGCAGTCTCAACCCCTGCTTTCACGCATCTTTAAGCCCGCGGCGTCATGCTGCCTGCCATGAGTAAGGGAGAGCCCATGTTCTTGAAACGCGTTGATGGTCCACGCCAGGTGACGCTGCCCGATGGCAGCATCCTGTCGCGTGCTGACCTGCCCCCCGCCGACACCCGCCGCTGGGTCGCCAGCCGCAAGGCGATCGTTGTCAAAGCCGTATCCTACGGTCTGATTTCCAGATCCGAGGCGCTGGAACGTTATGCACTTTCAGACGAAGAGTTTGCGCTGTGGCAAAATGCCGTTGAAAAACACGGGGAAAAGGCCTTGCGGGTTACGACTATCCAAAGATATCGTCAACTTTAGATTGTTTTCACTTTTTATTATGGGAGAGTAACCGCGTGTTAACCATTGGCCTCCAAAGTCATTAACGATGATGCCAGAACACCGGAGCCTTTAACGATGCGAATTCTTTTGGTCGAAGACGATCCAACGACGTCTCGCAGTATCGAGTTGATGTTGACCCATGCCAATCTGAATGTCTTTTGCACCGATCTGGGCGAAGACGGAATCGATCTGGCAAAACTCTACGATTACGATCTTATCCTGCTGGATCTGAACCTTCCCGATATGTCCGGGCATGAGGTGCTGCGCCAATTGCGGCTGGCCCGCATTGAAACCCCGATCCTGATCCTGACGGGGTCGGATGATACGGACAATAAGATCAAGAGCTTCGGCTTCGGTGCGGATGATTATCTGACCAAACCCTTTCACCGGGAAGAATTGGTTGCCCGGATCCATGCGATCATCCGTCGCTCCAAGGGACACAGCCAATCGGTGATCCGGACCGGCGCGGTTAATGTCAACCTTGACGCGAAGACGGTTGATGTCGACACCAAGACGGTGCATCTGACTGGCAAGGAATATCAGATGCTGGAACTCTTGTCGTTGCGCAAAGGCACGACGCTGACCAAAGAGATGTTCCTTAACCATCTTTATGGCGGCATGGATGAGCCGGAACTTAAAATTATTGACGTTTTCATCTGCAAGTTGCGCAAAAAACTGGCCGAGGCGACGGGCGGACAAAACTATATCGAAACCGTCTGGGGGCGCGGATATGTGTTGCGCGATCCGGGGCCGGGGGTGGCACTACCCAACCTTGCAGCCTCGGCCTGACCGACCTAGACCTTTCCCGCACCGCCGCCTAACCTTGGGCGGCGAACGGGAGGGTGGGCGATGGCCGCAGACGACGCCACAGCAAAAGATCTGAACCAGCTGACCGAGGCCGAGGCCCGCGCCGAACTCGCCCAGCTGGCGCAGGCGATTGCCGCGGCCAATGAGGCCTATCACAGGTTGGACGCGCCCGAGATTTCGGATGCCGATTATGATGCCTTGAAACGGCGCAATGCCGCGATTGAGGCGCTGTTTCCGCAGTTGAAACGCGATGATAGCCCCTCGGAACAGGTGGGGGCGTCGGTGACCGATGGCTTTGGCAAGGTGGCCCATGCCGTGCCGATGCTGTCGCTGGAAAATGCCTTTGAAGATGGCGACGTCGCCGATTTCGAAGCCCGCATCCGCAGCTTTCTTGGCCATACCGGGCCGCTTGCCTATACCGCCGAGCCAAAGATCGACGGGCTTTCGCTGTCTTTGCGCTATGAAAATGGCCGTCTGGTGCAGGCCGCGACCCGCGGTGACGGGGCCGTTGGGGAAAATGTCACGGAAAATGCCCGGACCATCGCGGATATTCCACAGCAGGTGACCGGCGCGCCGCAGGTGATGGAGGTGCGGGGCGAGGTCTATATGTCCCATGCCGATTTCGCGGCGCTGAATGCCCGCCAAGCCGAACGCGGCGACAAAACCTTTGCCAATCCGCGCAATGCCGCCGCCGGATCCTTGCGCCAACTCGACGCCTCGATCACCGCCGCCCGCCCGCTGCGGTTTTTCGCCTATGCTTGGGGCGCGCTGTCTGATCCGCTGTCTACCACCCAATTTGGCGCCATCGCGCGTTTGCAATCCTTGGGCTTTCAAACCAACCCGTTGACCATTCTGGCCGAAAGCCCCGCCGCGCTTTTGGCGCATTATCGCAGCATCGAGGTGCAGCGCGCCACCTTGGGCTATGATATCGACGGCGTGGTTTACAAGGTGAATGACCTTGGCCTGCAGGCGCGGCTTGGCTTTCGCTCCACCACGCCCCGCTGGGCGATTGCGCATAAATTCCCCGCCGAACTGGCTTGGACGCGGCTTGAAGGCATCGATATTCAGGTCGGCCGAACCGGGGCGCTGTCACCGGTGGCCCGGCTGCAACCGGTGACGGTGGGGGGTGTCGTGGTGTCGAATGCGACGCTGCACAATGAAGATTACATCGCGGGCCGCGACGCCAAGGGCGGGGTGATCCGGGGCGGCAAGGATATTCGGGTTGGCGATTGGGTTCAGGTGTATCGCGCGGGCGATGTCATCCCGAAAATCCACGATGTTGATCTCGAAAAACGCCCCTCAGAGGCGGCCCCCTTTGTCTTTCCCACCACCTGCCCCGAATGTGGCTCCGAGGCGCATCGCGCCGAGGGCGATGCGGTGCGCCGCTGCACGGGTGGGCTGATTTGCCCGGCGCAAGCCATTGAACGGCTGAAACATTTCGTCTCGCGCGGGGCGTTTGACGTCGAAGGTCTGGGTGCAAAGCAGATCGAGATGTTCTTCAAGGACAGCCTGCTGCCCATCCGCACGCCGGCCGATATCTTTACCCTTGCCGCGCGCGACCGGGCCCAGCTGGCGAAACTGGAAAACCGCGACGGCTATGGCAAAACCTCTGCCGCGAAACTCTTCGCGGCGATTGAGGCCAAGCGGGCCATCGCGCTGGATCGGTTGATCTTTGCCCTTGGCATCCGTCACGTCGGCGAGGCCGCAGCGGGGCTTCTGGCTCGCCATTACGGCGATTGGGCACTGTTTGAGACCAGTATCACCTCGGCCACCCCCGGAACGCCGGAATGGGCGGAGTTGACGGCTATTGACGGTGTGGGCGCGGTTCTGGCCACCAGCCTGACCGAGGCGTTTCAGAACCCGGCCGAACGCGCGGCCATTGATGCGCTGGTGGCGCAACTTTCTCCGCAACCCGTTGAAAAAGCACAAACAGACAGCCCCGTTGCGGGCAAGACGGTGGTCTTTACCGGCACGTTGGAACGGATGACCCGGGCCGAAGCCAAAGCGCGAGCCGAGGCGATGGGGGCAAAGGTCGCAGGCTCGGTCAGCGCCAAGACCGATTATGTCGTGGCCGGGCCGGGGGCGGGGTCAAAGGCCAAGGATGCCGACCGCCTTGGGGTGCCGATGTTGACCGAAGATGAATGGCTGACCCTGACGGGGGCGACATGAGCCGCCCCGAGGCGCTGTTCCCACTTTATGCTGATTTGGAAACGCTGGGTGGCGTTGGCCCCAAAACGGCGCAGGCTTTTGCCGGTCTGGGGGTCGCGCGGCCCAAGGATCTTTTGTATCTCTTGCCCCATTCGGCGGTGGACCGCAGCCGAAAGGCCAGCATCCGCGATGTGATCCCGCCTTGTGTTGTGACAGTTGAGGTTGAGGTCGGCGGCCATCTTCCCCCGCGGGTAAAGGGCAAACCCTACCGCGTGATGGTGCGCGATGCGGAAACCGAATTCCAACTCGTGTTCTTCCATGCCCGTGGCGACTATCTGCAAAAACTGCTGCCGACCGGGCAGCGCCGCCTTGTGTCGGGGCGGGTGGAGTTGTTTGATAATATCGCACAAATCGTTCACCCCGATCATGTTCTGCGCCCCGAGGAGGCCGCCGATCTGCCCGCGTGGGAGCCGGTCTATCCCTTGACCGCAGGCGTCACCCAGCGGGTGATCGCCAAGGCAGCGGAGGCCAGTTTGGCCCGCACCCCCGCTTTACCAGAATGGATCGATGGTCCGCTTCTGGCGCGGGAAGGGTGGCCGGATTGGCTCTCGGCGCTGCGGCAGGCGCATGGCCCCGGCAGCATGGCGGATCTGGCCTTTACCGCGCCGGCCCGCCAACGTCTTGCTTATGATGAGCTTTTTGCTCATCAGGTGACGCTTGCGCTGGCCCGCAGCCAGTTGCGTCGTGCCAAGGGACAGGTGACGCGCGGCACGGGCGTTTTGCAGGCCAAGGTCTTGCAAAGCCTGCCCTATGCGCCGACCGCGGCCCAGACGCGGGCGGTGACTGAGGTCGCGCAGGATATGGAAAACCCGCTGCGGATGAACCGGCTTTTGCAGGGCGATGTGGGGGCGGGCAAGACGCTGGTTGCCTTCCTTGCGCTGTTGATCGCGGTAGAGGCGGGCGGGCAGGGGGTGATGATGGCCCCCACCGAAATTCTGGCCCGCCAGCACCTAGAGAGCCTGCAACCTCTGGCCGCCGCAGCCGGGGTGCGGCTTGACCTGCTCACCGGGCGCGACAAGGGGGCAGAGCGCGCGGCAAAGCTGGCAGCCCTTGCCAAGGGCGAGATTGGCATTTTGGTCGGCACCCATGCGGTGTTCCAAAAAGATGTGCATTTCAAGGATTTGCGGCTGGCGATCGTTGATGAACAGCACCGCTTTGGCGTCTCGCAGCGCATGGAGCTTGGGGCCAAGGGCGACATGGCCGATGTGCTTGTGATGACCGCCACGCCCATTCCGCGCTCTCTGGCCCTTGCCAGCTATGGCGATATGGATGTCTCGGTGCTGGACGAAAAGCCGGCAGGCCGCAAACCGATCAAGACGGTTCTCGTGTCCTCTGCGCGGCTGGATGAGGTGATGGGCCACATGGCGCGCGCCGTGGCCGAGGGGCGGCAGGCCTATTGGGTCTGCCCCTTGGTCGAAGACAGCGAGGTGTTGGATTATGCCAGTGCCGAGGCGCGCTTTGCCAGTCTACGTGCGGCCCTTGGCGAGAGTGTCGGGCTGGTGCATGGCCAGATGCCCGCCGCCGAAAAAGACGCCGCGATGGCGCGCTTTGTGGCGGGGGAAACCAAGGTTTTGGTGGCCACCACGGTGATCGAGGTGGGGGTCAACGTGCCCAATGCCTCGATCATGGTGATCGAGCGGGCCGAGATTTTTGGCCTTGCACAACTGCACCAGCTGCGCGGCCGGGTCGGGCGTGGCACGGCGGATTCGACCTGTCTTTTGATGTATCAGGCCCCCTTGTCGGAAAGCGGTGAGCGGCGTTTGAAGGTGCTGCGCGACACCGAAGACGGATTTCGCATTTCGGAAGAAGATCTGGCGATGCGCGGCGCGGGGGATCTGATTGGCACCGCGCAATCGGGCCTGCCCCGGTTTCGGGTGGCCGATATGGAACGGCAAGCCGGGCTGATGGCCATCGCCCAATCAGACGCCCGTCGCCTTTTGGCCGATGATCCTGCCCTTGAAACCGCGCGGGGGCGCGCCGTGCGCTCCCTTTTGTGGTTGCTCGACCAAGACCGCGCCATTCGGCTGCTGTCGGTCGGCTAACCCCTTTATCTGCCTTTGAAATTGGCTGGATCGGCCAAACCTATCGCAGGGGCGGGACCCCCGCATGCGCGCTTTGTTCACAGATGTTCTCATAAAGTTCTTGACGAATAATGAATATTGCGGGAACAATATGAGAACAAAGCGAAGGAGACAGCCATGCTGACCGAGATTGCCGAGATTTTTCACCGTTCGCGCGCTACCGCGCTGGAAGATGCCGTGGGCGTTTTGTCGCTCTTTGTGATGCTCTATGCCGGGCTGGCGATTTCCGGCGCGCTTTGACCGTTTCTGCCTGCGATCTTTGCCCATCGGCCGCATATCTGTCCCCAAGGGATATGCCTCCGGGTCGCCTTGCCCGCCGCCGATGAAAGATGCGCTACTTGCCGCCGTTCCCTGATGGGACGGCGGTTTTTTTATGCCTCGGCCAAGGCCATCGCCTCACAAACCGCATCCAAGGCCAGCAGGATCGAGGCGTGGCGGTTTTTGTATTCGCGCGCCGGAATTAGCACCTCATAGCCGTCAAAAGGCGCTGCGGGTACCGACCCACCCTCCTTCAGCATGGCGCGGAGCGCGTCGCGCGCGGCCTCCAACTCGGCCCGGCTGCGCCCCAGAACCACACGGCCAAGGATCGAGGCCGAGGCCTGCCCCAGCGCGCAGGCCTTCACATCTTGGGCAAATTGGGACACCCGCCCCTCTTCCACCACCACATCCGCCGTGATGGTCGAGCCGCACAAGGGGGAGCGCTTTTTCGCGCTGCCCATCGGGGCCGGAAGTCGCCCCTGATGCGGGATCGAGGCGGCAAGCTCCAAGATCCGGCCAGAATAGAGCTTGATAAGATCGTTCTCGGCCATGGCCTTCCCCTTTGTGCCCCCTTGAGATAAGCCGCAATTCAGCCGCCGCCAAGGAGGAACGCCATGTCCTTTGATCCTGCAAGCCTAAAGTATGACGCCAATGGGTTGATCCCCTGCATCGCGCAGGATGATGCGACGGGCGAAGTGTTGATGATGGCGTGGATGAATGCCGACAGCCTTGCCCGCACGCTGGCGACCGGAAATGTCACCTATTGGAGCCGCTCGCGTCAGGCGTTTTGGGCCAAGGGCGAAACCTCGGGCCATGTGCAGCGTTTGGTTGAACTGCGGATTGATTGCGACCGCGATTGCCTTTTGGCGCGGGTGACGCAGGACGGCCCGGCCTGCCATACGAACCGGCGGTCGTGTTTCTACACGGCCCTGCGCGACGGCAGCGAAGTGGAAATCCTGACGCCGATGGCCTGAGCCAGAGGTTTGCAGGACATCGGCTACAGCCCGACCATCCGGCGAATATCCTCCGGCGTCGCGCCCTCGGCCCGATACTTGGCCAAGGCCCGCGCATCGTCGCGTTTCGCCAGCCGTTTGCCCTGATCGTCGCGGATCAGCCGATGGTGGTGATAGGCGGGTGTCGGCAGGTCCAAAAGGCGTTGCAGCACCACATGGATGGCGGTCGCCTCGAACAGATCTTCACCGCGCGTTACTTCGGTGATGCCTTGGGCCGCATCATCGACGACCACAGCGATGTGGTAAGAGGTGCCAATGTCGCGGCGGGCAAGGACAATATCGCCAACGGATTCAACCATATCCGAGGCGGAATACAGATGTGCCCCCGCCCGTGTGCCGGTTTCGGAAAAGCGGATCTCTCCCAACCGGGCCATCGCTGCCGCCATATCCAGACGCAGGACGCCTGCGCTATGGCCCTTGCCCCGGCAGGTGCCGGGATAGATCGGGCCATCTGGCCCCATCACGGGCGCGCCTTCTTGTGGGGCGGAAAGCGCGGCCTTGATATCGCCGCGCGTGCAGGTGCAATGGTAGGTCAGGCCCAGATTGTACAGGCGTGCAAGAGCGGCCTCATAGGCGGCAAGCCGATCTGACTGCCGCATCACCGGGGTTTCCCACCGCAAGCCAAGCCAGCGCAGATCGTCGTAAATCCCCGCTTCATATTCGGGCTTGCACCGCGGGCCATCGATATCTTCGATCCGCAACACAAAGCGGTCGCCACGCGCCGCCGCCACCAAGGCGGCAAAGGCATGTCCCAGATGCAAAGGCCCGGTGGGCGAGGGCGCGAAGCGGGTTACGCGCTCAGCCATTGGGTAAAGGCCTCTTTGGCGCGGTCGGTATAGGCCTTGTAACGGTCCTTGCGGCCGCGCCGCCCCCCCTTGGCGTCAATCGGCGGGAAAAGCCCGAAGTTCACGTTCATCGGCTGAAAGGTCTTTGCCTCGGCCCCGCCCGTGATATGGGTGATAAGCGCGCCCATGGCGGTCTCATTGGGCGGTGGGGGCAGACTGCGCCCCAAGAGTTCCGCCGCCGCCATCCGCCCCGCCAAAAGCCCCATCGCGGCGCTTTCCACATAGCCTTCGACCCCGGTCACTTGCCCCGCAAAGCGGATATTGGGCCGTGACTTCAACCGCATCTGATCGTCCAGCAGCGTGGGCGAATTCAAAAAAGTGTTGCGGTGGATGCCGCCCAGACGGGCAAAGCTGGCGTTTTCAAGTCCAGGAATCATTTTGAAAACAGCGGTTTGCGCGCCATACTTCATCTTGGTTTGGAAGCCGACGATGTTGTAAAGCGTGCCCAGTTTGTTGTCGCGGCGCAGCTGCACCACGGCATAGGGCTTTGCCGGGTTATGTGGGTTGGTCAGACCAACCGGCTTCATCGGACCAAAGCGCAGCGTCTCGCGCCCGCGTTCGGCCATCACCTCGATCGGCAGGCAGCCGTCGAAATAGCCCGCGGTTTCGCCCTCGTGAAACTCCGTTTTCTCTGCCGCCAAGAGCGCATCAATGAAGGCCTCATACTGGGCCTTGTCCATCGGGCAGTTGATATAGGCCTTTTGTTCTTCCTCGGTCTCGCCCTTGTCATAGCGCGATTGCAACCAAGCGGTGCCCATGTCGATGCTTTCGCCATAGACGATCGGGGCAATGGCATCAAAGAACGCCAGACTTTCAGCCCCGGTTTCCGCACGGATACTTTGCGCCAGTGCGCCAGAGGTCAACGGCCCAGTGGCAATGATCCAATGGCCGTCCCGCGGCAATTCGGTGATTTCGCCCGGCACAATCGAAATCAGCGGATGCGCCTGCAGCCGTTCGGTCACGCTTTCGGCAAAGGGGTCACGGTCTACCGCCAACGCGCCGCCCGCCGGCAGGCGGTGGCGGGTGGCCATCTCCATCACCAAACCCTGTGCCGCCCGCATTTCCCAATGCAACAGTCCCACGGCATTGCGCTCATCATCGTCAGACCGGAAGGAGTTTGAGCACACCATCTCGGCAAACAGCCCCGTGCGATGGGCAAAGGTGCCGACGGCGGGGCGCATTTCGTGCAAGACGACCGGCACGCCCATTTCCGCCGCCTGCCAAGCGGCCTCGGACCCTGCCATGCCGCCGCCGATGATGTGAAGTGTCTCTGTCATGCTGGCTTTCATCTTGGCCCAAATACTCCGGGGGTCCGGGGGCTGGCCCCCGGTGCTTTGTCGCAATAGCCAAAGCCTCAGGTTTTGAAAAGCCTTGCACGCTGATCCGCGACAAAGCCTGCCGGATCTCTGGTGTCAAAGCCAAGCTCTGCGGCTTTCAGAAAGAACCCTTGCGCAGGCTGCCCGCCTGCCAGACGCCCTTCGCATAGCGCGGCCCGCAAGGGGTGGCCCGCGCGGGCATCATCTTCCATCAGCGCCTCAAGTGCTGCGGTCAATTCGCCCATGCGCCAGCCCAGATCGCGGGCAAGCGCACCGTAGGTGATCTCGCACCCCGGCTTGCCAGATCGGCAAGCCGGGGTGCGAGATCACTCACCCTCGCCCTGTTCGGCCACGCGGGCGACCGAGACAACCTCTTCGTCAGCCCCGACGTTGAACACCCGGACCCCCCCCGCAGACCGCGAGCGGAACGAGACCTGTTCCACCGGAACCCGGATCGACTGGCCGGTTGAGGTCGCCAGCATGATCTGGTCCGACAGGTCCACCGGGAAGGAGGCGATGATCCTGCCACCGCGCGGGCCGGGCGAGATGGCTTTCACGCCCATGCCGCCGCGTCCACGCACCGGGTAGTCGTGGGCCGACGACAGTTTGCCCGATCCGCCCTTGGTGATGGTCAGGATCAAATCTTCGGCCGCCGACATTTCGGCATAGCGTTCGGGGCTGAGTTGGCCCGCTGCAACGCTGTCTTCTTCGTCGTCCGCCGCTTCGTCCTCGGTCACGCCCGCCATCAGGCGGCGCTGCTTGAGATAGGCTGCGCGCTCTTCGGGGTCGGCTTCGAAGTGGCGAATGATCGCCATCGACACCACATGATCGCCCGCCGCCAGACGAATGCCGCGCACACCAGTAGACCCGCGCGATTTGAAGACGCGGATTTCTTGCGTTGAGAAACGGATCGCACGGCCAAGTTCGGTGACCAGCATGATATCGTCATTCTCGTCGGCAATCGCGGCATTCACCAGCGTGACGCCTTCGGGCAGCTTCATGGCAATCTTACCGTTGCGCATGACATTGGTGAAGTCGGAAAGGTCGTTCTGCCGCACATCGCCATCGCTTGTCGCAAAGACGATTTGCAGGTTTTCCCATTCAGCTTCTGGCACATCGACCGGCATCAGCGCGGCGATGGACACGCCTTGGCTAATCGGCAGGATGTTGACCATGGCCTTGCCCTTGGCGGTACGACCGGCCAACGGCAGACGCCAGGTTTTCATCTTGTAGACCATGCCATCGGTCGTGAAGAACAACAGATGCGTGTGGGTATTGGCGACAAACAGCGTCGTGACCACGTCATCTTCTTTGGTGGCCATCGAGGCCAGACCCTTGCCGCCCCGGTTCTGGGCGCGGAATTCGGCCAAGGGGGTGCGCTTGATGTAACCGCCCGAGGTAATGGTCACCACCATATCCTCGCGCTCGATCAGGTCTTCGTCGTCCATATCGCCGGCCCAGTCGACGATCTCGGTGCGGCGCGGCACGGCAAAGAGGGCCTTTACCTCGCGCAACTCGTCCGAGATGATCGCCATGATCCTGTCGCGGCTGCCCAGAATTTCAAGGTAATCCTTGATCTTGGCGGCGAGTTCTTCCAGCTCGTCCGTCACTTCCTTGACGCCCAGCTGCGTCAGGCGCTGCAGGCGCAGATCCAGAATGGCGCGGGCCTGAATTTCCGACAGGTTATAGGTGCCGTCGTCGTTGATCGTATGGCTCGGGTCATCGATCAGCCGGATAAAGGGCGCGATTTCATGCGCGGGCCAACGGCGCGTCATCAGCTTTTCGCGGGCCTCTGCAGCGTCGGCCGAGGAGCGGATGGTCTTGACCACCTCATCGACGTTCGACACCGCCACAGCCAGACCGCACAGCACATGGCTGCGCTCGCGGGCTTTGCGCAGTTCAAACGCGGTGCGCTTGGCCACGACTTCCTCGCGGAAGGTGATGAAATGGCTGAGGAAGTCGCGCAGCGTCAGCTGTTCAGGACGGCCGCCGTTCAACGCGAGCATGTTGCAACCAAACGAGGTTTGCATCGGGCTGAACCGATAAAGCTGGTTCAACACCACATCGGGCGTGGCGTCGCGTTTCAGTTCGATCACCACCCGCACGCCGATCCGGTCGCTTTCGTCTGCGACCCCGGCGATGCCTTCGATCTTTTTGTCGCGCACCATTTCCGCAATGATTTCAATCATGCGGGCCTTGTTGACCTGATAGGGCACCTCATCGACGATGATGGCGTACCGATCCTTGCGGATTTCCTCGACGTGGGTTTTCGCCCGGATGATGACCGAGCCGCGCCCTTCCAGATAGGCCTTCCGCGCGCCTGACCGACCCAGAATGGTGGCCCCGGTGGGGAAATCGGGGGCGGGGATGATGTCCATCAGCTGTTCCATGCTGATGTCGGGGTTGTCGATCATGGCCAGCGTGCCGTCGATCACTTCGCCCAGATTGTGCGGCGGGATGCGGGTGGCCATGCCGACGGCGATGCCTTCGGCGCCATTGACCAGCATGTTGGGGAACCGCGCAGGCAGAACGGTGGGCTCGCGGTCCTTGCCGTCATAGTTGTCTTGGAAGTCGACGGTCTCTTTGTCGATATCGGCCAGCAGGAAAGCGGCGGGCTTGTCCATCCGCACTTCGGTATAGCGCATGGCCGCAGCCGTATCGCCGTCCATCGAGCCGAAGTTGCCCTGACCATCCAAGAGCTTCAGGCTCATGGAAAACGGCTGGGCCATACGGACAAGCGCGTCATAAATCGCGCTGTCGCCGTGGGGGTGGTATTTCCCCATGGTGTCGCCCACCGGACGGGCCGATTTGCGATAGGCTTTGTCATGGGTATTGCCCGATTCCTGCATCGCAAACAGGATGCGACGATGCACCGGTTTCAGCCCGTCGCGCAGATCAGGAATGGCACGGCTGACGATCACGCTCATCGCATAATCGAGATAGGCCGTTTTCATTTCATCTACGACGTCGACCTGCGGGCCATGATAGGGCGCGCGCTCCGGCTTTTCACCAGTCGCTTCAGGGGTTTCCGGGCTGTCGGTCATGTGTCCTCGCGCCCCCGTCGAGGGGGTCTAGATTTGGTTGGTCAGACCTTACAACATACAGCCCATCGCGGCAATGCCGGGGGTTGCCCTTTTGCCCCGCTTCTGGGAAAAGCCCGCGCTTTCCAAGGGGGAAATGTCGTGGATCTTGGGCTTGAAACCGGCTTTGCCGAGCGGCTGACGCCCGAGATGCGGGCCTTGGCGCATCTTCCGGGCGTGGCGGCGCAATTTCTGCCTGATCCACAGGAACTTCAGGGCCGCGGTGCGGGTCTTGCCGATCCGATTGGGGACGCGGTTCATTCGCCAACGCCCGGTCTGACCCACCGCTATCCCGACCGTGTGATCCTGCGGGTTACGCTGACGTGCCTTGTCCACTGCCGCTTTTGCTTTCGCCGGGAGGTGGTGGGGGACGCCGGGCCTTTGCCCGAGGCTGATCTTGCCGCAGCCCTTGCCTATATCGCCGCCCGCCCCGCGATCCGCGAGGTGATCTTGACCGGGGGCGATCCCTTGTCGCTGTCAGAGCGGCGCTTGACCGAGGTGATCGACCGGCTGAACGCCATCCCGCATCTTGACAGCTTGCGCATCCATTCCCGTATTCCGGTGGTGGCGCCGGGGCGGATTACGACAAGCCTTGCCGCGCGGCTGGGGCAGGGCAAGCCTTTGTGGTTTGTGCTGCATGTCAATCATGCCGACGAAATCACCCCCGAGGCTGAGGTGGCCCTGGCCCGGCTGACCCGTGCCGGGGTGCCGCTTTTGTCGCAATCGGTGCTGCTGCGCGGGGTGAATGACCGGGCCGAGGTGTTGGAGGCGCTGCTGCGGCGCCTGCTGCGGCTGAAGGTGAAACCCTATTACCTGCATCACGGCGATCTGGTGCGTGGGGCAGAGCATTTCCGCACCACGATTGCCGAAGGCCAAGCGCTGATGGCGTCGTTGCGGGGGCGGCTGCCCGGAACCGCCCTGCCGACCTATGTGCTGGATATCCCCGGCGGCCACGGCAAGGTGCCGCTTGGGCCAGAGTATCTGACGGCTACGCCCGACGGTTGGCAGGTGCGCGACCCGCAGGGGGCAACGCACCGCTATCTTGACCCTTAAGCGGCCCGCATCAACATCCCAAACAGATCGCGCGGGTCGTCGGGGTCGGCGATCATGTCAAGCTGGTCGCACAGGTTCAGCGCGCGCAGCTTGGCATGCACATAGCGCAGGGCGCTGAAATCTTCGATGGCAAAGCCCACCGAGTCAAAAAGCGTGATATCGCGGGCATCCTTACGGCCCTGCGCCGCGCCACCGATGACCTGCCAAAGTTCAGTCACCGGGAAATCAGCGGGCATTTGCTGAATTTCGCCCTCGATCCGCGTTTGGGGCGGGTATTCCACGAACACCCCGGCGCGCAGCAGGATATCGCGGTGCAGTTCCGTCTTGCCGGGGCAGTCGCCGCCCACCGCGTTGATATGCACGCCCGCGCCAACCATATTGTCGGTCAGAATGGTGGCGTTTTGCTTGTCTGCCGTCACGGTGGTGATGATCTGAGCGCCAAGAATGGCCTCCTCGGGTGTCTTGCAGGCGACCACCTTCAGCCCGCGTCCGGCAAGGTTTGCCGCGCATTTCGCTGTGGCCTTGGCGTCAATGTCGTAAAGCCGCACCTCGGAAATTCCGCAAACCGCCTTGAAGGCCAGCGCTTGAAATTCCGCCTGTGCGCCATTGCCGATCAGCGCCATGGTGGTGGCCCCCTTGGGCGCCAGCCATTTCGCCGCCATCGCGCTGGTGGCGGCGGTGCGTAGCGCTGTCAGAATGGTCATTTCCGACAACAAAAGCGGATACCCCGTGGATACATCTGCCAAAAGCCCAAAGGCGGTGACGGTCTGCAACCCCCGCTTCATATTGGATGGGTGGCCATTCACATATTTGAAGCCATAGGTTTCGCCGTCCGAGGTCGGCATCAGTTCAATCACCCCGATGTCGGAATGACTGGCGACGCGGGGCGTTTTGTCAAACAACGGCCAGCGACGGAAATCGGCCTCAATCTCGGCGGCCAGATCCACCATCACCTGTTCCACGCCAATCGCATGCACCAGCCGCATCATATTGGCGACCGAGACGAAGGGAACAAAGGCCTGTTTCGAAGGGGCGATCATCAGAAACTCCGGGTTGGTCGGTCAAAGACCTTGCGGCCCATCATCGAGCCGACAAGTTCGACCATCAGTTTTGCGGTGCGGCCGCGCTCATCAAGGAAGGGGTTCAACTCCACAAGGTCGAGCGAGGTGACAAGTCCGCTTTCATGCAGCAGCTCCATCACCAGATGCGCCTCGCGAAAGGTGGTGCCGCCCGGAACCGTGGTGCCGACGGCGGGCGCGATTGAGGGGTCAAGGAAATCGACATCCAACGACACATGCAGCATGCCACCCGCTGCGCGGACCGCTTCCAGAAACTCGCGCAGGGGCGCGACGATGCCGCGTTCGTCCAACACCCGCATGTCGTTGATCGCCAGATCATGGCTGAGAAGGGCCGCATGTTCCGCCGGATCGACCGAGCGGATGCCAAAGAGGCAAACGCGCTCGGGCGGCAGGGCCGCGGGGAAGGGGGGGAAGGCGTCAAAGCCTTCGCGCCCCGTGATATAGGCGACCGGCGTGCCGTGCAGATTGCCGCTTTCCGTCGTCAGTGGCGTATGGAAATCGGAATGGGCGTCCAGCCACAACAGGAACAAGGGCCGATCCTGCCGCTTGGCAAAGGCCGCCGCCCCCGCAACCGACCCCAGCGCCAGCGAATGGTCACCGCCAAGGATGATCGGCATGGCCCCTTGGGACAAGGCATCATCCACGCGGTCGGCCAAAACCTCGGTCCACCCGATGACGCGATCCAGATCGTGAACGGCGGGGTTCGGGCAGGTGACACTGCGCAAGGCGGGCAGGGCGACATCGCCCCAATCTTCCACACCATGGCCCAGATCGCGAACCGCCTGCGCCAGCCCTGCCACGCGGTAGGCGGCCGGTCCCATCACGCAGCCGGGGCGGCGTTGGCCTTCGTCGATGGGGGCTCCGATCAGGATGCAGTTCGGCATGGGTGTCTCCGGTGTTTGATCATTTGTCGCGGGCAGGGATGACGAATCCTAGCGGCATTTCGCGCGTTTTGCTAAAGGGATTGCGCAAAGTGTCAGAAGGATTGCCCGAATGGATGAAACCGACCAGCGGTTGATCGCAGAACTTCGGCGCGACGGACGGGCCTCGCTTTCGGAACTGGCCGAGCGGCTGGACCTGTCGCGCGCCACGGTGCGGGCGCGGATGGAACGGCTGCAGTCGAAGGGCGAGATTGCCGGATTTACCGTGCTGACGCGGTCTGATGTGACCGCCGCCCCGGTGCGCGGCCTTATCATGATCGGGATCGAGGGGAAGGGTGGCGAAAAGGTGATGGCGCGGCTGGCAGGCATACCGGCGGTGCTGGCGGTACATTCGACCAATGGCAAATGGGACCTGATCGCGGAACTGGCAACCCAGACCCTGCTGGAGCTGGACGAGGTGATCTACCGCATCCGCAGCATCGAAGGCGTGGTGACGAGCGAAACGAACCTGCTGCTGTCGACCCGGAAGGCCGGGCGCAAGTAACCCGCCTTCTTGCAAGAAGGCGGGGCCGCCGTCCCCGGCGCGTTACTCTTTCATCAGCTCGGCAATGCGGGCTTGTTCGTCCTCACTCAGATCATCCTCGAGCTTTGGTTTGCGCCGTGTCAGGCTAAAGGCCAGCGCACCCCCCACCAGCAGCATAGCCGGTCCCGCCAGCCACAGAAGCAATCCCGACCCCGAGGCGCGCGGGTTGAACAGCACAAACTCGCCATAGCGGGCGACGATATAATCGACCACCTCCGCATCGCTGTCGCCCGCCACCAACCGCTCGCGCACCAAAAGCCGCAGGTCGCGGCTGATCGGAGCGTTCGAATCGTCGATGGTTTCGCCCTGACAGACAGGGCAGCGCAGATCGTGGGAAATCTGGCGGGCGCGGGCTTCCAACGCCGGATCGGGCAAGACCTCATCAGGTTGCACGGCAAGGGCAGGCGAGGCGGCGAGCAGCAGACATAAGATCAGGGCGCGCATCGGATTACTCCGCCGCTTGGGCGGCGGGTGCGCGACGCGCCCCCGCGGCCAGCCGATAGCGCCGGTCGGTCAGGCTGAGAAGCCCGCCGATGGCCATCATCAGCGCCCCACCCCAAAGCCAATTGGCAAAGGGTTTGACATAGGCGCGCACGGCATAGCCGCCGCCCTCCTGCGGATCACCGATCACCAGATAAAGATCGCGGGTCAGGCCATAGTCGATGGCGGCCTCTGTCGTCGGCATCGCCTGCACCGGGTAGACGCGTTTTTCAGGATATAGCGTCACAACCTCGGCTCCGTCGCGGCTGACCACCATTTCGGCCATGGTCGTGCTGTAGTTCGGCCCCTGTTCCTGATGCACCTCTTTCAACTGAACCTCGTAGCGGCCCACCGGAAAGGTTTCCCCGACGCGGACCACACGAATATCCTCAATCGCCCAAGCATGCATGGCGGCGACGGCAAAGATCGTGACGCCCAGCCCGGAATGGGCTGTGGCCTTGCCCCAATCGGCGCGGCCCATGCGCCCCAAGCGGGCAAGCTTTTCGCCCAAGGCCCCGCGGCCTGCGCGTTGCCACAAATCGGTCAGCGCGCCGAACACCACCCATGCCCCCAAGGCAAGCCCCACCGGACCCAGCGCCGATTTGCCGGTTTGCAGGGCAAAGGCCAAAAGTCCCAAGGCCAGCGCCATGGCCAAAGCCCCGCGCAAAGGCCGCAGCGCCCGGCCAATCTCGGCCCGCTTCCACGGCATCATGGCACCAATCGGCAGGATCAGGGCAAGAAGGATCATGAAGGGCGGGAAGGCCGCGTTGAAGAACGGCTCGCCGACAGAGAGTTTGCGGTTCCACACCATCTCGGCCACCAAGGGCCAGACCGTGCCGATAAAGACGACAAAGGCGGCCACGGCCAACAGAACGTTGTTGGCCAGCAAAGCGCTTTCGCGGCTGATGGTGGAAAACAGGCCCTTGGCCTCCAACGCGCTGGCGCGGAAGGCAAAAAGCGTCAACGCCCCGCCCATGAAGGTGGCAAGGATCATCAGGATGAACACGCCGCGTTCGGGGTCATTGGCAAAAGAATGAACCGAGGTGATGACGCCCGAGCGCACGATGAAGGTGCCGGTCAGCGAAAAGCCAAAGGCAATGATGGCCAAGAGGATGGTCCAAGCCTTCAGGCTTTCCCGCTTTTCCACCACGATGGCCGAGTGCAGCAAGGCCGCGGCAATCAGCCAAGGCATGAAGCTGGCGTTCTCCACCGGATCCCAGAACCAGAACCCGCCCCAACCCAGTTCATAATAGGCCCACCACGACCCCAAGGCGATGCCGATGGTCAGGAAAATCCACGCCGCCAGCGTCCAAGGCCGCACCCAGCGCGCCCAAGCCGCGTCGATCCGACCCTCGATCAGGGCGGCGACGGCGAAGGAAAAGCTCATCGAAAGGCCAACATAGCCAAGGTAAAGGAAGGGCGGGTGAAAGGCCAAACCAGGGTCTTGCAGCAAGGGGTTCAGATCATCGCCATTCATCGGCGGATTGGCCAGCCGCAGGAACGGGTTGGAGGTGAAGAGCAAAAACGCCAAAAACGCCGCGCCGATCATGCCTTGCACACTCAAAACCCGGGCCTTCAGCGTCGCCGGCAGATTGCCGCCAAACCACACCGCACAGGCCCCGAACAAGGCCAGCGCCAAAACCCACAGCAAGAGCGACCCCTCATGGTTGCCCCAGACACCCGCCACCTTATACAGCATCGGCTTGTCCGTATGCGAGTTCAGCGTGACCAGCCGCAAGGAAAAGTCTGATACCACAAAGGCATAGGTCAGCGCCCCAAAGGCTGCCGCGATCAACACCAGTTGCATCATCGCGGCCGGATCTGCCAAGGCCATCAGCCGCGCGTCCCGCCGTGCGGCCCCATAAAGCGGTAAGGTCGCCTGCAACAGGGCCACGGCAAAGGCCAAGATCAGCGCGAAATGGCCAAGTTCTACGATCATCACGGGGCTCCTCATTCGTGGCGCAGTCTAAAACGAAAGGGGCGCGGCGGGAATGGCCCGTCGCGCCCCTTGGCCGTTTTGTCACAGCCCTCAGATCACAAGCCCGTTAAAGCCCGCGCGACAGCGCCGCCACCCCGGTGCGCGCCAGCTCGCGCAGACCCAAGGGGCGCATCAGATCGGCAAAGCTGTCGATCTTTTCCGGCGTGCCGGTCATCTCGAACACAAAGCTTTCCAACGTGCTGTCCACCACATGCGCGCGGAAAATCTCGGCCAGCCGCAAGGCTTCGATGCGATGCTCGCCCTTGCCCGCCACTTTGATCAGCGCAAGTTCCCGCTGCACACAGGGGCCTTCGGCGGTCAGGTCATGCACGGCGTAAACCGAAACCAGCCGCGACAGTTGCGCCTCGACCTGATCGATCACATGCGGCGTGCCGCTGGTCACGATGGTGATGCGGCTGCGGTGGCCGGTATGGTCCACCTCGGCCACGGTCAGGCTGTCGATGTTATAGCCGCGCGCCGAGAATAGCCCGATCACGCGCGCCAGAACGCCAGGTTCATTCTCGACGATCACGGCCAGCGTATGGCTGACGATCATCTCGGAATGGCTGTCGCTCAGGTCATAGGCGGAATGGCTCGTCGCGCCCTTCTTGATGTTCAGTGCGGACATGATTGGTCCTCTTTCATCTTGGCAGAAATACTCTGGGGGTCCGGGGGGCAAGCCCCCGGTCCACCCGATTAAACCAGTACCGCGCCTGCGGCCTTGATAACCCCTTGCGTGTCGGCATTGCCCAGCAGCATTTCGTTATGCGGCTTGCCAGAGGGGATCATCGGGAAGCAGTTTTCGTGCTTTTCAACAAGGCAATCAAAGATCACCGGGCCGTCATAGCGGATCATTTCCATGATGGCGTCATCAAGGTCTTTGGGATCAGACACCCGCAGGCCCTTGCAGCCAAAGGCTTCGGCCAGTTTCACGAAATCGGGCAGAGACTCAGACCAGGACGACGAATACCGCTCGCCGTGCAGCAGCTCTTGCCACTGGCGCACCATGCCAAGCCGTTCATTGTTCAAGATGAACTGCTTCACGGGCGCGCGGAATTGCATCGCCGTGCCCATTTCTTGCATGTTCATCAGCCACGATGCTTCACCGGCCACGTTGATGACCAGGGCCTCGGGGTGGGCAATCTGCACGCCGATCGAGGCGGGCAGGCCATAGCCCATGGTGCCAAGGCCGCCGCTCGTCATCCAGCGGTTCGGTGCCTCAAAGCCAAGGAACTGGGCCGCCCACATCTGATGCTGGCCAACCTCGGTGGTGATATAGCGGTCCATGCCCTTGGTCAGGGCTTCCAGCCGTTCCAGCGCATACTGCGGTTTGATGGTGGTGGTCGACTGCGTATAGGTCAGGCATTTCACGGCCCGCCATTCGTTGATCTGCTTCCACCATTTGGCCAGACCGTCCTTGTTGACCTTGCGGCCGCGCGCCTTCCAGATGCGAAGCGCATCTTCCAGCACATGGCCAACATCGCCAACGATGCCCAGATCAACCCGGATCACCTTGTTGATCGACGAGGGATCAATATCGACATGCACCTTTTTCGAGCGCGGGCTGAAATCGGCAATCCGCCCGGTGATGCGGTCGTCAAAGCGCGCGCCGATGTTCAGCATCAGATCGCAGCCGTGCATGGCAAGGTTGGCCTCATAAAGCCCGTGCATGCCCAGCATGCCGATCCATTTCTCGCCCGATGCCGGATAGGCGCCAAGGCCCATCAGGGTCGAGGTGATCGGGAACCCGGTGGCTTCGACAAATTCACGCAGCAATTGGCTTGCCGCGGTGCCCGAGTTGATGACGCCGCCGCCGGTATAGAACAGTGGGCGTTCCGCGGTTTCCAACATTTCCACCATGCGGGTGATGGCGTCGATGTCGCCCTTCACGCGCGGCTGATAGTGGTCAACCTTGGCCTTCGGAATGGGGGTGTATTCCGAGGTGGCGAATTGCACATCCTTGGGAATGTCGATCAAAACCGGGCCGGGGCGGCCGGATTTGGCGACATGGAAGGCCTGATGGATGGTTTCGGCCAGCTTCGCGGTGTCCTTCACCAGCCAGTTATGCTTGGTGCAGGGGCGGGTGATGCCGACGGTATCGGCTTCCTGAAACGCGTCATTGCCGATCAAATGGGTCGCGACCTGGCCGGTGAGGCAGACGATCGGAATCGAATCCATCATCGCGTCGGTCAAGCCGGTCACGGCGTTGGTCGCGCCGGGGCCCGACGTCACCAGCACCACGCCGACCTTGCCGGTCGAGCGGGCATAGCCCTCGGCGGCATGGACGGCCGCCTGCTCGTGGCGCACCAGGATGTGGCGCAGCCTGAGCTCGGCGAACAGCGCGTCATAGATCGGCAGCACCGCCCCGCCCGGATAGCCGAACAGCACCTCCACCCCCTGATCCAGGAGCGCGCGCAC
>CALBSG010000127.1 GCA_937927675.1 uncultured Paracoccaceae bacterium | reverse complement strand
CGTGCCCGCGGCCGTCGCAGCCGCGACGCTTTCACCCTGCGCGACCAATCGTGCCGTCGCCGTTAGGAGCCCCGAGCGCCCCATCTGCCAACTCAGCTGATCGCAAACGCAGCCCGTGTACATCGCATAGCGCGGCACCTCGGGCATCGCCGTCTCGATGGCCAGGCTCGGCAGCGTCCAGTTACCAGACTGGAAGGTGTGGGTTTTCGGCGTTGTGCCGGAGGTGACGGGCGCACCGAAAGCCGCCTTCAGCCACAGCCCAAGGTTCTCGACATCAATCGGCACCACGACATCGCCATCGGCGGTGACTGCATCCCGGATCGGCGTCAGCGGATCGCGCCCCTGGCCCAAGAGTTCTGATGCAATCAGCGGCTGTTCCGAGCCAAGCGTCGTGCTGGCAAACGGCACCGTCCGGAACCCCGTGGCGGGCGCCGTGCCGTAAACAGTCTCGAACGCCAGCGCCATTTGCGCCCGCGCCCCATGGGCTCGTGCCATTGTATTCTCCTATCGTGACAGAGGGTCAGGCCAGCGGGTGGGCTGTTGAATAGTGCAGCGTGATGGTAATTATCGCCGCTTTCAGAGACGCTGCCCCTTCAATGGCGAGATCAACCGGCTCGGGCGCGTCAGGTTCAACCCAGTCGCAAAGACCCCGCAGCGTCCGGTCGGCAGAAAGCACGGCGCCAACCTGCGCCGCCAGCGCGTCGAAGCGTGCGTCCCGTGCCGAGGCGCTTTGTACAATCATCTCCAGCTCAGCCCGGTGCTGGTAATGATACATCAGGGGCGACAGCGTTACGCCGGGCTCGCCCGGGTTGCCATCGCGCAAAATCATCAACCCAGCAGGAGGGATGCGTTCCGGCAGAACCTCGCCCCGCAAGACCGGCACATGCGGGATCGTGCGCAAGAGGTCCGCCAGGGCGGTCAGGATGGTTTCGCGGGGCGTCATCCGACTTTTCCTTCCACCCAATTGGCCACGATTGCGCCCGGGATACGCTCCTGCGCGGCCTTGGCATCGCGGATGAGATCGAGCCGCTTACGAAGCTTGACCTGTGGCACCAGCAGGAAGATCGGCACTGTGGTCGCCCCACGCCCGGTCTTTGACCGCGAGCCCACAGCGAGACCTCGGCTGTTTAGCCGTCCTTCCGCCACCAGAAGGCTTGGGCCGCGCGGACGGTAGACAAACCGCAACTGAATATCCCGACGGCGCTCCCATTCGCCCGGCGTGATGCGCCCACCCCGCGTGGATTTCCCGGCAGCCGCCGTAGGGATCGCAAGCCACAGACCACTTTTCGAGCGGATCAGTGGGCCGGTGTCATGTGCGCCAATGACCACGGGCGCGTTGGACCATACCAGCGCGGCAGCATTTAGGCTGGCCTTGCCCTTTGGAAACTGCGCGGAGCGGATGGTGCGCGAAAGCCGCGCCCCGAGGCCTGCGCTAGTGATCTGGCCACGCCAGGCGATCTTGAGGCTATTTCCCGCCTCGCCGACGGCCTTGCTGACGGCGCTCCCTCCGGCCTCGATCTCTGCGGCCATCATTGCCGCGAGATTGCCGGTGATTTCCATGCCGATGTTCATGCGGGCGTAGCCTCGATGGTCCAGATCAAGCGATCCCGATCTCGGGTGGGCTCACCTTGGATCAGGAAGGTCTCGTCGCGGAACAGCACCTGCTCCTGCGGCCGGGGATTTGGCAGCTCTGATATCCGGACGTCGAACCGAAAGGTTTCTGACCAGAGGCGTGCAGCGCCAAATTCCGTAATGGCGTCGCTCCGCCGCGGAATAATGCGGATGCGGGTGAACTGCCCTTCGCTGTTGCGATGCCAGGCCTCATGGGCAAGGTTCGGGTCAGCGAAGAACAGATCTATTGCAAAGGCAAAGGCGGTCACTCTGTCTCGCCTCAGTTTGAGCTGAAGATCCGGATCGCGAGGCGCGGCCGCTTATTCACCGGCAGGATCGAGGCCTCGGTCATCAGGTCAATCCAGCGGCCCTTGGCGTCCATCATTTGCCGCGCATAGAGCGGCAGTCCGATTGTATTGGCGGTTTCCAGCAGGTTCGCAGGCCCGCCATAGGTGGTGAAGGTGTCGAACGTGCCGATCGGGAAGGCAATGCCCTCGCCAGCGGGGATCAGCCGTTCCGCGGTCCCGTTCGAGAGGGTGACCGAGCCATTGTATTCTTCAAAGAGGATGCCGGCGAAGGGAAACGCCCGGCGCATGTCCTCGCGCAAGGGCTGGCCGCCCGTGGCCGAGAAGAACTTATAGGCTTCTTCGGTTTTCGGATGACTGATCAGCTTGTCGAAGAATTCGGAACTGACCAGGGCATGCGCCGTGGTCATGGTCTCGCCCAGAAGGCTGTCCTCGATCCCGCGTAAGGTCGTGCGGACCTTGCCTTGGATATTGGTGCCCGCCGTGCCGAAGACGAAGTCGACCGAGATCTGCTCGAGCCCGAATTCGGTGAAATAGTTGTAGAGGGTGGTGCCTGCGCCGTCCTTCACGATGCCACGCAGCGCGTTCATCTCCATGTATTCGCGGGTCTGGGCGTGCTTGCGGCGCATGAGCGTGAGCTTGCGGTTCATCACCTCGACCAGCGGATCGGCAACGTCCGACAGCCCCAGTGCCGGCATCCCCTGGATATCGGCAGGCAAGATGACATCGTCATGCGGGATCCAAGGTAAAGCGAAGCTGCGCATCGAG
>CALBSG010000126.1 GCA_937927675.1 uncultured Paracoccaceae bacterium | reverse complement strand
CAGA
Organism: uncultured Paracoccaceae bacterium; assembly: GCA_937927675.1. Lineage (GTDB taxonomy): Bacteria > Pseudomonadota > Alphaproteobacteria > Rhodobacterales > Rhodobacteraceae > Tabrizicola_A. Next base: position 4,592 of record CALBSG010000126.1, on the reverse strand, counting down.
TGCCCTCATCCTCCAGCATCTCAAAGACCAGTGGCAGCGCCTCGGCGTCGGGGATGCGATAGCTGAAATCGGGGGTAAAGCCTTCGAGGTTGGCGGTGATCCGCCCCTGCCCGATGCCTTCGGTGATCGACGAGCCCGGCGCATCCAACTGGCCAGTGGTGTAAAAGCTGTGCAGCGCAGCCCCCTCGGGATCAGCCAGACCGATCTTCACACCTTTTGGCTGCAACGCCATGCCGATGCCCGCCAGCGTGCCGCCAGAGCCAACGGCGCAGATGAAACCATCAACCTTGCCGCCGGTCTGTTCCCAGATTTCGGGACCAGTGGTTTCGATATGGGCCTGACGGTTGGCCACATTGTCAAACTGGTTGGCCCAGATCGCGCCATTCGGTTCGGTTTGCGCCAAAGCCTCGGCCAGACGGCCCGAGTAGCGCACATAATTGTTGGGGTTGCGGTAAGGCGCGGCCGGAACCTGCACCAGTTCGGCGCCGGCAAGCCGGATCATGTCCTTCTTTTCCTGACTTTGCGTTTCAGGAATAACGATGACGGTCTTGAACCCCATCGAGGCGCCCACCAGTGCAAGGCCAATCCCGGTATTCCCGGCGGTGCCTTCGACAATCGTGCCACCCGGGCGCAGTTGGCCTTTGGCCACCGCATCCTTGATCATGTAAAGCGCCGCACGGTCCTTGACCGATTGGCCGGGGTTCAAAAATTCGCATTTGCCAAGGATCGTGCAGCCGGTGATTTCCGAGGCTCGCTTGAGCTTCAGAAGTGGCGTGTTGCCGATCGTATCGGCCAGATCGCTGTGAATACGCATGGTCTTCCCCTCAGTGTTGACCGAACCTATGGCGAGAGGCTGGCAAACTCAAGCCGGGGCGATGGAAAAGGCGTCAGGTCCGACAAGCGCCTTGCAGATGGGAAGCCGTTCCGGCGAAGCGGTGCAAGGCAGAACCCTGCCCCGGTCAGTCCAGCATCAGCGGGACAGTCTGACCACAGGCAAAGCGGCGCAGCACCGCGGGATAAAGCCGATGCTCCTGCCCCAGAACCCGCGCAGCGAGGCTGTCGGCATCATCGCCGGGCAGGATCGGCACGCGAGCTTGGCCCAGAATCGGCCCGGCATCCAGTTCTGCCGTCACCTGATGCACGGTGCAGCCCGCCTCAGTATCCCCTGCCTCCAGCGCACGCTGGTGCGTGTGCAGACCGGGATATTTCGGCAAAAGCGAGGGGTGGATGTTCAACATGCGGCCTTCGAACAGCCGAATAAAGGCTGGGGTCAGGATGCGCATAAAGCCCGCCAGACACAGGATATCAGGCTTGGCGGCCAGGATGGGTTGCAACAAGGCCGCCTCAAACGCCGCCCGGTCGCGGCCAAAGGCGCGATGATCCACGGCGGCGGTCGCAATGCCCAGTGCGGCAGCACGGGCCAAGCCCGCCGCCGCCGGGTCATTCGAGGCCACCAGAACCGGCGTGCAGGGATGCTGGCCCCCGTTTGCGCCGGTGGCCATATCGCGCACCAGTGCCAGCATATTCGAGCCACCCCCGGAAATCAGGATGGCGACGCGTTTCACAGCAGCTTGCCCTTATAGATCACGCCTTCGCCTTTGACGACGCGGCCCATCTCGACCACGGTTTCCCCTTGCGCGCGGAACAGATCCGCCAAGGCCGCCGCACGGTCCGGCGCGACAAAGGCGATCATGCCGATACCGCAGTTGAAGGTTTTCAGAAGTTCCGGCTCTGACATGTTGGCGGTTTTGGCCAGCCAACGGAAAACCGGCGGCAGATCCCACGACGACAGGTCAATCTCGCAGGCAAGACCTTCGGGTGCCACGCGGGGCGGGTTTTCCGTCAACCCGCCACCGGTGATATGGGCCAGCGCATGCACGCCCCCTGCCCTGACCGCGGCCAGCGCCTGTTTCACATAAAGCCGGGTCGGGGCCAGCAGGGCCGCGCCCAAGCTTCCCTCGCTGAACGGCGACGGGGCGTCCCAGCCAAGGCCGGACAGCTCTACCACCTTGCGAACAAAGGAATAGCCGTTGGAATGTACCCCGTTCGAGGCCAGCCCCAGCAGCACATCACCCTCGGCCACGCCTGCGGGCAGTTCTGCACCGCGTTCCATCGCACCCACGGCAAAGCCAGCAAGGTCGAAATCGCCCTTGTGATACATGCCCGGCATTTCGGCGGTTTCCCCACCGATCAGCGCACAGCCCGAGGCCTCGCAGCCTGCCGCGATGCCGGTGATGATGCGGGTGGCTTCCTCGACATCCAGTTTGCCGGTGGCGAAGTAATCAAGGAACAGCAAAGGTTCGGCCCCTTGGCACACCAGATCGTTCACGCACATAGCGACAAGGTCGATGCCGATGGTATCGACATTTCCGGTGTCGATGGCGATGCGCAGCTTGGTACCGACGCCGTCGGTTGCCGCGACAAGGATCGGGTCGTTGTAGCCCGCAGCCTTCAGGTCGAACAAAGCGCCAAAGCCGCCTAGCCCGCCCATGGTTCCCGTGCGGTTGGTGCGTTTGGCTGCCGGTTTGATCCGGTCAACCAGCGCGTTGCCGGCGTCAATATCCACGCCCGCGTCGGCATAGGTCAGGCCATTATGTCCGGTCGTCATGTCAAGAATCCCAAGCTGGCGGCAGTTGTCCTGCCCTTACGCCATCTGCCGCGGGCGCGCAACGCATGACGCCGCCCGCTTGCCTTTGGTCGCCCCGCTCTGCTAGGCAGGCGCAGGGGGGCTGTAGCTCAATGGTTAGAGCCGGGCGCTCATAACGCCTTGGTTGGGGGTTCGAGTCCCTCCGGCCCTACCAATGCCAAACGGTTCATGATGAAATACCATAAGCGTGCTCGTTTTGGCCGTTTTGACTGCTCACTCCAGTCAAGAGGGTTTCGTTGATGAGGTGAAAGAACCCTGTGGATAGCCACGCATGCTGTTGATTAGTAACGGTTTTCATAGGCGCTGAATCAGGCAGCATCCGGGCTGCACGGCCCATTTAGACCAAGCATGCCCAGTTCTACATCTTGCGCGGATTTTACCGCCTCAAGGCCGCCTCAACCTCTTCCCGCAGGTACAGGTGCCCAAAATCCTGCCCGTCGGGCGAGAACACCGCCACCCCTGCCCGCTTCAGTTGCACGCGAAGCCCCGGAATCGCCCGCCCCGTTTCGGCAGAAAGCGTGCGCATGGTCACGAACCGCCGATGAAAAGCCGCGATGTCGGCCGCAGTCACAAAGATATTTGCCATCCCGGTTTTGGGATTTCTCAATTTGGTAGCGGGGGTATGCCCAGCATCAATCAAGGCACGGAAGCGCCCTTTATCCTTGATGCCGACAGACATGCCAAAGACGCTCGCCGTAACAAGGGCTTCCGCGTCCGGAACTTCTTCCGGATGGGCAAGCCGATCCACTTCCGCCGAGAGCAGCCGCAAATCCGAAAACCCTGCACCTGCCGCACCGATCGCAAGCTTACCATTGCGCACAGCGTCGATCATGGCCGACATCGGCTGGCGGCACCGACGGCTTGCCGTCAAGAGCGGTTCCCATCCAAGATCAGACGGCGCAATCTGCCGGGCCTTTGCCATCAGACCGGCCAACAGATCCTTCGCCTGAGGCAAGCTCCAGCGCAGATGAACCGCCTCGTTCTGCACGCGCGGCGTCAAAAGTTCCTCGGACACCAACCTTGCCAATTCAGTGCGGCTGATCCCGATTTTGCTCTTCAGGGTATGAAAGCTGACCAAGGTCGGGATTTCGGCCAACAAAGCGGCGTGATCCTTGGCGCTGAAGACCCGGCGGTTTGAATAGCGCGGATCGCCGGCGGTCAAAGCGCCAGCCTCGATCAGGAAAGGCTCCAGCAATTCCTCGGACACGCCGAAGTCCCTCGCCGCGCTGTACAGGGAATGCAGGCGGCGTTCGCTTTGCACTTCGCCCAGAACGGTCTCGCCCGCGGCCACTGGCCAGACCGACACGATGCATTCGCGCAAAAGATGACGGAACAGATCGAAAGCAGGATCATTCGCGTAATCGGTCCGAAGCTTTGCGTGCAGATGCCCGAAGACCGCTTTCGGTTCTTCGCGCTTTGCGCCCGAAGCCTCGACCAAAGCCATGAACGCCGCTGAAATCGCGGCTTCGCCCTGGCGGGCAACGGCAAACCCTGCCTGCTGCGCTGCCCGCAGCCTGTGGATTTCTTCCTGAACTGGGGCAGCCTGAAGGCGCAGGAGTTCCATCCCGAACAACCGGCAAAAGGCGGTGGCGGGATAAAGCCCGTGATTGGCCAGCCATGTAGGGTCCTCACCGGTATCCAGCCGACGATCCAACCAAAGGTCATATTCCGTGGGATCGCTAACGGGGCGATCCATGGTTCCCGCCAGAAGATCTGCCTCGATCTCCTTGAAACGAGGCGCAAAATCGTATCGTGCGTATCGATTGTCCGCGGTCCAGAGTGGCACAAGAAGGTGCCGGTGCTTCAGGCAAAGCGTCACCTCACGAAACTGCCAGTCCCCGCGCATTGCCATGGCTTCCGACGGAGCTCCGGGATGGGCCTCTGCGTCCTGCCGCAGACACACCGGGCATCCGCGTATTGTCGGGCTCCGCAGGGCACGCGATAT
>CALBSG010000125.1 GCA_937927675.1 uncultured Paracoccaceae bacterium | reverse complement strand
GCAAGTCGCCCGCAAAGTACCGCTCACCCTGCCTGCGCAGCCGGGCAATCCGGTGGGGCGGCACCTCGGCTAAGGCCGCTTCATCAAGCCCGATGCCCTGGAGGAACTCCAGCCGGTCGAGAAGACGGTTCATGTCGGCCGAATTCTGCCCGACTTCGAATTGACGCAGCCAGACAAACCGCGTGACCGAGCCGCCAGAATCTTCTGTCAGCAAGGCGTCGAGACGCGCCCGCATGGCATCGACCAGCCGCCCCGCGATCCGAGATGCGATCCGCCGCTCTGCGACGACCAGCGCATCTGCGCAAAGGCGCTCAATGATCGTGACACCGGGCAGAATGGTCCGGGTCGCCCGGCACTGCTCGACAAAGCGCCGGGCCAGATCGTCGTTGGACCGCGACGCCTCGGCCGCATCTTCCAGCCAAGCCTTCAGATCCCGCGACCCTCGGCCCGTGAACATCTTGTAACCGTACAGCGCTCGCAGGACTTGCAGATGTTCACGGCGGGTTTCCTCACGCATTGCATAATCTGCCAGATCATCGGGCTTCAGGCCGAGCTGCGCGGCGATGAAGCGGCTTACCGCCAGAGGGATCACCTCGCCAGGTCCCAGCAGACGACCGGGATATCGCAACGCGCAAAGTTGCAGGGCAAAGCCGAAGCGGTTGTGTGGACGGCGTCGGGCGCGGATGATTTCCAGGTCATCGTCCGACAGTGTGTAGTGGTGCAGCATTGCTGCCTCAACGGCAGGCAGATCGAACATTGCGGCACGTTGCCGGTCAGTCAGCACTGTGCGATGTGCCATATATCTTTTTCTTTCCGAGTATGGTTTGTGATATTTTGTTTTTGGTATTTGATAAGGAACAAGAATGATGTCGAAAAGCGCCGCCCGCACGAATACGTCCCAAACGAACGTTTGTGAAACATGCTGATCGGCTATGCACGCATCTCCAAGGCTGACGGGTCACAGTCCCTGGATCTCCAACGCGATGCCTTGATCGCCGCCGGAGTACCCGTGGAACGCATCTACGAAGACCAGGCATCCGGTGCGCGCGATGACCGTCCAGGTCTGGAGGCCTGCCTGCGGTCATTGCGGGAAGGGGATGTTCTCGTTGTCTGGAAGCTGGATAGACTCGGGCGCACGCTGACCCACTTGGTCAACACGGTGCGCGACCTGTCAGATCGCGGCATCGGACTGCGCGTGCTAACCGGTCAAGGCGCTGAAATCGACACCACCACCTCAGCAGGTCGCATGATCTTCGGTATCTTCGCGACGCTGGCTGAGTTCGAGCGCGACCTGATCAGGGAGCGCACCATGGCTGGCCTTGCCGCCGCCCGGGCGCGTGGTCGAAAAGGCGGGAGGAAATTCGCCCTGACAAAGGCTCAGGTCCGGCTCGCGCAAGCCGCCATGGCGAATAGAGACACCTCTGTTGCCGCCCTCGCGGCCGAGCTCGGCGTCAAATCCGTGACCCTCTATCGCTACGTCGATGCCAACGGAAACCTTCGCGATCACGGAAAGCGTGTTCTGTCAGCTTAGCGTACTATTTTGCACCCTCCGGCATCAGACCCCACAAACGATGCGCAAGCGTTGTACCGGATCGGATGGACCGTGCGGCGGCTGACCGGCGGACCCGCACCCTTGGCGCGTCGGGCAGGTGTGGGCGACCTTGAGACCTTTCTCGATCGGCGCGACCGGCCAGGGCAGGGGGAGCGTTTCGAAGATGCCAAGGCTCCCTCGCGCGTGGTCGAGATGGCAGAGCGCGAAGCCTTCGAGGACCGGGGTGCCGGATGGCTCGGGATGATGAATCAGGCCGACGACCTCCACCCCGTGACACGGGCCTGCATGGGTTTTCATCTCTGGCACGTCGCGGAGCTCTCGCCGGTCGACGATCCGCTCGAGGCTGCGGTGACGGCTGCACGTGTCGCGGTCGCCGATCTCGCGCCGTCGGGGAGCGCGCCCGGTGCGATCTTCGCTCCCATCGCCATGGGCGGGGGAGGGGGCCTTCGCGCGATCGGGGACCCACCGGCCAGGTTAGCACGCTGGCTGAGCGCGATGGAAAGCGCGACCTTCGCAGCCCTGCGCAGACTGGAGGAGCTCGAGGCTTGGGCGGCTGTCGCGGCGCAAGCGATGGCGCCGCTCTCGGGCAAGACGCCGCCGATGCTGCGAAAGCTTTTTTCAAGCTGGCCGCTGGTCTCAGTGCAGATGGCTGAGAAACTGACAGGCGCGCATCGGGCAACGGTTCAGCGCAACATCGACTGGATGGAGGAGCAGGGCCTGATCCGGGAGGTCACGGGGCAGGGGCGATACCGGATGTGGCGGATCGTCGAGACGCGTACGACAGAGGCAGGGTCTATCCCTGATCGGAATGACGGGCTGATGGTCGAGGCGCTGCCGTGACAAACTTGTCCCTCAGTGCTTCCTTCCATTCCAGCGAATGATTCGGAACATCAAATCATGGGAACATGCAACTAAAAGACACACGGCCAGTCTGGCTGATCCGATACAATTGCGGCTCATCTCAGGCGGCCGGATAGCTTGAATAAACTTCCAGGCTTCCATCCCTGCGAACCAGCAGGACGTCATAGGCTTCTCGACTGTCTTCTGATCCCATACCGGGGGAGCCGTAAGGCATGCCGGGCACTGCGAGGCCAACAGCGTCGGGACGCTCGTCGAGCAGCCTTCGGATATCTGCAGCCGGGACATGGCCTTCTAGCGCATAGCCGTCAACTGTGCCCGTGTGACAGGAAAACGCCTTTGCTGGTATGCCCTGATCCATCTTGAAGCGGATTAACAAGGTTCCCATCGACACCTCATCCGTAACCGTGAACCCCTGTTCGCGCAGATAGTCCACCCATGCATCGCAACATTCGCAGCCACGCCCCTTTACGACATGGATCGGCGGTTCTTCCTCTGCTCTTGCTGCAGGGGCTATGGCCAAGGCGGTCGCTGCCAGAATGACCTCGCGGCGGCCGATCCGATAGTCCGTCATCCACGTTCTCCATCGATCGCCGTCATGAAGCCGGTTTCGCTGCGCCAGGTGGCGAGGGCATCGAGATCTTCTGCCGAAGCAATCTCTTGTTCCGGCAGGGCATCCTGATCTTTCGGGTCAACCGGTCGGCCGTCGACACGAACTTCGTAGTGAAGGTTGGGCCCGCTCACGAGCCCGGTTGCGCCGACTGCGCCGATCTCGTCTCCAGCTTTAACCCGTGTCCCCACGCGAACGTCTTCGGCAATTTCGGAGAGATGCGCATATCGCGTCACGACCCCGCCGCCGTGATCGATGTCGATTGTGGTGCCGTAGCCACGGATCGTGCCCGCAAAGACTACCCGCCCAGCACCAGTTGCCGAGACTTCGGTCCCCACAGGTGCCGCATAATCGATCCCGGTATGCATGCGGACCCCGCCCAATACAGGATGGTTCCGTCGGCCGAAGACGGACGACAGGCGGGCACCGAGGATGGGTGCCGCTGAACGCTGTACAGCTTCGCCGTCCTCGAAAACTATGACTGGGCCAGCGGCTTCGGTCGCAACGAGTTCGAGCACGCGATCCGCAAGTTCAAGTCTGGCGTAACTCAGGCGAGGCTCTCCCGCGATGCTGCCATCGGGAAGCTGATCTTCCTGCCAGACCAGCGCGAAGGTTTCTCCGCCTTTGAGATCGCGCCTGAAATCGACCTGACCCGCAAGCAGTGCGGTCAAATCAACCGCAAATCGTTCGGGTGCATTTCGTGCCATCAGGGCGTCATAGAGAGTTCCGTTGAGGGTCAAGGTCTCTCGCCGGTCTGTCTCACGAACCGGCGGGTCAAGACGCTGTGCCGCGATCGGCCCGTCGAACGAGAGAGCGATCTCCACACCATCTTCCACGAAGAGCGATAGGCGTGTCAGCGATGCCGGATCCCAGGACGCCGTGGTCCATTCGATCCGGTGGCCAGGTCGCAGGTCCGTCAGGTCGTAGACACCTGAGAGCGCAAGGGCTGCTTCTGCCCGGACCGTCCCGGGGATTCCTGCGTGACCAAGGACGCTGTCCAGGGTGTCACCGGGGGCGATTGTGGCTTCGAATGCCACGGGCAAATGCGCCGTCGGAGGATCGGCCACTGCCTGGAGCGGGGCGAAAGCCGTGATAGCAAGGATCAGAAATGCGGAGCGGATCATCTGGCAGAATGACCTTTCAACTGAGGGTTCGGCGGATTTTGGGAACGGCGAAACGCCGGTCTTCATGGAAGTCTATGATGCTGGCGAAGCGCCCATCGGGGTGGAAAAGAAATACACCGGCGGTGTGGTCCATCGTGTAGTCGCCGCCCTCCTTATCGACGCGGCGATAGGTTGCGCGAAAATCTGCGGCCGCCTGAGCGACCTCGTCAGCAGGGCCCGTCAGCCCAATGATGCGTGGATCGAAGTTGCTGACGTAACCGGCTAGGACATCGGGCGTGTCGCGCTCCGGATCGACCGAAATCAACGCCACGATCAAACGATCCGCGTCGGCACCCAGCTCCTCGAGCCAGAGCGATATGTCGCTCAATGTGGTCGGGCAGACGTCCGGGCACCAGGTGAAGCCGAAAAATACCATGACAGGGCGACCGGCCCAGTCAGAAGGTCGGACCAAGCGACCCTGGTGGTCGGTCAATGTCCAGGTCATCTGACCGATCGGCACGGGCAGGACCTCGCTGCGGGCTGGCCGATTGCGCGTGCGATAGGCCCCGACGCCCAGCATGAAGGCGACGGCTCCGACTGCCCCTCCCGCACCCAGGATTATTGCCCTGCGTCGGCGCAATCCGGACCCTCCGCGCGCAACGAGAGGACGTCGACATTCACGGTAACCTCGCCAGACTTTTCGAAGGAAAGGGTAACCGGAAAGCTGTCGCCCTCCTTGAGGGCCGTCGTCAGCTCCATCAGCATGCCGTGGTAGCCACCCGGCGCGAGCTGGACACTCTGACCGGCAGGGACCGGGACTGACATCGCATGCGGCATCGATGCGATGCCATCCTGTACGACAGTCTCGTGCAACATCGGCATTCCGGCTGCTGGCGTCGTGATGCCAACGAGCGCATCGTCGGTCGTCCCGGAGTTCTTGATCTCGACATAGAACACTCCGGGCCGTCCCGCGCCGATTGTCGCCTTGGACCAAGCGTGTTCAACGGTAAGATCGCCGATTGTCACGGTCTCACAGGCCATTGCTGCAGGTGCGGAGAAGATCAGTGTTGTGGCGAGAAGGAAGTGTTTCATGGGTCAGAGCCTTGTTAGAAGGTCGGAAACGATTTCGGCAGCAGATGTACCGTAGGTGAATTGACGCAGCCACTCCCCGTCTGGGCCGATGAGATAAAGGCTAGGGCTGTGCGCCATCGTGTATCCGTCCGGCGACGAAGTGTCGGCCTCCTGCTCGTAGAAGATCTTGAAGCTTGCGGCCGCAGACTTTGTATCCTCTTCGCTTCCTGCCAAAGCAAGGATCGCTGGATGAAAGGCCGTTGTGTAGTCGGCCAGCCCCAGACGCCTGTCCCGTTCGGGATCGATCGAAATGAAAATCGGCTGCACCGATCCCGCGGCAGATCCAAGATCATCCATGACCTGAGCGACTTCGGAGAGCGTCGTCGGACAGACATCCGGGCAGCTTGTAAAGCCGAAGAACACCAACAGGAACTTTCCGCGAAATTCGGCAGTCGTGCGCATACGGCCTTCGCTGTCTGCAAGCGCGAAGGTAGGCATAAAGGCTGAATCAGCTGTTGCGGTGTCGTCCGTTGCAGGCCACCACCGCACCGCCAAAAACGTGATGACCGCCGCAGTGGCGGCGATCCAAAGGATAATCTGAAGAGAACGAAGACGCATGAACAGTCCGGACTGAGAGAACAGCCTGCCGTCTAGAACCTCGAGCAACTAGAGGTTCAACCGACAAGAAGGTGAGAGTTTCAGGACCGGCAAGGTTTCGCCGATCAGGCTGCCCCAAGATACCTTGCGAGGGCGATTCCGAGGAGGGTGCCGAACAGCCCGAAGGCGATGGCAAAGCCTGCGCCATACTGCAAGCGGTCGAGGGTCTTTCCGCCCCGCCGCCGCGCAACGAGGTAACCCCAAATGAACCCGATGGTTGCAAAGAGCGCCCCGATCATTTCGATACACTTTTCAGGTTTGCCCGGTGCCGGCGGGCCCAGTAGCCACTGATGGCCCATGAAGTGAGCATAATAATGAGAAGCGCCCAGTCTCCGAAGCGGGCGTAGATGGTTGCGGGCAATGGGCGGGGCAAGCGGATGTCGATCACGCCTGACGTGTCGATTTCGAGCATGGCCAATGTTGCCCCGTAGGAATCAACCACTGCCGAAATTCCCGTGTTGGCGGCCCGGACGAGAGGCAGGCCCTCTTCAATGGCCCGCATCCGGGCCGATGCCAAATGCTGCCATGGCCCGATCGAGGCACCGAACCAAGCGTCGTTTGTCGCGTTGAAGATCCAGTCCGGTCTGATCGCATCATCGACCACGTGTCCGGGAAAAATGATCTCATAGCAGATTGCGATCCCTGCATAGGGGTGTGGGCCGAACGCCAGTGTCCGGGGCCCTGGCCCCGGCGTGAAGTCTCCGAGCGATTGAACCAGACGCTGAAGGGGCAAAAGGTTCCGCCACGGAATGTACTCACCGAACGGAACGAGATGATGCTTGGCATAGCGCGTCAGAATGGTGCCGTCACGAGAGATAGCAAGCACGGCATTCCGGTAGACTGTCCCGGCCCCGGTTTCCTCCCGTTCCGGGCTGCCTGTCAGCAAGACGCCGGTCTCGGGCAAGAGCCAGCCCAACATTGCCCGGGCACCGGCATCCTCTGCCAGGAACCCTGGCCAAGCGGTTTCCGGCCAGAGCAGAATGTCGAAGTCGCCGGGCTGGGCCGAAAGCGCGATGAGTTTCAGGATGTTTGAGTTTCGGGTGGCATCATCCCATTTGGCACTCTGTGCGATGTTCGGCTGGACGACACGGATTTGCGCGCCGCGCTCTGACGGCACATCGGCGAACAGCAAGCGCATTGCACCAAATGCGGTCACCGACAAGGCGATCGCGCCCGCAGTGGCGAGGCGGCTGATGCGTTTCCCGTCGGCGGCCGAGACAAAAGCCAGTCCGGCCAGCGCGGCGCAGAGCACCAGAAGAAATCCCAGGCCGTAGCTTCCGAAGACAGAGGAAGCCTGCGCAGCGACCGGCCAGTCAGAGAGTGTGTAGGCAGCCAGGTTCCAGGGAAACCCGGTGAGAACATGGCCTCGCAGCCACTCCGTGGCGGTCCAGCTTGTCGCCATTGAGAGCGCCAACGACAACCCGGCGCGTTCCATCCGTGCCGCCAGAGCGCAGGCCAGGGCAGGAAAGACCGACAGAAGCGCCGAAAGACCAAGAACCGCCGGCAGAGCCAGCCAACCGAACCGGTCCGCCTCAACCTGAAAACTTTCGGTGATCCAGAAAAGCCCGGGCACGAATTGACCGAGGCCGAAGAAGTATCCCAGCCTGAACGCGATGAAACCGGATGCGCGACGCACCAACACTGCCAGCAGAGCAAAGGCGATCAGCGCAAGTGGCAAGATCGAGTATGGCTGCAGAGCCAAGACGAAAAGGACACCTGCCACGATGGCGGCCCCCAAACTGGCCCAGCTTTGGACAGGCTTCCGGCTCGAGAACTGGTGTGCGCTTGAAACGTACATTCTTGCCACAACCCCTAAAATGGGAGGGATGGATAGCTGCTCTAGTAGCTTGAGGTGCAACGCATATGTTCGAAGATCACGGCATTGTCAGATTGGTGGCGCAGCGGTCGATTTTCGACGTGGGCTTGAAACTGTGGAAGGATCTTCCGCTTAGAACAAAACGACCAAGAGTTGGTGGGACATCTTCGTCGCTTGCAAGCCGCCAGATAAACTAGTGTGCGGTTGCGGGGAGAAAGGATGGTCGCGCTCATCGCCCCGAGTGCCGCGTGCTAACGGCTGTTTGATTTGCCTCGTCCACGAGCGAACGATACTCACACTCGAAAAGCGCTTGGAGGAGTGTTCCATGACCAGCGATTTGATGAAGCGGCGGGCTTTGCTGAGGGGCGCAATCGGGGTGGCCAGTTTTGCATCCCTGCCAGCCTGGGCGCAGGAAGGCAGCACGGAGTTTCAAGCTCCCGCGTCAAGCAGCGTGCGGAACAACGTGTCCAGCTTCCGGATGCCGCAGTGGCAGGACTATTTTGAGAATACTCGGGGTGGTGCAATTCTGGCGGATACCAAGTCACGTGCACTCCATTATTGGTCAGAGGATCAGTCGATTTACCTGCTATATCCCTCATCCGTCCCTCTGTCCGAGGAACTGACCCGGCTCGGGCGGACCGAGATTGTCCGCAAGGCCGTGAACCCGCCGTGGCGCCCAACGGCTTCGATGCTCGAGCGCAACCCGGACTGGCCGAAGATGGTCGAAGGCGGATCCAAGGACAACCCGCTTGGTGTCCGCGGATTGTATCTGTCCTGGCCAGCCTACTTGATCCACGGTACTCACGACACCCGAAAGATAGGACGCAGATCATCGAATGGCTGCATCGGTCTGTACAACGAGCATGTCATCGAACTCTACGACATTGCGCAAGTCGGCACTCAGGTGCTGCTGATCTGATTACGCTGCACGGCCATACCCTTGCACTTCAAGCGAGATTCCGTGACCGGCTTTACCTTGCGTAACTGGATGGAATTTGCTGGAGTCAGCCTAACAGAACGGTAGACAGCAGGTTTATGTTCAGCACGATGATGACAGCCGCGATCAGCCAGCACAGGCCGGTCAGCCAGCGCGGGGCCACGAGTTCACCCATCTTGGCGCGGCTGGCGGTGAACATGACCAAAGGCACAATGGCAAAGGGCAGTTGGAACGACAAAACGACCTGGCTCAGGATCAAAAGCTGACCCACGCCTTCGCTGCCGTAGAGCAGGATCACGAAGATGGCGGGCAGGATTGCAAGGCAGCGGGTGATCAGCCGCCGCGCCCAAGGTGCGATGCGCAGGTTGATGAACCCCTCCATCACGATTTGCCCGGCCATGGTGGCTGTGACGGTGGAGTTGAGCCCCGCGCACAACAGCGCCACCCCAAATAGGATCGGCGCGAGCGATGATCCCAGCAGCGGCTCCAGCAAAAGATGCGCCTTGTCGATCTCGGCCACATCGTTTTCGCCCACGGTGTAGAAGGCGGCGGCCGCGAGGATCAGGATCGAGGCATTGATCGTCAAAGCGAACATAAGCGCGATGGTGCTGTCCCATGTCGCCATCCGCAGCGCCTCGCGCTTGGCAGGCATATCAAGGCCGAAGGCGCGGGTCTGCACGATGCCGGAATGCAGATAGAGGTTATGCGGCATCACGGTCGCACCGATGATCCCGAGCGCCAAATAGAGCATGGTCGGGTTGCCCAAGATCTCGCGGCTGGGGGCAAACCCGGCGATGACCTCACCCCACACCGGATCAGCCTGCGCGATGAGCACGACGAAACAGGCGGCGATTAGCGCCATAAGCGAGATGATCAGAGCCTCGATCCAGCGGAAGCCCTTGTTCTGGAGCCACAGGATCAGGAACACGTCAGCAGCGGTGATGAAGATGCCAATCTCCAGCGGAATCCCGAACAAAAGGTTCAGGCCGATGGCGGTGCCGATCACCTCTGCCAGGTCCGTGGCGATGATCGCCCCCTCCGCCAGCACCCACAGTGGGACCGACATCCACTTGGGGAAGGCATCGCGGCAGGCCTGCGCCAGATCGCGCCCCGAGGCGACAGCGAGCCGCGCGCATAGTGACTGGAGTAGGATCGCCATGATGTTCGACAGCAGGGCCACGAATAAAAGCGTGTAGCCAAAGGCCGCCCCGCCCGCGAGCGAGGTCGCCCAGTTTCCGGGGTCCATGTAGCCCACCGCCACAAGGTAGCCTGGTCCGATGAAAGCAAGGAAGCGCCTAAACCTGCTGGTGCCGCCGTTGCCGACCGCGATGCTGCGGAAGACTTCCGAAAGGGATGGTGTCTCGCTCTCTCGACGCCAAGCGTTCGCGGACATGGATTTTGCTTTCTGCAGTCATATGGTCGCGCCAAAGTCTTGGCGCACAAAGTTAGACAGGGCTAACAATCTGCCCTATGCCTTTACTTGTCAATCCATCCCATGCGAGACTGACGTGATGAAAGAGTTCAATCCTGCCCCCCACGCCATATCGGATGAACGGCCTGCGGACCTGCGCGCCGGAGCGTTTCAGGGCGTGCGCGAAGCCCGGCGCAATGAGCTGGCCGAAGATTACGTCGAACTGATCGCGGAGTTGATCCACGATCAAGGCGAGGCGCGGCCCGTGGACATCGCCGCGCGGCTTGGCGTGAAGGTGCCGACAGTGAGCAAGACGCTCGACCGTCTGGCGCGGGAGGGACTGATCACCCGCGCGAAGTATCGGTCGGTCTTTCTGACGGAAGACGGGCGTGCGCTGGCACAGGAATGCCGGCGTCGGCACGAAATCGTGCTGCGTTTTCTCATCAGTCTGGGTCTCGATCCCGAGACGGCGGAGCGCGATGCCGAGGGCATCGAGCATCACGTGAGCGCGCGGACGCTGGCCCTGTTTTCGGCCTTCGCCAACCGGTCCTGAACGCCGTCAGTTGTTCTCCACCGCAAAGCGGACATCCGCGATCAGGCTTTCGGCGCTGAAGTTTTCCAGCCGCTTCCCGTTCAGAAAGAAGGTCGGGGTCTGACGGATGGCCAGTGCTTCGACATCGGCCGCGTCCTGGTTCAGAATGCCGGTGATCCCCGGGAAGAACTGGTCGGTTTCCGCCTTATCTAGATTGAGACCTGCGGCACCGGCGATTTCCCAGGCGACATCCATCTCTGGCGCGCCATGAACGGCCCAGCCGGGCTGCTGCTCCAGCAGCGCGTCCAGCACCGGTTCGAACTTGTCCTGCATCCGCGCAGCTTCAAGGATGCGCACGGCCTCGTCCGAGCCTTCATGGAAGACGGTGTAGCGCAACACAACGCGGACCTGAGTCGGAAACTGCCGCCGGATTTCCTGCACCACCGGGTGGTAGGCACGGCAGGCCTCGCAGGAGGGGTCAAAAAATTCAACCAGTGTGACGGGCGCATCTGCGGGGCCGAAGCTGGGGGAATAGTCACGGACCAACAGTGCCTGATCTTCGGTTGGCGTGGCGGCGGCCGCCGCTTCTGCCTCGGCGTCGCGGCGCTGCTTCAGGACGAAGGCGCCACCCGCGAAGGCAGCAACACCAAGTGCGGAGGCTCCAAGGATAAGCGTGCGGCGGTTCATGGGCGGTGTCCTTTCGGCAAGAGGAGACAGGCAAGGATCGCTGCAAAGGCGACCGCTGAGAGATAGGGGATCGGCAGGCCAAGGATCATCTGCGCCTCACCGGTGCAGGAGGGGCCATTCTCGGTGCAGGGCACAATTGGCGCGGGCAAAAACCCTGCGTAAAGGCCCGAATGCCAC
>CALBSG010000124.1 GCA_937927675.1 uncultured Paracoccaceae bacterium | reverse complement strand
TACCTGCTGACGAGCCCAGTAGATATCCGTGCCATCGTCGAAGGTGAGGGTGATATCTGCGATCCCGTATTTCACCATTGAGCGCAGCATGTTCTGGCGGGGAATGCCGAGCATTTCGGTTTCGATGGGGGTGATGACGCGAGTTTCCACCTCCTCCGGTGTCATCCCGGCCACGGCCGCAGCCACCAGATGCCGGATCGCCTGCGCCTGCGCACCGGTCACGCGGCCGAGCGACGGCGTCACCGCGACCGAGGCCGTCGGACGGTCGGCCTGCGCAAAGGCCCGTGCCGCGCCACGGGCGATATGGACCCGGGCAGCCCGGACACCCGGAGAGGCCAGCAGCGTGCGCGCCAGTTCCCCTTCGATGGCACGCCATTGCGCGGCATCAAACATCTGCGCGGTGGTGCCGAACCCCGACAGCGACTCCAGCAGTTCATACCCCTTGCCGGTCGCGGCCGGCAGGCCTTCGGCGGCCAGTTCCATCCGCAGGCTGTCGCGACGGTCGGCGGGGACCTGAATCGCATCAGCCTGCACCTGATGCGCCACGCCCCGCCCTCTGCTATGATCCCCTCAGATGAGGGCCAAATGACCGATAGCCAGAGATATGTCGCCAAAGGCACGGCCCATGTGAAACTGGCGGAAAAGCCCGAGGTCGTCGATGTGGCCTTTGTGCTTTTGCCCAAGTTCACCATGCTGGCGTTTTCGGCGGCACTTGAACCGATGCGGATGGCCAACCAGCTGACCCAGCAGGTGCTGTTCCGCTGGACGGTGCTGTCTGATGACGGTCGCCCTGTGGCCTGTTCAAACGGCGTGCCGATCGTGGTCGATGGCGCTTGGCCCGATGCCAAGCCCGAAGGCATTGTGCTGGTGGTGTCCGGGGTCGAACCCGAAGGCAAGGCGTCGGTCGCGCTTGGCGATTGGCTGCGCGGGCTGTGGCGGCGCGGCCGCACCGTGGGGGGGCTGTGCACCGGGGCCTATGCCCTGGCGCAAGCCGGCATCCTGAAGGGGCGCCGTTTCACCATGCATTGGGACAATACCACGGCATTTGCCGAAAACTTTCCCGATCTGGAACCCAGCCGCCAAGTCTTTTCGATGGATGACCGGGTGATGACCTGCGCCGGCGGTGTGGCGGCGGCAGACATGATGCTCAAGCTGATCTCGGACCGCTTCGGTGCCGAGCTTGGCCAAGAGGTCATGAACATGTGCCTTTTGACCCAGCGCCGGGACGAGGCCGACAGCCAGACCGCCAGCCTTGCAACCCGGCTTGGCACCCGCCACGACAAACTTTTGCAGGCCGCCGCCTATCTGGAAGCCCGCATCGAAGACGAGCTCGACCTTGACGGCTGCGCCGAGCACCTGAACCTGTCGCGCCGCCAGATCGAACGCCTGTTCAACCGCTATCTCGGCATCACGCCGGTGCGCTATATGAACGACCTGCGTCTGGCCCGTGGCCGCGCCCTTTTGGCGGAAACCGATATGAAGGTCACGGATGTGGCGGTGGCCTGCGGCTATGCCTCCACCTCGCATTTCTCCAAAAGTTTCCGCAAGAAATATGGCGTCAGCCCCTATCGGTTTTCGCATTTCGGCGGCTGAGGCGCCCTGTCCCACGGTCGGCGCCTCCGGCCGGAGTATTTGGGCCAAGATGAAATGTCTTGCGCCTTTGGAAATACTCCGCCGGGGTGAATGCGCCGCAGGCGCAGAGGGGGCGCGAAGCCCCCTTCTTCTTGCGGGGGGCAAGGCTTTGGCCTAGGACGGGCGCAACTTGACCGGAGGTGCCGATGCCGACGTTTCTGAACACCCGCGACGCCGATTTCGAAGCGCGCTTTACCGCGCTTTTGGGACAAAAGCGCGAAGACAGCCCCGATGTGGATGCCACCGTCGCCGCAATCATCGCCGATGTGCGCGCGCGCGGAGACCGGGCCGTGCTGGAATTGACGGCTAAGTTTGACCGGCTGGAGCTGACGGCAGCGGGGATGGCCTTTTCCGAAGCCGAAATAGACGCCGAAATCGCCAAGGTTGCCCCCGAGGATCGCGCCGCGCTGGAGTTGGCCGCAGAGCGCATCCGAGATTATCACGCCCGGCAGGTGCCGGAAGATGCGCTTTGGGTTGAGCCGACAGGTGCAACCCTTGGCTGGCGCTGGACGCCGGTTTCTGCCGCCGGGCTTTATGTGCCGGGCGGGCGGGCCTCATATCCCTCGTCGGTTTTGATGAATGCCATTCCGGCCAAAGTGGCCGGGGTTCAGCGGTTGGTCATCACCTGCCCGACGCCGGATGGCGTGGTCAATCCGCTGGTCCTGTTGGCGGCGCGGCTGGCCGGGGTGGATACGGTGTACCGCATCGGGGGCGCGCAGGCGGTGGCAGCCTTGGCCTATGGCACGGAAACCATCACGCCGGTGGACAAGATCACCGGGCCGGGCAATGCCTTTGTCGCCGCGGCCAAGCGCCGGGTTTTTGGCAAGGTGGGCATCGACATGATCGCTGGCCCGTCAGAAATTCTAGTGATTGCGGATGGCGACAATGATCCAGATTGGATCGCGCTTGACCTGCTGTCACAGGCTGAACATGACGAAAGCGCGCAGTCGATCCTTGTCACCCCGGATGCGGGCTTTGCTGCCCGCGTCGTGGCCGCAGTGGAGGCCCGGCTGGAAACCCTGGCGCGTCGCGTGATTGCGGGGGCAAGCTGGCGCGACTTTGGCGCGGTGATCATCACCCGTGATCTGGCCGAGGCCGCAGCCTTGTCGAACCGGGTCGCGCCCGAGCATTTGGAGCTTTGCGTTGCCGATCCCGACGGGTTGAGCCAGTCGATCACCCATGCCGGCGCGATCTTTCTGGGATCTTGGACGCCAGAGGCGATCGGCGATTATGTCGGCGGGCCGAACCACGTGTTGCCCACAGCGCGCTCGGCCCGGTTTTCGTCGGGGCTTTCGGTGATGGATTTCGTCAAGCGCACCACGTTGGCAAAGATGACCCCTGCGGCACTGGCCGCGATTGGGCCCGCCGCCGAACGTTTGGCCGCAAGCGAAAGCCTTGAAGCGCATGGGCTGAGCGTCACAGCGCGCCTGAAAGCTTTGAACCGCTAATCCAAGGCATAGAAAGGAAAAGCGCGCGACGGATGTCGCGCGCTTTTTGTGTTTTTGGGGCCTGAGGTTAGGCCACAGCGTTCGGCGCGGTCAAAGGCTCAGCCTTAGTTATTGCCGCCAGAGTTCCCGCCGCCGCGACCCCCGCCGGAGTTCCCGCCGGATTGGCCACCATCGCTGCCGCCAACGCCGTTCTCATGACCTGCGCTGCCGCCGGGCGAGGTTGTACCATTAGTGCCATTGTTGTTGGTGTTCCCATTGCCGCCGGAATTTCCGCCGCCGCTGTTCCCGCCAGTGCCGCCGCTCCCCCCGCCGGAGTTACCCCCGCCGGAGTTACCCCCACCGGAGTTCCCGCCGGATTGGCCACCATCGCTGCCGCCAACGCCGTTCTCATGCCCGTCGCTGTTGCCGGGTGAGGTGTCACCATTGGTGCCGTTGTTGTTGGTGCTTCCATGGCCATTGTCGCCGCCATCATGATCGTCGCCGTCGTCACCACCGTCATGGCCACCGTCGCCGCCATCATGATCGTCGCCGTCGTCACCACCGTCATGGCCGCCGTCGCCGCCATCATGGTCGTCGCCGTCGTCACCACCGTCATGGCCACCGTCGCCGCCATCATGGTCGTCGCCGTCGTCACCACCGTCATGGCCACCATCGCCGCCATCATGATCGTCGTCATCGTCGCCATGGTCACCGCCGGTGCCATTACCGCCATGGCCGCCATGCCCACCTTCGCCGTGATCGCCGCCGGTCCCGTGGCCATGGCCACCGCCATTGCCCCAGTGGCCATCGTCGTCGTCGTCATCACCGTGGTCATGGTCGTGACCATCGCCGTGGCCATGGCCATGGTGACCACCGCCATGATTGCCACCGTGGTCTCCGTGATCACCACCAGTGCCATGATCATCGTCACCGCCGGTATCGCCATCACCGCCGGTGTCATCGTCACCGCCGCCGGTATCACCGCCGCCGCCGGTGTCGCCACCGCCGCCGATTTCTCCACCAGTGCCGCCGCCGGTTTCTTCACCCGAACCGCCACCGGTATCGCCGCCGCCGGTCTCACCATCATCCGAGCCGCCACCTGCGCTGGCGAGGCGATCACCGCGTGAGCCAGTCGGGACGCTGATGCTGGCCGTCACGGCGCCCGTGCAGACAGAATCTGCCAAGGTTTCCAGCTGACGACGCGTCTTTGCCGCCGAAACCTTGCCGGAAATGGCAAGGATTGCCGATTGCGTTGCGCCGCATTGCTGCAGCGAAACTTCGGTACCTTGGGCCGATTTGGCCAAAGTAATGGCAACGTCCACCAAGATCCGGTCGCGCTGACGCCCCGGCGGAACCGATTTGGCAAAGGCATCGAGGCTCGGCTGACAGCTGCCGGCCTGACACGAGGCCGTCAAATTGCCATCGGAGCTAAATGACCAAGCTGGCCCACCAGCCGCGCCAAATGTGAACATTGCAAAGCACATGACATGCGCAATTGTACGAGAATGCATCTGCAGCCCCCCATTCTATGAATTGATCGAAATACGGAAACAACCACACACGGGCCCCGAAATATCGAACGAGGGCCCTTTACGCTCTTACGATACTCTCTTTGCCTTATTTTTTCCATATTTTTGACGCAACCGAGGCCAAAATATGTTTTTACCGATAAGTACCTGTGAAATTTGCCTTATTCACAGCTAAGCGCATCAATGACTTCGCCCCAATTGTGGCAAGCCGCGCCCAAATCGACACTGGAGCATCGCCAGCGGGTCGCGGAAAAGCCCAAGTTTCATGCGATTCGTACACCAATTGGAAAGCTTGCCCGCGCAAGTCTTTGAAACAATTGGGGGATCGAAGCCCGTGTTCAAAGTTGATCTTGAAACAAACCGCGCACAATCGGCGATTGCGGCCACCGCAATTTTCCTCGCCCTTTTGGTGTCAAGCCCCGTTGCCGCCAGAGAGCGGGGAACTGCCCCCCCGCTCGGGTATCAAATCCTGTGCTTGCAACAGCCGGAACAGTGTCAGGGCGGCGGGGCAAGTTCGGTCAATGCGGGGCGCAGCACCTTAAAACAGCTGGATACGGTCAATCGCGCTGTAAATCGTGCCATCCGACCAAAAGCCGACGGCGGCGGCGATGTTTGGACGGTCGGTGCCAAATCTGGCGATTGCGAGGATTATGTTCTGGCAAAACGGCAAGCGTTGATTGCCAAAGGTTTCCCCCCCAGCGCGCTGCGCGTCGCCTATGTCAAAACCGCCGCGGGCGAAGGCCATGCGCTGCTGGTCGTGCGGACGAATGACGGTGACTATGTGCTGGACAACCTGACGACCAGCATCCGCAAGCTCGCCGCCTCGGGCTATCGGGTGCAGTCGATAGCCGGGTCTGATCCGCTGGTCTGGAATTAAGCCAAACACCACTCGTCAATTGTGGCAATCCTGAGGCTGGCCGCGCAGCCCCCGCACCCCGAGGGCGCCCTTACCTCTTGAAAGAGTGGGGCTGCTCGGGCATCACGGGGGCCAGTTCTGTGGAAGGCCCCGATGACAAACCGTATTTGCCACATCGAGATTGACGAGCGCGGGCTGGTGCGGCCGACGCCCGAAATCGAACAGGAACGCAAAGTTGCGATCTTCGATCTTCTGGAAGAGAACTCCTTTGGCCTACCCACGCGCGAGGGGCGCGATATTCCGCCGGGGCCCTATCGGTTGGGTCTGGCGATCCGCGAAGGCCGGTTGGTGTTTTCCATCGCGACCGAGGACGAAACGCCGGTGGGCGCGTTCCACCTGTCGCTTGGCCCGTTCCGGCAGGTGGTGAAAGACTACTTCCAGATTTGTGAGTCTTATTTCGACGCGGTAAAGCGGCTGCCCCCCAGCCAGATCGAAGCCATCGACATGGCCCGGCGCGGGATCCACAACGAAGGCGCCTCGGTTCTGCAAGATCGGCTAGAGGGCAAGGCCTGCGTTGACACCAACACCGCGCGGCGGCTGTTCACCCTGATCTGTGTGCTGCATTGGGGGTAAGAGTGGCCGACTTCCCGCAAGCCGTGCTGTTTTGCTGCGACCACAACGCCGTGCGCTCTCCCATGGCGGAGGGGTTGATGAAGAAATTCTACGGCCAACGCGCCTATGTGCAGTCGGCGGGCGTCAAAAATGATATGGAGATCGACGGCTTTTCCGTCGCGGTCTGCGCCGAAATGGGCATCGAATTGTCGCGCCACCGCTCCCGCTCGTTTGAGGAGATGCAAGATCTGGGCGATGATCTGGGGCAGTATGATCTGATCGTTGCCCTGACGCCGGCCAGCCAGAAACTGGCGCTGGATCTGACGAAAACCAGCCATGTCACGGTGGAGTTCTGGCCGATCATCGACCCGACTGCCCTTGGCAATGATAACCGCGAGGCCAAGCTGGCCGCCTATCGCCAAGTGCGCGACCAGATCGCGGCTCGCCTGATCGAGCGCTTTGGCCCGGCGTTCAGCTGACCCTATTCCGCGGCTTCGCGCCGCGAGACCGCCAAGACCCGCGGCAGCGCGCCTTCGATCCAGCGGATAAGCGGCACCAGATGCGCCGCAGCCTCTTGTCCCAGAGGCGTCAATTCATAATCGACATGCGGCGGCACCACGGCATGGGCGGTGCGCAGCACAAAACCATCGGCCTCCAATTCCTGCAGGGTTTGCGCCAGCATGCGTTCGGAAATCCCGCGCACCTGACGGCGCAGGCCGGAAAACCGGTTGGGGGCCATGGCCAGCGCCACCATGACCAACGCCCCCCACCGGCTGGTCAGATGCTGCAACACGCGCCGCGACGGGCAATCGGGCGCCATCACATCGGCATCGCGCCACTGGTCGTAAAGCGCCTGTGCGTCCGCTTGGGTGGTCATGTGCGCCTCTGCGTTATACTTACAAAATCGTGCGTACTTCCTTTTCAGAAGTAATGGCGTATCTGTGCCCCGTCAACCTTTTACAGGAGAACTGTCATGACCATCGCCGTCACCGGAGCCACCGGCCAACTGGGCCGTCTTGCCATCGCCGCCCTGAAGACGCGCGGAGCCGCGCCAATTGCTTTGGCCCGCAGCCCGGAAAAGGCCGCCGATCTTGGGGTAGAGGTGCGCGGCTTTGACTATTTTGCCCCAGACACCGCCGCCTTGCAGGGGGTCGAGACGTTGGTGTTGATTTCATCCAATGATTTCAATGACCGCGCTGGCCAGCACAAGGCCGTGATCGCCGCAGCCAAGGCGGCAGGCGTGGGCCATGTGATCTACACTTCGATCCTGAAGGGTGAGAAAAGCCCGATGATTTTGGTCGCGGCCCATGCCGAGACGGAAGAGGCGCTGAAGAGTTCTGGCCTGCCGCACACCATTTTGCGCAACGGTTGGTATACGGAAAACTACACCGACAGCCTGGGCGCGGCGCTGGCCCATGGTGCGATGGCGGGGGCTGTGGGCGAAGGTCTGGTGTCGACCGCGAGCCGCGCCGATTTTGCCGAAGCGATTGCTGTCGTCGCGCAGGACAAGACGCATCAAGGCAAGGTTTACGAATTGGCAGGCGATGAAGCTTACCGGTTGGCCGACATGGCCGCCGAGGTGTCCCGTCAAAGCGGCAAGACCATTGGCTATGCGAGCCTGCCTGAGGCTGATTATGCCGCAATGTTGGTGGGTTTTGGCCTGCCCGAAGGCTTTGCCAAGGCCTTGGCCGACAGCGATGTTCAGGCCTCGAAAGGGGCGCTGTTTGATGACAGCCGCACATTATCGCGCTTGATCGGCCGCCCGACGACGCCGATGGCTGTCACGGTCAAGGCTGCTCTGGGGTGAAACGGCGATAGGGTGCTCCCCACGCGGGGCTGGCGATGCCAGTCCCGCGTCCCCCGTGGGATATTTGCGCCACATTGAGGGCCAAAGGAACATTGTCCCTGATGTCGGTTTTGCGCGCTCATACGGCCTTTCCGGCTTGGCCCCTGCCCCGGCCCATGGCAATCATGCGGCCAATGACAGGAGGACCGTATGAGCCGCACCACCGCCGAAGCCACCATTGCCGCCTATTACGCCGCCTTCAATACAGGGCAGATTGCCGGCATGCTGGAGACGCTGCATGACGATTTCGCCCATCATGTGAATGAGGGCGCAACGCGGTTGGGCAAAGACGCCTTTGCGGAGTTTTGCGCGCATATGTCAGCGACCTATAAGGAGGCGCTGAAGGACATGGTCATCATGGCCAACGCAGATGGCACGCGCGGGGCGGCCGAATTTGTGGTGCATGGCCAATATCTGAAAACCGATCCCGGCCTGCCCGAAGCGCATGGCCAGCACTATGTTCTGCCAGCGGGCGGGTTCTTCACCCTGAAAGATGGCAAGATCACCCGTGTGACCACCTATTACAACCTGAACGACTGGATTCGGCAGGTTCAGAACGTCCCGGCGTCCCATGGTTGAGGTCCGCACCCTGACCGGGGAAGAGCTGGAAGCCCATCTGGACGATGTGGCACGCCTGCGCATCGCGGTGTTCCGGGACTGGCCTTATTTGTACGACGGCACGTTGGAGTATGAGCGCGAGTATCTGAAGACGTACCGCGACAACGAGGGCGCGCTTCTGGTCGGCGCCTTTGATGCCGGGATGCTGGTCGGGGCCTCGACCTCGACCTTCATGGAAGACCATGCCGAGGGGTTTGCCGCCCCGCTGGCCCGGATCGGGTTGCCGGCGGGCAGCATCCTTTACGGGGCAGAATCGGTGCTGCTGCCGGCCTATCGCGGACAGGGTCTGGGCCATCGCTTCTTTGATCTGCGCGAAGCCCATGCCCGCGCCCATGGCCGCACCCATGTCGCTTTTTGCTCGGTGGTGCGAGAGGGCAGCCATCCCTTGCGGCCCTCGACCTATCGGACCAATGACGCCTTCTGGGCCGGGCGGGGCTATGCCAAACTGCCGGGTGTTTTGGCCGAATTTGCGTGGAAAGATGTCGGGGATGCGGGGGAAAGCGTGAAGCCTTTGCAGTTCTGGATGCGGGCGCTGTGACGATGAAACTTGCCGCTGCGGCCTATCCGCTGACTGAATTTGCCCATTTCGACGATTACGCGACGCATCTGGCGGCTTGGGTGGCCGACGCCGCCTCAAAAGGCGCGGATCTTCTGACCTTTCCCGAATATGGCGCGATGGAGCTTGCCAGCCTTGGGGGGCGGGCCGTGGCGGCAGACCTTGAGGCGGCCTTGCATGAGGTCGCCCGCTGGAAGCCTGCGGTGGATGCCGCGCATATCGGGCTGGCAGCCCAGCATGGGGTGCATATCCTTGGCGCGTCCGGCCCGGTGTTTTCCGGAACCCGTCCGGTCAACCGGGCGACGCTTTATGGCCCGTCCGGCATCATCGGCCATCAGGACAAGCAGATCATGACGCGGTTTGAGCGCGAGACATGGGATGTGGTGGCGGGCCAAGGTCTGACCACCTTTGACACCGATCTTGGCCGCATCGGTGTGGTGATCTGCTATGACAGCGAATTCCCGTTGCTGTCGCGCGCGCTGGTGGAGCAAGGGGCAGAAATTCTGCTGGCGCCCTCCTGCACCGACAGCCTTGCAGGCTTTACCCGCGTTCGGGTGGGCTCCATGGCGCGGGCGCTGGAAAATCAATGTGTTGTGGTGCATGCGCCGACAGTGGGCCTGTGCGATTTCTGCCCGGCCGTGGATGAAAACATCGGTGCCGCCAGCATCTATGGCCCGCCCGACCGTGGCTTCCCTCCGACCGGAATCTTGGCGGAAGGCGGGATGAATTCCCCCGGCTGGACGATTGCCGACGTCAGTCTGGAGGCCATCCGCGAGGTGCGCCGCGATGGTGGTGTGTTGAACCATGCCCATTGGCCCGAGCAGCTAGACCGGGTCGCGGCAGGATAGATTACGATTTTCCCTTGAAAACGCGGGCAAACAGGCGCATATGCCCGCCCATGCCTGCCCCGGGATCCCGGACGGGCCAAACCCCATTGGAGAGACCATGGCCAAGGAAGATATCCTCGAATTCCCCGGTGTCGTGAAGGAACTCCTGCCCAACGCGACTTTCAGGGTTGAACTCGACAACGGCCATGAGTTGATCGCGGTGATGGCAGGCAAGATGCGCAAGAACCGCATCCGTGTTCTGGCAGGCGACAAGGTTCAGGTGGAAATGACGCCTTACGACCTGTCGAAGGGCCGCATCAACTATCGCTTCAAGTAAGCGGTTCCCTTGCGGTTCATTCTTGGATCAGGCAGCCCGCGCCGGAAGGAACTTCTGGCGCAGCTTGGCATTGTCCCCGATGCCATAACCCCCCCCGACATCGACGAAGACCCCAAGAAGGGCGAACTTCCCCGCCCCTATTGCGCGCGACTGGCCCGTGAAAAGGCCGCTGCGGTCGAGGCCGGGCCGGAAGATATTGTGCTATGCGCCGATACCACCGTGGCGCTTGGCCGCCGCATCCTTGGCAAGCCGCGCGATGCGGGTGAGGCAGCAGCCTTTCTGACCGCCCTTGGCGGGCGGCGGCATGAGGTGATCACGGCCGTCGCAGTGCGCCGTGGAGACCGGATCTGGACGCGCGAATCTGTATCGGCGGTCAAGATGAAACGGCTGTCGGATGTCGAATTGAACGCCTATCTGATGGGCGGCGAATGGCAGGGCAAGGCGGGTGGCTATGCCATCCAAGGTGCTGCCGGCGCCTTTATCCCGTGGATTTCGGGGTCTTTCACCGGCATCGTCGGCCTGCCTTTGGCTGAAACCACCACCCTTTTGCAAGCCGCCGGATACCCGGTGTGGAGACAGCCATGACCAAGGGCCGCGTGGTTCTGCTGGATGAAATCAAGGGCCGCCCGGCCGCCGCGCTGATGGTGGATGGCGATCTGGAAGAACTGGTGATCGATCCCGACGGCGATCTGATCCTGCCGGGGGCGATCTATCGCGCCATTGCCGATCGACCGATGAAGGGTCAGGGCGGGATTTTTGTAAAACTGCCGGGCGGAGCCTCAGGGTTTCTGCGGCAGATTTCCGGCATCAGCCCCGGCCAACGCCTGCTGGTACAGGTGACAGGCCCGACCGAGCCCGGCAAAGCCACCCCAGTTACTGCGCGACTGCTGTTCAAATCGCGCTATGCCATCATCACCCCGGATGCGCCGGGTCTGAACATTTCTCGCGCCATCCGCGACGAAGAGATCCGCGCCGACCTTGGCACATTGGCCGAAAGCGCGATGACCGGGGCAGACCCGCGACTGGGCCTGATCCTGCGCTCGGCCGCTGCCGAGGCGGACGAGGACGAGGTGGTCGATGACATCACCGCCATGCGCGACCTTGCCACCGCCCTTTTGGCGGATATTGACGGCGGACCAGAACTGTTGCTGGACGGCCCTTCTGCGCAGGAAACCGCCTGGCGTGATTGGGGCCACCCTGCCCCGGACATGATCGAAGATCGCCGCGGCAGCTTTGAAGCCTTTGGCGTCTTGGAGGCCATTGAGGCGCTTCTGGCCCCTCGCATCGCCCTGACGGGCGGCGGTCACATGATGATTGAACCGACCCGCGCCTTGGTCGCCGTCGACGTGAACACTGGCCCCGACACCTCCCCCGCGGCCAGCCTGAAGGCCAATATCGCCGCTGCCCGCGACTTGCCGCGCCAATTGCGCCTGCGGGGCCTTGGCGGGCAAGTGGTGGTGGATTTCGCACCGCAGCCGAAAAAGGACCGTGCGATTCTGGAACAAGTCATTCGCGCAGCGTTCAAGGGAGAAGGCACGGATGTGACCCTCTCTGGCTGGACAACGCTGGGCCTCTACGAAATGACCCGCCGCCGCGACCGGCTGACACTGGCAGAGCTGCTTGCATGAGCTGCCCGATCTGCGCCCGTGACAGCGATCCCAAATATCGGCCCTTCTGCTCCCGCCGCTGCGCCGATGTCGATCTGGCGCACTGGATCCGCGGCGATTACACGATTCCGGCCGAAGCGGTAGAGGACGAAAACCCCGCCGATCTGCCCGATCTCCCCCCGCGCCCGCAATAAGCGGAAAAGCCGCGAAAATCTGCCAAAAGCCTCTGGACAGCCCCGCCCAGCTGACGTATCACCCGCCCACCAAATGGGTCGCAACGAAAAGCGCCCAACGGCCAAAGTGCCCGGATAGCTCAGTTGGTAGAGCAGCGGATTGAAAATCCGCGTGTCGCTGGTTCGATTCCGGCTCCGGGCACCATTTTTCACACAAAAATCAAGCACTTATCCATAGCGCACTCCCAAGTTCGTGCGTTGCACAGTCATTGCACAGTTTTTCGTGCGCTGCTGAGGCGTAGCTTGCTTGGGCTGGAATCGCTGTGGTCAACACAGTGTTTTGCTTTTGGTGTGCTGGACACAGTGTTTGGGGTTGCTGATGGAACGCAGTGTTTGTCTTGCTGACGGACAGAACGAGAGCGGCTTAGGGCTGGCTTTGCGGCTTATATTGTCTGGACCCAAAATTGGATCAAGGCGCAGCCGCCGGCGCCATGTGTGGCGACTGTGCTCTGCGTTGCGCGCAGGAAGTCAGGCATCTGGCAATCCCACGTGGCGCAGCAAGCCGTCCTCGATGTGCAGCCAAGGCAACATGTCATCCGCTTGCCAATGTTCGGACGGCAGCATCTGGTCGGCTTGATCGAACATGCCCAGCGGCAAATAGATCACCTTGGGATCATCATCGTAAACGAAGGCCGTCGGGCTGCCACAGTTGCCACAATGGCTGCGACAGGCCGACTTGGATGACCGATAAGGAACGGCTGGTTGGCCACTGAACTGCACCGCAACTTTCGCAAACATAGCATAAGTCAGGAATGCAGCGCCGGAATGACGACGACACATGCCGCAATGACAGTGCATCACCTTGATTGGCGCGGCTTCAGTTGTCACCCTGACAGCGCCGCACAAACAATTGCCGGAGAACTGCATGCGAAGATTTCTCCCAAGTGGTCAGGGGTGAGTCCTGAGTACCACATGGTAACACAGTATTCCAACACACAGCGTCGGCATCTAGCAGTTGACCCACATCAACGTGCTGCGCGGACAGCAGGAGCAGTATGGCAGCACGTTAACCAGAAACTGGGAGAGCGACGATGATGTACGGTTTTGGAGGCATGGGGTTCGGCGCTGGCATCGGCATGTTGCTGATACTCGCACTGGTGGTCTTGGCCATAGCTGCACTGATCAAGTACCTTCGCTCGTAAAGGTCGCTGTAACGGTCCATGTCGAACTAACTCGTGCAACACAGTACTTGGGGCGATGACGGATCGACAACAGTGGCTGATGGCTTCGAGGCTTACGCGGGGCGGACCTAGACAACACCCGCCGTTCTCCACGATACATGCGGACGAAGCGTGGCGCGCTACCCCTCAAGTGAGCAGGACAGTGAATGGGTTGGATTGCGAAGTTGGTCGTACTAGGCGTTGTGGGCTACTGCGGCTACGCGGCTTACGATCTGCAAAAAGGCGGATATTTCGACCTCCCGGAAATGCCTGCAGGCGCTTACAACGCATCTTTTAAGAACGGATTGCGTGGGATTTTGCTGAACGCAGATGTGCCCGACAAAAGCATCGCAGACCGCCCCGCGATCTTCAGGCGGATTTTTGACGCAGACCCGGAGCGCAAGTATCTGGGCATACCCATGACTGTCGCGCCTTGGTTTGAAAATGTTTGGTCAACCTGCGTAGCACCGACTGACGAAATGCGTGACTATGTTGACGAGAAGATGCCTAATGAAATGAAGGCGCAGCTTCAAGGCGCACGGCTTGATTTCTTCTGCTACATTGACGTGGACAGCCAGCAGAGACTTGTGCGC
>CALBSG010000123.1 GCA_937927675.1 uncultured Paracoccaceae bacterium | reverse complement strand
TGATCCCTGCGCAATGCACCAGCACATCCAAGCCGCCAAAGGTGGCGTCGATGGAAGCTCCGAGAGCCGCAACTGACGCCGCATCAGACACGTCACAAGACAGGCTGACCACCTCGGCTGCGCCCGCCGCCTGTGCCGCCGCAGCGGTGTCTTGCGGCAAACGAATATCGGCCAGCGCAACCCGCGCCCCTTGGCGGGCAAAGGCCAAGGCGCAGGCCGCACCAATCCCGCGATTGGCGCCAGTAACCAGAACGCGGCTCATGCCATCACCTCGCCGCGGTCCAGCATCAAGGCTTGCCCCGTCATGTCGCGCGCCCCGTCCGAGGCGAGCCACAGATAGGGCGCTGCCAGATCGTCAGGTTCCAAAAGCCCCGGCAAGACCTGTGCGGCCACGATCTCGGCCAGCAGGTCTTCTTCCGTGCGCCCCGTCCGTTGCGACATATTCGCCAGCGACAGCATCGCCGCCTCTGTCCGCACCCAGCCGGGGCAGACGGCGTTGACGCGGATGCCCTGCGGCCCCAGCTCTTTCGCCATCACCCGCATGAAGCCAAGGTTGGCATGTTTCGAGGTGACATAGGCCGCAAATTCCGGCACCGCGACGCGGCTCCAGATCGAGGCGGTCACGATGATCCGCCCGCCTGAGGCCATCTTTGGCACGGCATGGCGCGTGACATAGAAGGTGCCGTTGGTGTTGATGTCGGTGATGCGCCGAAACGTCTCCTCAACACCTTCCTCCAAAAGCGGCGTGATCCGCTCCAACCCGGCATTGTTCACCAGCACATCAATGCGCCCCATCCCCGCCAGCGCCGCCTTGACCGCCGCGCTGTCGGTGATGTCACATTCCAGCGCCGCACAGGGCCGTCCGGCCTGCGTGGCAATCTCTGCCGCCGCCGCATGAATACCTGCGCCCGAGGACAGGATCGTCACATCGGCCCCGGCCAAGGCAAACGCCTTGGCCACAGCGAAACCGATGCCCCGGCTGGCCCCGGTGACCAGAACGCTTTCGCCCTCAAAGCTGTAGCGAACCGCCCCCATAGGTCACAGACCCCGCGCGTGCATGATCCGCCCGATCAGGTTCATCAGCACCTGCGCGGCCAAAATCGTGGTCGTGTCTGTGTGGTCGTAATCCGGCGCCACCTCGACCAGATCAACGCCAACCACCGTGCCGCGCTGGCACAGACCCGCCAGCAGCTCCAGCACCTCGTAATAGATGAACCCACCATGCGACGGCGTGCCGGTGCCGGGTGCGATGGACGGATCAAAGCCGTCGATGTCGATGGTGACGTAATAGCGCGCGCCGGCCGGAACCCGTGCCAGCACCGCCTCGACCCCCAAGGCGCGGATCTGGCGCACCGACAGGATGTCAGACCCCATCTGGCGCGCATCCTCATAGCCATCGCGGGCGGTGGAGGACACGTTGCGGATACCAAGCTGCGTCAGCCCCGAAACATAGGGCTTTTCCGCCGCGCGGCGCATCGGGCTGCCATGGCCATTGCGCACGCCGTGACGCACATCGACGAAATCCAGATGCGCGTCGATCTGTACGACATGGATCGGACCATTGGCCGCACAATCTTCGTCAAAAGCCGCAATGCAAGGGATGTTGACCGAATGATCGCCGCCGATCACCACCGGCAAGGCCCCCGCCTTCAAAATCTTGCGCACGCCATATTCGATGTTGGCATGGCTTCTGTCGGTGTCGGTATGGATGATATCGGCATCACCAAGATCGACGATCCGCACCTTGTCTGCAGGCAGATAGGTCACGTCATCTTCGTGGTCATAGGCACCGCCATGGCCAAAGCTGAACAAGGTCGACGCCTCGCGCACCCCGCGCGGTCCAAACCGTGCGCCCGACCGGTATTGCGTGCCGAAATCAAACGGCGCACCCAGGATCGCAACATCGGCTTCAATCGCGTCCCAGTCGGGCTGGTAGGGCGATTTGCCAAAGGTGCAGATACCCACAAAAGGCAGATTGAGCCGCCCGGTGTCATAGGAATTGGCTGACATACGAAGTTCCCTTGCTGTGCATCCGGCTAGGGAACCATCGCCGTTCATTTCAAAAAATATCTATGTTTTCATGTTTAGTTGTGATTTTATCAATGTATGAAGCAAGCGACCAAACGATCTGCGGACAGTGTCCCCCTGAGCGATGTTGATCTGCGTTTGTTGCGGATCTTTGCTACGATTGTGAATTGCAACGGCTTTTCCGCCGCCCAGATCAGCCTTGGGATGAGCCAGGCAACAATCTCGACCCATATGCGCCACCTTGAAGATCGCCTGCGCGTGCGGCTGTGCGAACGCGGGCGCGGTGGTTTTTTTCTGACCGAGGAGGGGCGGCAGGTTTATGATGCCTGTCTTGATCTCTTTGGCTCACTGGATCGGTTCCAGACGGCGATGGGCGATGTGGTGGGCGAACTTGGCGGGGTGCTGTCGTTTGGCACTGTGGATGCCATGGTCACCAATCCCGCCCTGAACCTTGATCTGGCGATTGCGGCCTTTCATCGCCGTGCCCCACGGGTGACGTTGGAGCTGGACGTGGCAACCCCGCAAATCCTGTCGCAGGGTTTGCTGAGTGGCACCTATCAGCTGGTGCTGATGCCCGCTCCGGCGCGTCCGGTGAACACCACGGCACAGGTTCTCTTCCATGAGACGCAAAAGCTTTACTGCGGTCGAAACCATCCGCTGTTCGGCGTCGCGGACGCCGATCTGACGCCCGATTTGCTGTCGCGCCAGTCTTTTGCCGGGCGCACCTATATGCCGCGCCTGCCAATCTGTGGCGTTGATTTCGACTGGCAAGCCGCATCGCCGCATATGGAAGGGACGTTGATCCTGCTGCTGTCCGGCGCCTTCATCGGCTTTCTGCCCGAACATTACGCGGCCGCCGAGGTTCAATCCGGTCGTCTCCGCGTGCTTGCTGCGGATCGGTTCACCTTCGAAGATCCCTTCCAGATCGTCTACGCCAGACAATCCCCCCCACGCGCGGCTGTGGCGCTGGCCCAAGCCATCATTGCAAATTGCGCAACGACCGAGACCCCGTGAACCCGCCCCAAGGGGCAGATCACCAGTGTGCCGACCGTCAAAATGGGGCCTGATGCCCCGCTTTCGACGGCCTTGGCGTGACTTTCTCCCCGCGCCGGCCATTTTGCTGTTTCGCTGGTCGCCTGCGCCCGCTATAGCACGCACGGTTTTTCCAAAGCGCAAGGATATGCCATGGCCAATGTCGTCGTCGTCGGAGCCCAGTGGGGTGACGAGGGGAAGGGAAAGATCGTTGACTGGCTCTCGGAGCGGGCCGATGTCATCGCCCGCTTTCAGGGGGGCCACAACGCAGGCCATACGCTGGTCATTGATGGCAAGGTGTACAAGCTGTCGCTCTTGCCCTCGGGCATCGTGCGCGGCGGCAAGCTGAGTGTCATCGGCAATGGCGTGGTGGTGGATCCTTGGCATCTGGTCATGGAAATCGACAAGCTGCGTGCGCAGGGCGTTGATATCACGCCGGAAAACCTGATCTTGGCTGAAAATGCCTCGCTGATCCTGCCGATTCACGGCGAATTGGATCGCGGGCGTGAGGCACAAACCGGTGTCGCCAAAATCGGCACCACGGGCCGTGGCATTGGTCCGGCCTATGAAGACAAAGTCGGCCGCCGCGCGATCCGCGTTGCCGATATCTTTGATGAAGCCACGCTCGACACCCGGATTGGCCGTCTATTGACCCATCACAACGCGCTGCGCGCGGGCCTTGGGCTGGAGCCGGTGGACGCCGCCGCGTTGAAGGCGCAGATTCTGGAAATTGCACCGAAGATCAAACCCTATGCCGGCCCGGTCTGGAAAGTGCTGACCGATGCCCGCCGCGCGGGCAAGCGGATCTTGTTCGAAGGCGCGCAAGGCTCGCTGCTCGACATCGATTTCGGCACCTATCCCTTCGTGACCTCGTCGAACGTCATTGCCGGACAGGCAGCGACCGGCGTCGGCCTTGGCCCGACCGCGATTGATTTCGTGCTGGGCATTGTCAAAGCCTATACCACCCGTGTCGGCGAAGGCCCGTTCCCGGCGGAACTGCACGATGCCGATGGCGAACGTCTGGGCGAGCGAGGCCATGAGTTTGGCACCGTCACCGGGCGCAAGCGTCGCTGCGGCTGGTTCGATGCGGTTTTGGTACGCCAGACCTGCGCCACCTCGGGCGTCTCGGGCATTGCACTGACCAAATTGGACGTTCTGGACGGCTTCAAGACGCTGAAAATCTGCGTCGGCTATGAGTTGGACGGCAAGCGGATGGATTATCTGCCGACCGCCGCCGATCAACAGGCCCGCTGCACGCCGATTTACGAAGAAATGGAAGGCTGGTCGGAGACGACCGCCGGGGCGCGGTCTTGGGCCGATCTGCCGGGTGCGGCGATCAAATATGTGCGCCGGATCGAGGAGTTGATCCAATGCCCGGTGGCGCTCTTGTCCACCTCGCCCGAGCGGGACGACACCATTCTGGTGACCGATCCCTTCGCCGATTGATCGAACCGCCGACTCCTCGTCGTCTTCGACGCTCGTCGTTGAAGACCCGAGGAGGAGGCGAAACCGCACGACGAGGGCGCCATGGCACTGACCTACAAGACCCGCAAACGCCTGTCGTTGCTGATCCTTCTGATCGGCATGCCCGTCTACGTGATCTTGGCGGTGACCGTGATGAACACCTTGCCACGTCTGCCGCTCTGGGCCGAGGTGCCGGTTTACATCCTGCTGGGTGTCGCTTGGATTCTGCCCTTCAAGGCCTTGTTCAAAGGCATCGGTCAGCCTGACCCAGATCAGAAATAATACAGGCGGGCCAATCCATTACGGAGACCCGCCTGCAGGAAGGCGCGGGTGGCAGTCCCGGCCTTGATCGAAGATGGCGATCAGCCTGTCTGTTTGCGCGCCTCGGCCAGATAGGGCGAGCGGTCGGTCAGGGCGAACATGCCGCGCTTGACCTTGGCAATCCGGCCCTGCCGCAACAGCGTTCCAAAGCCGCGCAGATAATCTTCCCGCGCGGTGGTGGTCTGGCCGGGCAGGCCCGCGATCTGGCGCATCACCAGCGGGCGCGAGAATTCCGGGCGTTGCAGCACTTCGGCACAATAGACGGCGGCCGCCTCCAAAAGGTCGGGCAGGGCGGTTGCGCCCAGTTGATCGGCGAAATCTTGAAAGCTGGAGGCGTCGGCGAACAGGTTTTCCGCCTCGTCCGGGGAAAGCAGGCCGTCGAGGTCATCGTTGCTCTGATCGGCGTCTTGCATCAGGTTCGCATCCGTCAGGGCCGCGCTGACACGACGCGGGCGCACCGGCATCACCACGCGCGGGGCGGCGTCACTCAGGTCGCGGTCGATACGCTGGGCTGACACCAGAACCAAGGGGGACGGACGCTGTACAGAATCGGCGTCGCTGTGCGGGCGGGCAGTGCTGCTGCCACCGCTGGCCGGGCGGCGCGGGCGCACCGCGCGTTCCAGATCGTCGCGATAGGCCTCCATGCGGGTGTTTTCGCTGGTGGTGCTGTCTTGGGCGCTGCGGTCTGCGGCTGTCGCGGCGGCGGCGGCCTTGAGATGGGCGATGGCAGATTGGCGGCGGCGGGTTTCTTCGCCGTCCATTTCTGAATTTGCTTGTGCAATCAGACGATTAACCGCGTCGTCTTCGGCGGGAATCGGCGCATGGTGGCGCGGCTCGATATCGGTCGCGATGTCGTCGTCCTCACGTTCGGCGGCAGGTTGCGGCGCGGGGGCCTCGACCTCTGCGGTCGTTGGGGCCTCGGCGCCATGTTCCGCTTCCAAGGCGGCGAGTTCGGCCTGAAGCGCGGCTTCGGCCTCATCAGACAAGGCTGTTGTCGATTGGGCGGTTGCTTCCTCCGTTGACGCGGCGACGGGGGAGGGCGTCTCGGCCTCGGCTGCCGGGGCTTCGGCGCGGCGGATGCGGATGACGCGCGCCCTTGCACGCTGCGGTTTGGGGGCCTCGTCCGCGGCGGCGGCCGGTGCAGTTTGATCGGTGGTTTCGATCACCTCGGGGGCTGCATCCGGCTGGGCGGCGTCCACCTCGGCCGCAATCTCTGACAGTCGCGAGAGCAAGGCGCTCTCGTCGGTTTCCGTCGCGGTGCTGGGTGTGGATGCGTCGTCAAGCATCCCGCTATCCGCCACCTCGTCATCGGGTTCGGCATCAAACGCGTCAAAAGGGGCGGGTTCATCGGCGGGTTCGGTCGGCGCGGCGGCAAGAGTTTCGACAAGATTGTCGACAAGGCTGGCCAAAACCGCGTCGTTGTTCTGCGCGGTTTCGTCCACGTTATCCAAGGACTCAACCTCGACCGCGGCAAGGGGTGCCGGATCGAAATCTTCGGCCTCGGGCAGGTCGGAAAAATCGTCGGAAAGGTCAATCTGGTGCAGGTCAACGGCCGGCAATTCCGGCGCCGGATCGGCAGCCAAGCCAGCCAGATCCGTCTCTGCCGCATCCAGAATGCTTTCCAAGTGATCGGAAATTTCAATCACAGGTTCAGCCACGGCCGTTTCAAGCGGCAGCGCCTCGGCATGCTCATCTTCGGTATAGCTGTCGTCCAAACCGGCTGTCGCAAGCGGCGCGGGTGCAGCGGCGGTGTGCGTCCCCTCGACCACAACGGCGGCAACCGGTGTGGTCACCACGGTCGGGCCGGGTTCAGCGGCGGTTTGTGCCGCATGGCGGGCGCGGATGCGCTGCAGCCGGGCGGCCACGCTTTCGGCGGCGGCTTCGGCATCTGCCACGGGGGCAGGGGAGACGGTCACCGTCTGCAGCGGCTCGGCCAGAACGCTAGGCGCCATGACCACCGGTGCGGGAAGCGCGTCTGCCCCCTCCCGGTCGCCGGCGCGCAGGATCACGCCATTGTCTTGGATCTTCGCCTCGACCCGGCGTTGAATTTCGCGTTCGGCGATGCGGTGCAGCATGGCGGCATCGGGCGTCGGCGGTTCGGCCCCGAAATAGCGATCTTCAGCCGCAAGGTCGCGGAAATATTCGGCAATCGCCTTCATGGTGTTGAAGGGGTCGTCAAACCCCTCCAATGTGCAGGAGAAAGTGCCATAGGAGACGGTGAGAATCTTGCTGGCCCCGGTCATAGGACATTCGCTTTCTGCAGTACTCGTTCCGGGCAGATTGCCCTTTATCCTGTTCGAATCCGTGGACAGATCAGGGTAATTTGAAGGATTGATTGTGTCCGCAGAACAGGCAGTTTGCCGCAATTGGAAGAACAGTATCGGCATGAATCAGGCAATTGTCGACTCTTTGGACGGGATTACGCTGGTCGGTGGCGGCCCGGTGACGGCGGCGCAGCTGGCCCGTGCGACCGCATTTGCCCCAAGGATTGTTGGGGCGGATGGGGGGGCGGACCGTTTGCTGCGGCTGGGACATAGCCCCGAAGCGGTGATCGGAGACATGGATTCGATCTCTGCCGCGACGAAGGCCCGGCTTGCGGGACGGTTGTTTCCGGTTCCCGAACAAGACAGCACCGATTTTGACAAATCTTTGCGGCTGATCCGCGCGCCGTTCATTCTGGGCTTGGGATTCGCGGGCGCGCGGATGGATCACGGGCTTGCGGTGTTCAGCGGTCTTGTGCGGGCCGCAGACCAGCGCTGCCTGATCCTAGGGCCGCGCGATGTGACCTTCCTCTGCCCGCCCGATCTGGCGCTGGATCTGCCCTCTGGCACGCGTCTGTCGCTGTTTCCCATGGGGCCGGTCCGCGGCACCAGCGAGGGCCTGCGCTGGCCCATCGCAGGGCTGAACTTCGCCCCCGACGGCCAGATTGGCACCTCGAATGAGGTGACGGGGCCAGTGCGGCTCCGCTTTGATGCGCCGAAGATGCTGGTGATCCTGCCGGTCAGATATCTGGCGGCAGTTCTACATGGCTTGCACTTGCGCCAAGCCGCTCGCGGTGAATGATGTAAAGCCCCGAGGCGACGATGATCGCAATACCGGTGAAGGTCAGCGCATTGGGGAAATCCCCAAAGACCACATAGCCAAGGAAGACGGCGGTGATGATCTCAAGGTAATGGATCGGCGCCAGGGTTGAGGCCGGGGCGTATTTCAGCGCCACCGTCATGCACATATGTGCCGCCGCCGCCCAGAAGCCGACGCCAAAGAGCCAGAGCCAAGCCAAGCCCTGCGGCATCACCGGGTCCAGCGTTGGCCAATGGGTGACATCGGCGATCGCCACGATGGGCAGGCAGATCGCCGAACCAATGATCGAGGTGTGCAGCTGCTGCATGACCGGATGCACGCCTTCTGACATGGCCCGCGTCACCAGCATATAGCCGGCAAAGGCAAAGGCCGAGATCAGCGGAAACAGTGCGGCCGGGCCAAAGGCCATCACCGAGGGTTGGATGACCAGAAGGCAGCCCACAAACCCCACAGCCGAGGCGATGATCCGGCGCGGGCCGATATGGTCGCCAAAGATCAGATGGCCAAGGATCAGCAAGATGAAGGGTTCAACAAAGACGATGGCCAGCGCATCGGCAATCGGCATCACCTGCACGCCCGCGACAAAGCCATAGGTCGAGGAGAGGAGAAATACCGCCCGAAGCGTCAAAAGCCCAAGGTTGCGGCGGCTCACGCGCCAGTTCAGCCCCATGAACAGCGCGACCGGCATCATCAGGGCGCCTTGCACCAAAAAGCGGGCGGTGGTGATCTGGCCAACCGGAATTGTGGCCGTGGCCAGTTTTGACGCGGTATCCAAGAGCGGCGCCAGCACGCAAAATGCGAGCATCAGGGCAATGCCGGTCAGGATGCGGTTGGGAGGGGCGCTGTCAGCGGGGGCGGGGCGGGCGAGGGCTTGGGTCATGGCCTTGCCTAGCGGGTCTGGTGGGCGGGAAACCGTCTGATTGCGACCTTTCGGGGTGGGGCGGGCTTAGGGGGCATCTCGCCCCCGTGCGCCCGCGTTGCCACGGCCCCAAGACATCCAGTTGCAGATTTTGCCAAGGTCGCAAAGACGAGTATTTGCAAAGGCGCAAGCCCTAAGGCCGCGCCTTTGCTTGGCACGGCTCAGCAGTTCGGGACGTTGACGGCAAGGCCGCCGAGCGAGGTTTCCTTGTATTTTTCATGCATGTCATGGCCGGTCTGGCGCATGGTTTCGATGCAGGCATCAAGGCTGACAAGGTGGATGCCATCGCCACGCAGCGCGAGCGAGGCGGCCGAGACCGCCTTTATGGCGCCAAGGCCGTTGCGTTCGATGCATGGCACCTGCACCAGCCCTTTGACCGGATCGCAGGTCATGCCCAAATGGTGCTCCAGTGCGATTTCGGCAGCGTTTTCCACCTGCATCACCGTGCCGCCCATCACGGCGCAAAGCCCGGCTGCCGACATCGCGGCGGCCGATCCGACTTCGGCCTGACAGCCACATTCCGCGCCAGAGATCGAGGCGTTGTGCTTGCAAAGCCCGCCCACAGCCGCGGCTGTCAGCAGGAAATCCCCCACCTTGGAGGCCGATGCGCCCGGCACATGGTCAAGCCAATAGCGGATGGTTGCGGGCAAAACCCCCGCCGCGCCATTGGTGGGGGCGGTCACAACCTGCCCGCCAGCGGCGTTTTCTTCGTTCACCGCCATCGCATAAAGGCTCATCCAGTCGTTGATCGTATGGGGCGCGGTCATGTTCAGCCCGCGTTCTGCGATCAGTGCCTCGTGGATGCCCTTGGCGCGGCGGCGCACTTTCAGGCCCCCCGGCAGGATGCCATCGGTCACCATGCCGCGCGAGATGCAGTTGTTCATCACCTCCCACAGCCGGGCGAGGCCCTTGTCAATTTCGGCCTTGGACCGGAATTTCAGCTCATTGGCGAGTTTCATCTGGGCGATCGTCAGCCCCGATTTCGCCGCCATGTCCAGCATTTCGGCTGCGGTTTCAAACGGGTAGGGCACATCGGCCCGTGCCTTGGCTTTGGCGCCGCCCGCCTCGGCTTGCTCGGCTGCGGTCAGCACAAAGCCACCGCCGATGGAGTAATAGGTTTCCTCCATGATGATGTCGCCTTGGGCGTCGGTGGCCTTCAAGATCATGCCATTGGCATGGCCGGGCAGCGAGGGGCCGTAATCAAAGACCAGATCCTTTTTCGGGTCAAAGGCCAGCGCTGGCAGGCCCGGGGCCTCGATCTGATGGGTTTGCTCAATCCGCTGCAGGGTCGCTTCGGCCTTTGCCGCGTCATAGGTGGCCGGGTCAAACCCTGCGAGGCCAAGGATGGTGGCGCGGTCGGTGGCGTGACCCACCCCGGTAAAGGCAAGCGAGCCATGAAGAGAGGCGCGCAAACCATGAAAATGGAACGGGCTGGCGCGCATTTTGTCCAAGAACCGCGCGGCGGCGACCATCGGCCCCATGGTGTGCGAGGACGAGGGGCCAACGCCCACCTTGAACATATCGAAGACAGAGAGAAACATCAGGGGGTCTTTCAGGCAAGAGGGGCGGTGAAGGGGGTGGGGCCAAGCCCCTCATCCTCGGCGATGGCTTGGGTGGCGTGCTGGCCTTCCAGCAGGACCAGAATCTTGAACAGGGCAGGATAGTCGGCGGCGTTGATCTGCAAGGGATGGTCTGCGCCAAAGCCGCCCAGCCAATGCATCAGCATCGCGATGTAATAGCCCAGCATTGTCGGGCGGTCCTGTGACAGCCAGCTTGGGTTCGCGCCAGCAGCTTGGTCCAGAAGGGACAGATATTGTTTCATCTTGGGCAGGGCATGGGCCAGCACATGGTCCACGCAATCCGGCCCAGCGGTGCGTTCGGGGTAAAACAGTTGCAGCAGGGTCGTATGGGCATTGGTCGAGGTGAAGAACAGCCATTTCAGGAAATCGCCACGGTCCGGGCTGCCCACAGCCGGGGCAAGGCCGGGGTGACGGTCAGCAAGATAGAGCAGGATCGCGGCGGTTTCGAACATCGTGCCATCTGGCGTTTCCATCGCCGGGATCAGCCCCAAGGGCTGCATCTTGCGATAGGCGGGGGAAGACAACATGCCGGCCTCGCGGTCGATCAACTCACAACGGTGCTGCACGCCAAGTTCTGCCAGAACCATGCGCACCGCCAAAGAGGCGGTATCGGGATAGTAGTGCAGAACATACATCACAGGCGCTCCTTTTCGCAGCACTATGGCAGGGTGGCGGGGCAATGGCAGGCAAAAAGCGACGTTTCGAGGTTCAGGGCGGCGTCAGGCAGGTTCGGCCGGGGTTTCGCAGGGGGGATTGGAATAAACCGCGCCGCAGAGCCCCTCGGCATGCAGGGCGGCAACAAGCGAGGGCCGGGTTTCCAGACCCTTGGCCATCGCCTGCAAGGCGGGATAATCGGCCAGCCTGATGGAATGGCGCGCATAGGCCGGAAAGGCCTTGATCCAGCGCAGCAGCATGACAAGAAACAGCGACAGGATCGACGGTCGCTCGGACGACAGCCACCACGCGCCCGTTGACGCAACGGTGTCAAGCAGTGCCAGATGACGGCGCAGTTGACGATGGGTTTCATCGGCGACCGCCGGGGCCACCTCTGCACCGCCCGGACGTTCAGGGTGCAAAAGCGTCATGGTCAGCGGATGCACCGTGTTTGTCACCAGCATGAACCATGTCAGAAAGGCGGCCCGATCCGGCGCACCGGGCAAGGGCGCAAGCGCACCATGGGTTTCCGCCAGATAAAGCAGAATGGCGGCGGTTTCAAAAATCGGGCCGTCGGGCGTTTCCAGCACCGGCACCCGGCCGAACGGGTTCAGCGCCAGCAGGTCTGGCGATGTCAGGCCGCCCGCCGCGACATCAATCTGATGAAAGTCGAACGGCAGCGCCAGTTCCGCCAAGGTCAGGCGAATGACCTGCGATCCCCAATCCAAAACGCCATGCAGTCTATACATGCAGCCCCCCTGTCCAACGGCCGCAGGAGGCCTGAGCCATGCCGTGCCGTCAAGATCCGCCGTTCAGGCCGAGAAAATCCCACAACAGCTTGAGGTTCAGCGCCACGATCACCACCGCAATCAGCCATGCCAGCACCCCAAGCCACAGCGGCGCCACCATTGCCCCCATCCGGCGGCGCGAGGTGGTGAACATCACCAAAGGCACCACGGCAAACGAAAGCTGCAAGGACAAAACCACCTGCGTCAGGATCAACAACCGCCCGGTGCCGGCGCTGCCGTATAGCAAGGTGACCCCGGCAGCGGGAAGAATGGCGATGGCGCGCGTGATCAGGCGGCGCTGCCATGGCGGCAGGCGCAGACGCAAAAAGCCCTCCATCACGGCTTGGCCCGCAAGGGTGGCGGTGACGGTCGAATTCAACCCGCAGGCCAGCAAGGCAACGGCAAACAGCATGGGTGCTACGGCGGCCCCCATCAACGGGCCAAGCATTTGATGCGCCTGATCCAGTTCGGCCACCTCGCCCACGCCGCCCGCATGGAAGGTTGCGGCCGCCACGATCAGGATCGAGGCATTGACCAAAAGCGCGAACATCAGCGCCACGGTGCTGTCGATGGTGGCAAACCGCAGGGCCTGCCGCTTTTCCGGCAATGTCTCGCCATAGGCGCGGGTCTGCACGATGGCCGAATGCAGATAGAGGTTATGCGGCATCACCGTGGCCCCCAGAATCCCAAGGGCGAGATACAGCATCTCGGGGTTCTTCACGATGTCGACCGTCGGGGCAAAGCCGAGGATCACAGCACCCCAATCGGGATCGGCCAGTGCAATCTGCAGGCCGAAGGACACGGTGATGATGCCCAAAAGCGCCACCACAAAAGCCTCCAGCCAGCGAAAGCCCTTGTTTTGCAGATAAAGGATCAGGAACACATCCAGCGCGGTGATAAGCACACCCAATTCCAAGGGAATACCAAAGAGCAGGTTCAACCCGATGGCTGTGCCGATCACTTCGGCAATGTCGGTGGCGATGATGGCGATCTCGGCCAAAAGCCACAGCGGATAGGCCACCCAAGGCGCGAACGCATCACGGCAGGCCTGCGCCAGATCCCGGCCCGAGGCGATGGCCAGCCGCGCTGCCAAGGATTGCAGAACGATGGCCATCAGGTTCGACACCAAAGCCACGACCAAGAGTGTGTAGCCGAATTTGGATCCGCCTGCGATCGAGGTCGCCCAGTTGCCGGGGTCCATATAGCCCACCGCAACCAGATAGCCCGGCCCAAGGAAGGCCGCAAAGCGCCGCAACCCGCCGCCCTGGACGGCGATGCTGCGGTTGACCTCGGCCAAGGCGGCATCGCCACGCGATCCGCGCCAGTGACCAAGGCTAAAGCTGTCGGGGTTGGACATGGGCGAACCTGTGTTTTACTTGCAATTGCGAATTATTCTCAAAATAGGTTGTCGGGACGTTCTGTCAAGCGCCAAGAAAGCCCCTCGCGGGGCGGGGGGCAACGCCGTATAAAGCCAAGGCGCCCAGATAAGGAATCTGCCATGCCCGCCGAGCTTTCCCCCATCGACAAGGCCAAATTCGTCGCGGCCAAACGCGCGGTGGATTTTGTCGAGGATGGCATGAAGCTGGGGCTTGGCACCGGATCTACGGCGGCTTGGATGGTGCGCTGTCTGGCCGAGCGGATCCGCAACGATGGGCTGCGGGTGGTTGGCGTGCCGACCTCGACCCGCACGGCAGAACTTGCGCGGCAATTGGGGGTACCCGTCACCAGCCTTGATGATGCCAAATGGCTGGATCTGACCATCGACGGCGCCGATGAATTCGATCCGAACCTTGCGCTTATCAAAGGCGGCGGGGCGGCCCTTTTGCAAGAAAAGATCGTGGCAACCGCCAGCGATCAGATGATCGTGATTGCCGATGCCGCAAAGGAAGTGCAGCAGCTTGGCGCCTTCCCGCTGCCGGTGGAAATCATTCCCTTCGGCTGGCAGACCACCAAGGCACTGATCGAAGAAATGCTGATCTCGGTCGATGTGCTGGACCGCGATGTGACGCTGCGGATGAACGGTGATAAGCCGCTTTTGACGGACGAGGCGAATTACATCGTCGACCTGCATCTCAAACGCATCGGAAATCCGCGGCAATTGTCCATGATTCTCAATCAGATACCTGGCGTTGTTGAGAACGGACTTTTCATCGACATCTGCGATATCGTCATCGTTGGCCACGGCGATGGCCGCGTGCAGGTGCGCGATATCAACGCCGGGACCCAAAGTGATGATCGCATCCACT
The DNA here is from genome assembly GCA_937927675.1 of uncultured Paracoccaceae bacterium. GTDB lineage: Bacteria > Pseudomonadota > Alphaproteobacteria > Rhodobacterales > Rhodobacteraceae > Tabrizicola_A. Next base: position 6,702 of record CALBSG010000123.1, on the reverse strand, counting down.
TTGCGCCCACGGACAATATTTTCGCCGATCTGGGCGATTGAGACTTTCCTGAACGCGGGGGCCAGAGCGGCATGACTTTCGACTATGATCTCTTCGTCATCGGTGGCGGTTCGGGCGGAGTGCGTGCGGCGCGCATCGCGGCGGCGGAAGGCGGGGCCAAGGTTGGTTTGGCCGAAGAATCCCGCATGGGCGGGACTTGCGTGATCCGGGGCTGCGTGCCGAAAAAGCTGATGGTCTATGCCAGCGAATTTCCCGGCCACATCGAAGATGCCTGCGCCTATGGGTGGGACGTCAAGAACCACGGGTTCAACTGGAGCCACTTTCGCACCGCGCTGGAGGCTGAACTCACCCGGTTGGAAAACGCCTATCGCGGCACCTTGCGCAATGCTGGGGTGACCATCCATGACGCCCGCGCGACGGTGATTGATGCCCATACCGTTCAGCTTGCCAGCGGAGAGCGGTTCACCACCAAACATATCCTGATCGCCACCGGCGGGCGGCCCTTTGTGCCGGATGTGCCGGGGGCGGACCTCGCGGTCACCTCGAATGAAATGTTCCACCTTCCCACCCTGCCCAAACGGGCGCTGGTGGTGGGCGGCGGCTATATCGCATCGGAATTCGCCTGTATCCTGAATGGCTTGGGCGTCGAAGTTACACAATATTATCGCGGCGCGCAGATCTTGCGCGGCTTTGACGACGAGGCGCGCGGCCATGTGTCGAACGCGATGCAGGCGGCCGGGATCGCCGTGCATTGCGGCACGGATGTGCTGCGGCTGGAAAAGACGCCGGGCGGTATCCGTGCGCCCTCGACCGACGGGCAGGAACGCGAATTTGATCTGGTGCTGTACGCCACGGGCCGCAAGCCCAACAGCGCGGGTCTGGGGCTGGAGTCTTTGGGCGTCGCTTTCGGCCGCAATGGCGAGATCAAAGTGTCAGACTGGTCGCAAACCGCCGTGCCGTCGATCTACGCCGTTGGCGATGTCACCGACCGGGTGAACCTGACCCCGGTGGCCATCCGCGAGGGCCACGCCTTTGCCGATACCGTCTTTCGTGGCGTGCCGACGAAATTCGAACACAAGCACATCGCCAGCGCCGTTTTTACCCAGCCCGAACTTGGCACCATTGGCCTGACCGAAGAACAGGCCCGCGAAGCTGGCCCGACCGAGGTTTATGTCGCGGCGTTTCGTCCGATGAAAACGCTGTTTGCGGGCCGGCAAGACCGGGTGCTGATGAAACTCTTGGTCAGCGTCGAGACGCGCAAGGTGCTGGGCTGCCACATCGTCGGCGAGGGGGCGGGCGAGATGATCCAGCTGGCGGCCATCGCCATCGGCATGGGCGCGACCAAGGAAGATTTCGACCGCACCGTTGCCGTGCATCCCACCATGGCCGAGGAACTTGTCACCATGCGAAAGCCCACCCGCGTGGTCTAACCCAACTCTGCGCCAATTCGCTGCTTGATTTCTGACCTCATCGGCCCCAAGTCATTGGGAATGGAAATGAAGTGAGGTTTTCTCGATGGCGGGTGGCGGTGGTCCCTGGGGCAGCGGTGGCGGCAATCAGGATGATGACGGGCGCGAAAACAGGGATGATGGCCGCAAGGGCGGTCCGCGTCGCCCCGGCGAAGGCCCGCAAATCCCCGAGATTGATCAGCTTGTCCGTAAAGGCCAAGAACAGCTGCGCGTTTTGATGGGCGGTGGCCGGGGCGGTGGCAATCGCCCGCCTGCCCAAGGCGGCGGCGCGGGGCAGGGCCCGAACATCTTTTCCCGACAGGGTCTGGCGCTGGGCGCCTTGGCTGCAGTGGCGGTCTGGGGCTATATGTCTTTCTACACCGTAAAGCCCGAAGAGCAGTCGGTTGAACTGTTCCTTGGTGAATTCAGCGCGGTTGGCAATCCGGGGCTGAACTTTGCCCCTTGGCCCTTGGTGCAGGCTGAAATCGTGCAGGTGACCGGCGAACGCACGACCGAGGTCGGCTCGGGCGCGGGCGGCGAGATGGATACCGGGTTGATGCTGACACGGGACCAGAACATCGTCGATATGGAGTTTCAGGTCGTCTGGAACATCGAAGATCCGGCGAAGTATCTCTTTAACCTTGCCGATCCGAACGACACCATCAAAGCCGTGTCGGAAAGTGCGATGCGCGACATTATCGCTCGCAGCGAATTGGCCCCTGTCTTGAACCGTGATCGGGGCCGGGTGGCGACCGATCTTCTGGCCGCGGTGCAAGGCACGCTCGACAGCTATGACGCCGGCATCAATATCGTTCGGGTCAACCTTGCCAAAGCCGACCCCCCGCGTGAGGTGATCGACGCCTTCCGCGAGGTGCAGGCCGCGCAACAGGAACGCGACCGGTTGGAAAAAGAGGCTGACGCCTATGCCAACAAGGTCACCGCCGGCGCCCGTGGTCAGGCCGCCCAGCTGTTGGAAGAAGCCGCCGCTTACCGCGCGCAGGTGGTGAACAATGCCCAAGGTGAGGCCAGCCGTTTTCTGGCGGTCTACAACGAATATGTGAAGGCCCCAGAGGTGACGCGTAAGCGGATGTATCTGGAAACCATGGAGAAAGTTCTGGGTGGCATGAACAAGGTGATCCTTGACGGTGTGGATGGTCAGGGCGGGCAGGGGGTGGTTCCTTTCCTGCCGCTGAATGAGTTGGGGCGCATGTCCACCGGGGCTGCCGTGTCAACCGATGCAGGCAACACGGGGGGCTCCAACTGATGCGCGCCGCTTTTGTCCTTCCCGCCATCTTTGTTGTGGCAGCCGTCGGGTTGTCTTCGGTCTATATCGTCGACGAACGCAAACAGGCCTTGGTCCTGCAATTTGGTCAGGTGAAACAGGTGGTCGAGGAGCCGGGTCTTGGCTTCAAACTGCCGTTCATCCAAGAGGTGGTCAGCTATGAAGACCGCATCCTTGGTCTGCCGACCCAGCCTATCGAAGTGACCCCTGCCGATGACCGCCGGCTGGTGGTCGATGCCTTTGCCCGTTGGCGCATCACCGATCTGGTGAAATTCCGCCAAGCCGTGGGTGTCGGCGGTGAAGAGGTTGCGCGCCAGCGTCTGGACCGCATCATCAACGCCGCCATCCGCGAGATCATGGGGGGCGTGCCGTCCACGGCCGTTCTGTCCGAGGATCGCACCGCGCTGATGAACCGCATCCGCGACATTGCACGCCGCGAGGCGAGCTCGTTGGGGGTCGAGGTGATCGACGTGCGCCTGACCCGCACCGATTTGCCAGAGCAGAACCTTGAGGCCACCTTTGCCCGCATGCGGGCCGAGCGTCAGCGTGAAGCCGCCGACGAAATCGCCCGTGGCAACGAGGCCGCGCAGCGTGTGCGCGCCGCGGCAGACCGCGAGCAGGTGGAAGTCACCTCAGAGGCGCGCAAGAACGCCGAAATCGTCCGCGGTGAGGCCGATGCCCAAAGAAACGCCATCTACGCCGAAGCGTTCGGCAAAGATCCGGAGTTTTTCGCCTTCACCCGCTCGCTGACCTCTTATGAGCGGGCCATGCAATCGGGCAATTCGTCCATCGTGCTGTCACCGAATTCCGAATTCTTTGACTACATGAACGGCGTCTCTGCGCCGGTGGATGCGGTGCCGGTGGCACCTCTGGCCGGGCAATGATCCTGCTGCTTTCGGGCCTTGGCCTTGTCTTTGTCGTCGAGGGGCTGGTGCTTGCACTGGCCCCTTTGCGTATCGAAGCGGTCATGCAGTTTCTGATGACCCTGTCGAAAGACCAGCGCCGGACGCTGGGGCTGGCGGCGGTGGCACTGGGCACCGGGCTCGTGCTTTTGGCGCATCGCTTTGGCGCTTGAGCGACGGCCTTGCTTGGTTACACTGACTTCACAACCGATTGAGCAACCGTGCGCGGGATTGCATTGCGTGGCGCACTGATTAGCTGATGATGCGTCATGTTTCCGCAAGGACAGCTTGCGGCCCGATCAAGGAGTTCGACCCGTGCTATCCCTTCCTGCCCGTTTTCCCGCCAAAACCCGCCGCCCAGCGACCGCGCTTTTGGCACTTGGCCTTGGGCTTTCGTTGGCTTTCGCACCGATGGATGCGGCCTTTGCCCGCGGCGCGCCGGAAAGTTTTGCTGATCTGGCAGAGCAGATCAGCCCGTCTGTGGTGAACATCACCACCTCTGCCGTGGTCGCCGCCCCCACCGATGGCGGCCCGATCGTGCCGGAAGGCTCGCCGTTTCAGGACTTCTTCGAAGATTTCATGGGCCCGAACGGGCAAGGTGGCGGTGCCGAACCGCAGCGCCAGCAAGCCTTGGGTTCAGGCTTTGTGATTTCGGCCGATGGCTTCATCGTGACCAACAACCACGTCATCGAGGGTGCCGATGAAATCGAGATCGAGTTTTTCGACAAGACCCGGCTGAAAGCAAAGCTGGTCGGCCGCGACACCAAGACCGATATCGCCCTGTTGAAGGTCGAAAGCACCAAGGATTTGCCTTACGTCAGCTTTGGGGACAGCGACGGCATGCGGGTGGGGGATTGGGTCATGGCCATGGGCAACCCGCTTGGTCAGGGCTTTTCGGTCTCTGCCGGGATCGTGTCGGCACGCGGTCGCGAACTGTCGGGCAGCTATGACGATTTCCTGCAAACCGATGCGGCGATCAACAAAGGCAACTCGGGTGGCCCCCTGTTCAACATGGACGGTCAGGTCGTTGGCGTGAACACCGCCATCCTGTCGCCCACCGGCGGCTCCATCGGGATCGGTTTTTCCATGGCGTCGAATGTGGTGGCCAAGGTGGTCGATCAGTTGAAAGAGTTCGGCGAAACCCGGCGCGGCTGGTTGGGTGTGCGGATTCAGGATGTGACGCCGGATGTGGCCGAGGCGATGGGCCTGTCGGCCGCCGCCGGGGCGCTGGTCACCGATGTGCCGGATGGTCCGGCGAAACAGGCCGGGCTTTTGGCCGGCGATGTCATCCTGACCTTTAACGGCAAGCCGGTCGCCAACAGCCGGGATCTGACCCGCACCGTTGCCGACAGCCCGATTGGCGAGGCTGTGCCGGTGGTGGTCGAACGCGAAGGCACCGAGATGACCATTGATGTCACCCTTGGCCGCCGCGAAACCGATGAGGAAGCCGCCACGCCGCAGGCCAAATCTGACCAAACCCCGGTGCAGCCAGAACAGGCCGAGGTGATGGGCCTGTCGCTGAAGGCGCTGGATGCAGAAATCGCTGACGAGCTTGGTCTGCCCCCCGGCAGCGAGGGGCTGGCCGTGGTCAAGGTTGATCCGGCCTCTGAGGCGGCTGATAAGGGCTTGGATCGCGGTGATATCATCGTGGAGGCAGGCCAGCGCCCGGTGAAGTCGCTGAAAGATCTGACTGATCGGATCGACGAGGCAAAAGAGGGCGGCCGCAAGTCGCTCTTGTTGCTGGTGCGCCGCGATGGTGACCCGCGGTTCGTCGCGCTGTCGATCGAATGATCTGACAAGGGGTCTACAAAAGGGGCGGCGGGGGCAACCTTGCCGCCCTTTCCTTTTGTCTTAGCCGATCTCTGCCAGCAATCTGGTGCGGAACGACATCATCCATTCCGCCCGTTCTTCGGCCATCGCACGGCCTGCGCGGGTTTGCATGGTGGCGGGCAGGCCCAGAAGTTTGACCTCCAGATGGTCCAAGGCAAAGCGCTTGTCATCCAGCGGACGGTGCAGCGCCATCGGGTCGTCCATGTCGACGATCCCGCCGCCCATCCGGCCCGAGATCAGGAACATGCGGGCAAGGCCCATGGCACCCAACGCCTCTAACCGGTCGGCGTCTTGCAGGATGCGGGCCTCGGGTGTTTCGGGCGCGATTCCGGCCGAAAAGCTGTGGGCCGCAATGGCATGGGCGACGGCGGCAAGCTTGTGTTCAGGAAAACCATCGGGGTGCAGAAACGCCACCGCCGCCGCCGCGGAAAGGGTTGAGGCACGGGCGCGGTCGGGGCTGTCTTTGGCCACGTTTACAAGATCATGAAACCAGACGGCGGGCTCCAAAACCTGCCAATCGACCAAAGGTTCGTCGAGCGCAATCGCGCGGGCATTGGCCCAGACACGGGCAAGGTGGCCCAGATCATGCGCGCCATCGGCAGGTTCATCGGCCCAGATCTTGGCGACATGGGCGCGGTAGCGCGCGGCATCGGCGGAAAGGGGCGCGCTCACAGATCTTCCAGCGCGGTGGCCGAAATGCCCAATTCGCGGGCGGCGGCCAAGGACAAGATCGGGCTATCCAGCCCACGTTCGGCCTGAAAGCGGCGCACGGCCTCGGCGGTGTCCGCGTCCATCTCGCCGGTCACGGGCAACAGATAAAGCCCCCGCGCCTTTAGCGCCCGTTGCAGGCTGGCGACGAATTGGACGGTCTGATCTTGGGGGCAGGGCGCACGGAACCAGATCACCTCGCGGTCCTGCACCATCCGCTGGCTGGTCTTGGTCCGAAAGCTGGCAGGGGTCACAACTGCGCCGGCGTCATCGCGCACTTCCTCGCTGACCACGACCTGTTCCGTCACAGTTTCAATCACCGCAGGCGTCACCGAATTGGCCCAGCATTCCCCGTTGGGGGCAGGTGGCGGGCCATCGCCGTTCAGACGCACCACCTCGCGGCTCAGCAGCGCTTGACCGGGGGCTTCCACCTTTACGCCCGTGCAGCCGCCAAGGATCAGCGCCATCACAAGGCCAAGGGAAAGCGGGTTTTGCATCATTTGCCTGTCTGCCACCGGGTCCGCCCCGGTTC
>CALBSG010000122.1 GCA_937927675.1 uncultured Paracoccaceae bacterium | reverse complement strand
TATCCCACAACGCAGCAGCTTGGGCCGGATCACGCTGACGATCGAGCAGAAACCGCGCCGACACGACCCGGCTTGAGGCCGCAGGATCGGTTTCAGCGGTGGTCAGCCCGCTGGGCGCCATCGGCCTTGTGCTGCCGTTGATGTTGCCCCGCCACACGAACCTGTCCTTGCGCTGCACAAAGGGCACAAGGTCGGCGCCCCCGAACTGGCCCGAGAATGCGGGGCTGCCCACGCCGTGAACATGCTGCATGGGCCAAAGCACCCGCCCCACCGCGCCGGGGGGCCGATTGAAACACAGGACCGGCGCCACCGTCTTGCGCATGGCGATGTCGGTGTCGCGCGCGTCTTGCATGTCGATCAGCAGATCGAAATCCAGCCCGGCGGCCTGTGCCTCGGCCAAGGCCTGCGCGCCCTTGCGGATGCTGGGCCGTTCCGAAACGCGCCCGATCTTTGGACAGCTCATCCGCTCCTCGGACTGGTGCCACTGCACGCAGCCCTCGGACGAGGCGCGCAAGGCGGCCTTCAGGCCATGGCTGGTATAGCGCCATTGTCGCCCGGCCTGCTCGCCCAACCGATGCGCGGTTTCGATCTGAAGCATCGCCTCGGCCTCGGGCGGGCCGTCTGTCATGACACCTGCTTCAGAAGACCGTGTCATGCGAAACCAATCCCATACATCAACACCCGTGCCAAAAATCAGATCGAAGAATAGCGACAAGGCTAATAAGCCCGAACGCACAAAGCCAGCGCGAAACTCGTCCTCGTCGCGGGCGATATTCTGCTGTAAGCCCGGTATGTCCAAGCACCGGGTCGACATGCGCTTTTTCTGGATCACCCTTGGCCTTGCAGCGCTTGCCCTTGGCACGGCGGGGCTGGTCTTACCTTTGCTGCCGACCACGCCCTTCATGTTGCTGGCCGCTGCCTGTTTTGCCAAATCCTCGCCGCGCCTGCATGACTGGCTGATAAGCCATCGCCTGTTCGGCCAGGCGATCCGCGATTGGCGCGATTATCGGGCGATTTCCCCCAAGGCCAAACGTATGGCGCTGACAGCGATGACCGCGGCCCTTGGCCTGAGCCTGATGCTTGGCCTTGGCTGGAGGGTGCTTGCGGTTCAGGCGCTGGTGTTGATGGTGATGGGAAGCTGGATCTGGACGCGGCCAGACGGACCGCAGATGTAGAAAGGGCGGCCCGAAAGCCGCCCTCTTATTCTGCCCCTGTACCGGGCGATCAGCCCGCGACGAACAGGCCTTCGTCCTTGACGATCTTATAGGCCTCATCCAGCGATTTCTTGGCGCGTTCCATCAGGATGTCGATTTCGGCCGGTTTGATAACCAACGGCGGGGCGATGATCATGCGATCCCCGACGTGGCGCATGATGATGTTGTTGGCAAAGCAGCGCTCGCGCACCTTATAGCCGACGGTCCCCGCCTCGGACGCGAATTTGGCCCGCGTCGCCTTGTTCGGCGTCAGCGCGATGGAGCCCATCAGGCCCACCAATTTCGTTTCGCCCACCATCGGATGATCGGCCAGCGCATGCCATTTTTCGGCCAGATAGGGATGGGCCACGTCGCGGACATGCTCCACAACGCCTTCTTCCTGAATGATCCGCAGGTTTTCCAAGGCGACCGCCGCGGCAACCGGATGGCCGGAATAGGTATAGCCGTGGTAAAGTTCGCCGCCCTCGGCGACCACATTGAACACCTCATCATGGATGATCGAGCCGCCGATCGGCTGGTAGCCCGACGACAGGCCTTTGGCGATGGTGATGATGTGTGGCTTGATGCCAAAGGTGGTGGCGGCGAACATGTTGCCGGTGCGGCCAAAGCCGGTGATGACCTCGTCCAGCACCAGAAGGATGCCGTATTTGTCACAAATACGCTGGATTTCCGGCCAGTAGGTGGCGGGCGGCACGATGACGCCGCCGGCACCCTGAATGGGCTCGCCAATAAAGGCGGCAACCTTGTCGATGCCGATCTCTTTGATGGCGTCTTCCAGCTGGCGGGCGCGGGCCAGACCGAATTCCTCAGGCGTCATATCGCCGCCTTCGCTCCACCAATCAGGCTGGTCGATGTGATGGATGCCATCAATCTTGCCACCATGGGCGTGGATCGGGGACATGCCGCCAAGGCTGCCGCCGCCCATGGTCGACCCGTGATAGCCATTCTTGCGCGCGATGATGACGCGCTTTTCCGGCATGCCCTTGACCTGCCAATAGCGGCGGACAAGGCGGATATTGGTGTCGTTCGCTTCAGACCCAGAGCCTGCAAAGAAGGTGTGGTTCATGCCCTCGGGCGCGATCTTGGCCAGTTCGGCGGCCAGCGCGATGGCGGGAACATGGGTGGTCTGGAAAAAGGTGTTGTAATAGCACAGCTCGTCCATCTGCCGTTTGGCAACATTGCCCAGCTCCGGACGGCCATAGCCGATGTTGACGCACCACAGCCCGGCCATGCCGTCGATGATCTGCTGGCCTTCGCTGTCGGTCAGATAGACGCCCTTGGCCGATTTGATGATCCGCGCGCCCTTGGCGGCAAGGCCATTGGCATCGGTGAAGGGGTGCATGTGGTGGGCGGCATCCAGCTTTTGCAGCTCGGCCGTCGACATGTGGTTGGTGATCACGTTCATGCGCTATCCCTTCGGTCCAATGGGCCCCGAGTCACCATGAGCAACGGGCCGTTGGTCGCAGAATATGATCAAAGATCACTGCGTTCAAGGAATTTGATCAAATTTTGAAGCCGCCTTAAACTTCGCCCCGCGCCAGCGCCGCGCGGACCTCTTCAACCCCTTGGGCGATGTCATCATGGATGGCCCGGGCAAGCGCTGCACCGTCGCCCGCGCGCATGGCGGCCAGTGCCTCGACATGCTGGTCAGGCAGGCCGGTGGCCCCGGCCAAGGTTGCCACCACCCGCAACGACGGGCCAAAGCGCAGCCACATCGACCGCGCCATATCCAAAAGCACGCCCGCCCCTGCCGCCTCGTAAAGCGCAAAGTGGAAGGCGTGGTTCGCGGTCAGATAGGCAGCCACATCGCCGGTGCGGATTGCCGCATTCACCCGATCATCCAGCGCGGCCAGACGGTCGATCAGACGCGACGTCAGATGCGCGGCAGCCAGTTCGGCCAACCGCGGCTCGATGGTGAGCCGGGCAAAGGCGAGTTGGTCCAGCACAGCAGGTTCCAGCCGCGGCACCGTCACCCGACGGTTGCCCTGCGGCTCCAACGCGCCCTCGGCTGTCAGGCGGCGGATCGCCTCGCGCACCGGGGTCATGCCCGCACCCAGATCGGCGATCAGACCCTGAATGGTGACAGGCTGGCCCGGCGCCAGCGCGCCGAACAGGACCATGTCCCGCAAGCGCACATAGGTCAGCTCATGACTGGGCACCTTGCGGGTGTCGTCTGGCCGGGTGTCTTCTGGACGGGCGTCGTCGGGCATGCGGGCTCTCATCGGAACGGTCGGTCCAGTTAGCCCCGGCGTGGCCTGCCTTGCAAGGGCAAGGATCAGCCCTGCCCCACTTGTTGCCCGCGCAAGGCCCCCCGTCGCCCAGAAAGCCACAGTGCCGATAGGATCAGCGGCGCATTGTCGACCTCGCCGCTTTGGCACAATTGCAGCAGATGTTCGAAAGAGACCAGATGGGCGCGAATGTCTTCCGCCTCGTCCGCAAGGCCGAACTGACCTGCGGCACTGTCGGGCAGGTCCACCACCGCGAAATAGGAATAGATGTATTCCACAAAGGCACCGGGGCTGGGGTAGTATTCACCAATCGGCACAAGCGCGTCCAGCACCAGTCCCGCCTCCTCCCGCGCCTCGCGCCGGGCGGCCTGCTCGGGCGTTTCGCCCGCGTCGATCCGCCCGGCAATCGCCTCCAGCTTCCAAGGGTTGGCATCGCCGCGCACATGGGGGGCAAAGCGGAACTGCTCGACCAACAGCACCCGGTCGCGCGCCGGATCATAGGGCAAGACCGTCACAACATCGCCCGAGATAAAGGCCGTGCGATGCAACGGCACACTCAGCCCCCCATCAAAGCGGCGATGGCGCAACTCTTGTTCTTCAACCGCAAAGAACCCCTCATGGGGTTGGCTGCGGCTTGCAATCGTCACATCCCCCGCCACGGGGCGACGTCGCAGGCTGGCCGGGACCGCCCGCCCGGCCCGATCGCGGGTTTCCTTGTCATCCGAGCGCATGGCCGTCAGCTCCAACGTCGCCCGGTGGCCTCGGTCAGCATGCCACCCAGAACACCCCCGATCGCCAAGGCGACAGGCGTGGCCGGATGGCGCAAGAGCGCGCCATATTCCAACATCAATTCCAAAATCCCCAAGACCGCATCCATCGGCCCGTCATACATCATCCGGGTGGATTTGCGGACCATGAAGTAGATTGAAAACAGCAACAGGCACCAAAACAGCACCGCAACCGAGGTGACCAAGCCGCGATTGACCGCCTCGACCATGCCGCGCCCCACGGTCCGCCCCATGATGAACCAACCACAAAAAAAGCCAATCCCGGCAGAGAGTTCGCGAAACATCTTGATCTGTGTGCCCTCGGGCAAGACCGGGATGAACAGATGGGCAGCAAGGGCGGCAACACAAGCAAAGAAAACAGCGGCAATCAATTTGGGGGCAGTGGGCATCGAAAAACCTCGAACTGAAATCAGGGCCGTTTGACAGTAACCTGCGTCACATCACAGTTTCCGCCCTGAAACGCCCCCGCGCAAGAGGTCAGATACAGGTTCCACATCCGCCGGAACCGATCGTCAAAACCCATGGCCTGCACCTCGGCCCAGCGCGCGTTGAACGTATCATACCAGCGGCGCAAGGTCTGGCTGTAGCTTTGGCCAAACTCGACCGAGTGCTGAAACACCAGCCCGGCGCGCGCGATCTCGGCCTGCAAGGCCGAAGGGGAAGGCAACATGCCGCCGGGGAAGATGTATTTCTGAATAAAATCAACAGAACGCCGATAAAGCGGAAAGCGGTCATCGCCGATGGTGATGATCTGAAGCGTCGCCTGCCGCCCCGGTTTCAGCCGCTCGCGCAGGGTGGCGAAATAGGTGGGCCAGTATTTTTCGCCCACCGCTTCGAACATCTCGATGCTGGCGATGCCATCATAGACCCCGTGTTCATCGCGGTAATCTTGCAACTTGATCGTCACACGGTCGGCCAGACCGGCCCGGTCGATCCGCGCCACGGCAAAGTCATACTGCGCCTGACTGATGGTCAGGCACGTGACACGCAAGCCCCGCTTTGCGGCGGCATATTCGGCAAAGCCCCCCCAACCGCAGCCAATCTCCAACACATGATCGCCGGGGTGCGCACCCATCTGATCGACCATGCTGGCGTATTTCGCCTCTTGTGCCACCTCAAGGCTTTCTTGGCCCGAGCGGAACAGGGCGCTGGAATAGGTCATGCTGTCATCCAGCCAAAGGCGATAGAAGGCATTGCCCAGATCATAATGTGCCGCGATGTTCTTCTTGGCCTGCCGTTTGGAATTGCCATGCAGCCAAAAGCGGAGGCGTTCATAGCCGCGCACAAGGGCAAAGCCGGGAAAACCGTCCAGCACCTCGTTATTGCCGGCCTGCGCCACATCCATCACGGCCTGCAGGTCGGGTGTGGTCCAACTGCCGTCCAGATAGGCCTCGCAAAAGCCCAAATCCCCCTCGCGGATCAACCGGGCAAAGACATCTGGCTCCCGCACATGGATTTCGGCCACCGGACCGGGGTTTTGCCCTTCGGCGCGAAAACGCCGTCCGTCGGGCAGAACAAAATCCAACCGCCCGTTTTTCATCCGCTTTGCCAGATCAAAGGCCGCCACGAAATAGCGCGGCAAACCGTGTTGCCCCTTGACCGAGGTCAGAACATCCATCGAAACACCCCCCCAAGATTTACTGGCCCAGGGTTCCTGCTCCCCAGATTTCCAGAACATGCAGCGCGGCTCAAGCTTTTCCTTGCGCCAAGGCGGCAAGCGCCCGCGCGCGCCCTTCGGCCAGATCCACCAGCGGCATTGGATAGCGCCGCGCGGGGTCAAGCCGCCACGCCTTTGGCACCGCATCAAAATAGCTCAACGCCTTGGCCCCCGGCGCGCGGCTGAGTTCGGCCACCCACTCCCGGCGATAGGTCTGATCGGCGTCGAATTTTTCCGCCTGACCCGCCGGATTGAAGATGCGGAAATAGGGGGCGGCATCGGGGCCGCAGCCCGCCACCCATTGCCAGCCCATCGCATTGGCCGCCGGATCCCAATCGGTCAGGCAATCGGCAAACCAGTGCAGACCCACGCGCCAATCGGTCAAGAGATGTTTGGTCAGATAGCTGGCCACGATCATGCGGGCGCGGTTGTGCATCCGACCAGTGACGTAAAGTTCGCGCATGGCGGCATCGACAAGGGGTTCCCCCGTCAACCCTTTGCGCCATATCTCGGCATCGGCATTGTCGGCACGCCATGGAAAGGCCTGCCAATCGGCCTTCCAGTTGGTCCGGTCCATCGTCGGGTAATGGTAGAACAGATGCCAAGCAAATTCGCGCCAGACCACCTCTTTCAGGAATGTCTCGGCCCCGGCATTGCCCATCTCCATCGCCCGCCAGCCCCGATGCCAAAGCGTGCGCGGCCCGATCTCGCCCCAAGCAAGGTTTTCTGACAGGCCCGAGGTGGCCCCGGATATCCCCGGAAAATCCCGCTCAGCGGCATAGGCCGCCATTGGGCCAGCGGCAAATTCCTCTAGCCGCGTCAAAGCCTTGGCTTCACCGACCCGCTGATGCGTCGCGACCACAGCGGCCCCCCGCCGCATCGCCGCCGCCATTTGCCAAGCGGCGAGGTCGTCAGACAGCGGCCACGCCTGCGGGGCCGGCAGCGCCTTTGGCGCGGGCGCCGCCGCTGCAATTGTGCGGCCGCGGACAGCCTTCCAGAACGGGGTGAACACCCGGTAAGGCCCGCCCTGCCCCGTCTCGACCTCCCAAGGTTCAAAGATCAGCGCGCCGGGATGGCTTTCCGCCACCAACCCTTGCGCCTTCAGCGCAGCCTTCACCGCCTGATCGCGATCCCGCGAGGGCGCGTCATACATCCGGCTCCACATGACCCCCGTCGCCCCGGTCTCGGCAATCAGGGTTTGCAGCACTTCACGCGCCGGGCCGCGTCGCAGGATCAGCCGCGAGCCAACGGCGCCCAGCGTCTTGGCAAAGGTTTCAATCGCCAAGCCCAGTCGAAACTTTGGCGCAGCCCCCAAAGCGTCCGTATCGGGGTCTAGGATGAACACCGGGATCAGCGGACGCCCACTGGCCACGGCCGCCGTCAGCATCGGATGATCCGAAAGGCGCAGGTCCCGGCGGAACCACAAGATCAACGGTGCGTCAGTCATTTCATCCCCTTTTCAAGGATATACGCGCGCGCCGCGTCTGTGGTTCATCCGCAGTTCAAAAATATGTCGAACCGCGCAGGTTATCGCAGGCCAAGCCCACCAACCCGCGCGGCCCGCACATTTCGCCTTACAGCACCTTGTCCAACGCCGCGATCAGGCGGGTCACATCTTCGGCGCTGGTGTAATGCGTGGCCGACAGCCGCAAGACGCCCTTGTCGCGGTCGATGCCCAAAGCGGCCAAGGGCCGCACCGCATAGAAGTCGCCGGCCCAGCAGGCGATCCCATTGCGGCCCAGTTCTTCGGACACCGGCTCGGCCGCGCGGTCCAGTTCGACCGCCACGGTCGGGGCGCGGCGGCCAGCATCACGCGGGCCGATCAAGCGAACATCGTTGCGCGCGGCCAGATAGTCCAGCAAGGGCGCGATCACCGCCACTTCTTGCGCGCGCATCAGGTCATGCACACCCTTGTTGCGCGAAAGCGCATCGCCCGAAATCCCATGCGCAGCCGCCAGCGCATCGACATAGTCGGCCATGCCCGCACAGGCCGCGACCTGCGCGTGATCGGGGCCAGCCGGCGTGTGGCGTTTGTAAAGCGTGCCATGGTTGAAGAAATGCGCCTGCCCCGGCAATTCCATGCCAAAGGTTTCGCGCAGCACCATGATGCCCTGATGCGGGCCATAGGTTTTATAGGCCGAGAAAAGATAGGCATCACAGCCCAGTTCCGGCACATCAGGAAAGCCGTGCGGAGCATAGCTGACGCCATCCACGACCGTCCGCGCCCCCGCCTCGCGGGCGATGGCGGCGATTGCGGCCACATCGTTGATCTCTGCGATCACGTTCGAGCAATGCGGGAAGGCCACCAGTTTCACCCGGCCATCGGCCAGCAGCTTGCGCAGATCGGCCAGATCAAGGCTGCCGGTGGCGGGATCAAGCGCCCATTCGCGCACTTCGATCCCCTCATCGGCCAGACGCCGCCAGACACCGGAATTGGCCTCATGGTCCTGATTGGTCACGACAATCGCCGCATTCTGCCCGCGCAGCCACTGCCGCACCGCTTGTGCAAGAACGTAGGTATTGGCCGAGGTCGAGGGGCCAAAGCTGACCTCTTCGCGCTTGACGCCCATCATCGCGGCAAGGCGCGTGCGCGCCTCGTCCATTTCGGAGCCGCCGGCCTGCGCGCCCGGATAAGGCCCATAGGGCTGCACCTTGCGATCCAGATAAAAGCGATGCAGCCGATCAACGACCTGTTGGCAAGGATAGCTGCCGCCGGCATTTTCAAAAAATGCATGGCTGGACAGCACGGGCGAGGAAAACGCCGGGAACTGGCGGCGGACGAAATCAAGATCAAGCGGTTTGGTCATAGGACGGGTCCTGTCATGTGGTTGCCATCAAGACGGGTCCGCGCGGCACTTCCCCCAAAGGCAAGCCCGCAACAAGACCCGTGGCAGGTCTTCCCGCCAAGCCGCCGGGCATGACCCCGCGCAGCAGACGCCGCCCTGTCAGACTGCGCGGCGTCCCCGGCAGCCTAAACGCCGGTTTTTGCGCCGTAAACCCCCAAGCCAGCCGCGCCGCCATCGGTTTTTCGCGGCGGTTTTTGGCACAGGTCATATCTCGACCCTTGCAAGCGTCGGGATTTTCCCCAAGTGATAAGGCAGGACGGGCCGTCAGACAAAAGGCCTCCAACCAACAGCCGAGGGTTCCCATGAAAAAATTCTCCGTATTCCTTGCCACCACGGCCACTGCGCTGACCTTTGGTGCCGCTGCCCAAGCCGCCGATGGCGAATTGACTGTGTTCGACTGGGCCGGTTGGGAAATTCCCGGCGCCTATGCACAATATGCCGCCAAGAATGGCGATGCTCCGACCTATGCTTTCTTTGGCGATGATGACGAGGCCTTTCAAAAGGTGTCGTCCGGCTTCAAGGCCGATGTGGCCCACCCCTGTTCCGCCTCGATCCCGCGCTACCGCGATGCCGGGCTGATCGAGCCTTGGGACACCTCGAAAATCGACGCCTTCGCCACCCTTGCCCCGCGCATGATGGCAAACCCGGTCCTGAAGGACGATCAGGGCCTTTGGTTCCTGCCCTTGGATTACGCCTACACGGCCATCGCCTATAACACCAATGACGTGCCGGCCGAGGATGTGGCAACGCTGCAGGTGTTCAAAGACCCGAAATATGCAGGGCGCATCTCTTTGCCGGATTCGGCGGATGACATCTGGTCCTTGGCCTTCCTCGCCACCGGTGTAACTTCTTGGGACAATGTGACGGATGAACAATTCGCCGCCGCCGCCGCTTGGCTGCGCGAGGTGCATCCGAATGTACGCGCCTACTGGGCAGATCCGGCGGAAATGACGCAGCTCATGGCATCGGGAGAGGTGCAGGTCGCCTGGTCGTGGAACGACGGGGTGGCGCTGCTGCAGGCGGAAAACTTCGCCGTCGGCTTTAACCGCACGCCGAAAGAGGGCGCGGCAACCTGGTTCTGTGGCTATGTCAACATGAAGGACGGCCCCGGCAACGAAGACAAGGTTTATGACTTTGTGAACTCGGTCCTGTCTGACGAAGGCACCGCCGCCGTGGTCGAAAACATCGGCTATGCCACCTCGAACGATGCAGCCATGGCAAAACTGCCGGCCGAGGCGATCAAGAAAGCCTATCTTGACCCGCTGCCGGAAGGCTCGACCCTGTTCATGCAGTCGCCCACCTCACCCGAGCTGCGCGCCAAGATGATCGAAGAATTCGAACTTATCAAAACCGGCTTCTAATCCGGCTTGAAGGACAAAGGGCGCCCGCGAGCCAGTCTTGCGGGCGCCTTTTTTGCAGTCTCGGGCAAAAGACCTGTCGCGACATCTTAACGTTTCGGACGCATCCTTGCGCCATGGTTCACCTGAAACCCGCCCAGAAATCCGACGCCGCCTTCCTCCCCAGCCTTCAGGCCTCGGTGATGCGCGCCCATGCTCGCGCTTTGGGGCCGCTATCACCCGACAGAGATTTCGGCCTTTGATCTGGCCGCAACCCGGGTGATCTACCGCGCCGACTGGCGCAGCTTCTATGTCACGGTCGAGGTGAACCCCGACCATCTGCGGTTACACAAGCTTTACCTTGCTCCCACCGCGCAGGGCAGAGGCCGCCCATCTGCAGCTGCGTCTGTCGGTCCTGACCCCGAACACCCGCGCGCTGGCCGTTTACCTGCGCGAAAGGCTGCATGTTTCGGAAACCACGGCTGAGCGGGTTTTCCTGCAAAGCCGCTGACGCTGCGCGGGCGGGCGCCCCGTCGCCCCTTGCACCCCCCCGTCGCCCCCCCTATATTCGCCTTGTCCGGGGCAACCCGGACTATGGTGATAAACGCACCTGTAATAAACGGCTCGGACCCGGGGGCGGTACCCGGCGGCTCCACCATTCCACCCGGCATTGCGGGGGTAAGGGGCCGAAATAGGATCGACGGACGTCTAAAGAGGCCAGCTTTTACCCGGTAGGTACCACCGTTATCGGACCACAAGTGTAGTTGCCAATGACAACCACGCTCCGATGGCTCTGGCTGCGTAAGCGGTTCGAACATCGAAACCTAAGCCCTTGCGCTTAGCCGCGTAAGGCGGGGCCCGCCGGAGCCTGGCAACAGAATCCGGCACTTTTCCCGACATTGGTTGCACCTATGGTCATCAGACCGGCCGCAGTTTTTGGCAAATCGTCAGCACTGTCTTGTCAGCGCCATGACAATGGCCGACAAAGGCGCATGCAGCCAAGCCTTGCCGAACTCACCCGCACTTTCGCCCGCATTGGCCTTTTGTCCTTTGGCGGACCTGCCGCGCAGATCGCGTTGATGCACCGCGAGATCGTGGACGAGCGGGGCTGGATCGCGGAAAAAGATTACCTGTCAGCGCTGTCCTTTTGCATGCTGCTGCCCGGCCCCGAGGCGATGCAGCTGGCCACATGGATCGGCTGGCGCAGCCATGGCACCTTGGGCGGGTTGATCGCGGGCGGGCTGTTTGTCTTGCCCGGTGCGGTGGTGGTGCTGGCTCTTTCGGCCATCTATGCCGTGTTTGGCGATCTGCCTTTGGTCACGGCGGCCTTTCTGGGCGTGCAGGCGGCTGTCGTCGCCATCGTGATCGAGGCGCTGTTGCGTGTCTCGCGCCGGGCCTTGAAAGGCCGGGTGGAGCGTTGGATTGCGCTCGCCGCTTTTGCTGCGCTTTTCGCCCTTGGTCTGCCCTTCCCGCTGGTCATTCTGGGCGCGGGTCTTCTCGGGGCGTTTCTTCTGGCCAAGGCCGCCCGCGGGGGGCCTGTGCCCCCTGCCGCCGCCCTTGGCCAAAGCCTGCAGACGGCGCTGCTGTGGGGTGTGATCTGGCTTGGCCCGCTGGCCGCACTTTGGGCATTTGAGGGCGGGTTTCTTACCCAGATCGGGATCTATTTCTCGAAACTGGCGCTGTTGACCTTTGGCGGGGCCTACGCGGTGCTGGCGTGGATGGTGCAAGAGGTGGTGCAGGTTCAGGGTTGGCTGTCGACGGCCGAAATGATGGCCGGCCTTGGCCTTGCCGAAACCACCCCCGGCCCGTTGATTCTGGTCACCGAATTCGTGGGCTTTCTGGCCGGTTGGCATGAGGGCGGCTGGCCCATGGCCCTGGCGGGCGCTGGTGTGGCGCTGTGGATGACCTTTGCGCCCTGCTTTCTTTGGATATTCACCGGCGCGCCGCATATCGCGCGGCTGACGGCCGAACCACGTCTTTCCGGGGCGCTTTCCGGGATCATGGCCGCTGTGGTCGGCGTGATTGCCAATCTGTCCCTGTGGTTTGCGCTGCATGTGATCTTTGCCAAGGTTAGCCTGCACGGTTTTGGCCCCTTGACCCTGACCCTGCCCGATCCGACCAGCCTGAAACCGTTCGCGCTGGCCATCGCCGTGGGGGCGGCCTATCTGCTGTTGCGCCGTCACTGGTCGCTGCCTTTGGTTCTTGCGGTATCGGCAATTGCGGCCACCCTTGCCGCGCTGATCTGAAGATCACCCTGCCCCGGCCCCTTCCCTTCACCAACGAATCCCCTATGCTATCGTTAGCGCAACCCGTGGAGTGGGCATGACGAAATCCATTGATTACGGCAATCTGATGCACCGGGCGATGCGGGGGCTGATCCAGACCGTTCTCAGGGATGTGGCGGCCAATGGCCTGCCGGGCGCACATCATTTTTTCATCACCTTCGACACCACGGTCGAAGGGGTGGAAATCGCCGACTGGCTTCGCGCGCGCTATCCGTCGGAAATGACCATCGTCATTCAGCACTGGTTCGACAATCTCACCGTCACGGATGATCTGTTCACCATCACCCTGAATTTCGGCAACAACCCCGAACCCTTGATCATCCCCTTTGATGCGGTGCGCACCTTTGTCGATCCGTCGGTCGAATTTGGCCTGCGCTTCGAATCGCATGACGAGGACGACGAGTCAGAGGAAGACGAAGAAGACCCCGAGGATGATCCCGAACCGCCGCAGCATGATGCGCAGGTGGTCAGCCTCGACAAGTTCCGCAAGCACTAGGTCGCTGGGCGGAAATGGGTTCGGAAACCACACTGTTTCTTCGTCAACTCATCAGCAATCCCCGACAAATCTCGGCGATTTCGCCCTCATCGCCGTGGCTGGCCCGCGCCATGACCGCAGGTCTGCGCCCCGGCGTTGGGTCGGTGGTGGAATTCGGCCCCGGCACCGGACGGCTGACAGCTGCCATTTTGGCACGCGGCATCGCGCCCCACGCGCTGACCCTGTTCGAGATGAACCCCGATTTCGTGCGCCACCTGCGCGCCCGTTATCCCGGCGTGACGGTGCACAGCGGCCCGGCCCAACTGGCCACGGGCAGCCTTCCGGCGCAGAGCGTGGCCAAGGTGATTTCAGGCCTTCCCCTGCTGTCGATGCCGTTGCCCTTGCGGGAAGACATCGTGAAGGCGGCCTTTGCCATTCTGGCCCCGGGGGGGGCCATGGTGCAATTCACCTACGGGGCAACGCCGCCCTTGCCGCCCGAAAGCCTTGAAAAGCTGGGACTTGAGGTGCGGATTGGGCCACGGGTCTGGCGCAATCTGCCCCCCGCCCGGATCTTTCGCTTTTATCGCCGCGGCGAAGCGCCTGCTGCGACGCATTGACCTTGGTATGCAACGGTATGCCGATTGAATTTTCCCGGCGCTGGCCCTAAGAGGCTTCCAGCACATCAGGAGGCAAGACCCATGTCCGCGACCCGCACCGAAACTGACAGCTTTGGCCCGCTGGAAGTCCCGTCTGGCAAATACTGGGGCGCGCAGACCCAGCGCTCGATCATCAACTTCCCCATCGGGTGGGAACGTCAGCCGGTCGCGATCATCCGCGCGCTTGGCGTCATCAAAAAGGCCTGCGCGCTGGTCAATGTGGCGCAGGGCGATCTGGACGCGGATCTTGGCAAGACCATCGCCGCAGCGGCGGACGAGGTGATTGTAGGCAAGTTTGACGACAACTTCCCGCTGGTGGTGTGGCAAACCGGGTCTGGCACCCAGTCGAACATGAACGCCAATGAGGTGATCTCGAACCGCGCGATTGAGATGCTCGGCGGGGTGATGGGGTCGAAAAAGCCGGTCCACCCGAATGACCATGTGAACATGGGCCAATCGTCGAACGACACCTTCCCGACCGCGATGCATGTCGCCATTGGCATGATGGCACGCGATGTGCTGTTGCCGGGTCTGGAAAAACTGCACAAGGCGCTGGCCGCGAAATCGGCTGAGTTCAAGGACATCATCAAGATCGGCCGCACCCATACGCAGGATGCGACGCCCCTGACCTTGGGTCAGGAGTTTTCCGGCTATGCCAAGCAGGTGGAACGCGGGATTGAGCGGGTCAAGATGTGCCTGCCGCATATCTATGAACTGGCGCAGGGCGGCACCGCTGTTGGCACCGGGTTGAACACCAAGGTGGGGTTTGACACCCGCGTTGCGGCCCAGATTGCCGAAATCACCAGCCTGCCCTTCGTCACGGCCCCGAACAAGTTCGAAGCCTTGGCTGCGCATGACGGGATGGTGATGTTCTCGGGCGCGTTGAAGACCGTGGCGGCGAGCCTGTTCAAGATCGCCAATGACCTGCGTCTCTTGGGCTCTGGCCCGCGCTCGGGTCTTGGCGAATTGATCCTGCCGGAGAATGAGCCGGGCTCGTCCATCATGCCGGGCAAGGTGAACCCGACCCAAGCCGAGGCCCTGACCATGGTCTGCGCCCATGTCATGGGCAATGATGCCGCCGTGGGCTTTGCCGGGTCGCAGGGGCATTTCGAACTGAACGTCTACAACCCGATGATGTCCTATAACGTTCTGCAATCCATGCAGCTTTTGGGTGATGCGGCAGGGTCTTTCACCGACAACATGGTCGTCGGCACCCAAGCCAACGTGGCCCGTATTGAAAAGTTGATGAAGGAAAGCCTGATGCTGGTGACGGCGCTGGCACCGACCATCGGCTATGATGCGGCGACCAAGGTAGCCAAAACCGCGCATAAAAACGGCACCACGCTGCGCGAAGAGGCGATTGCGCTGGGCTATGTCGATGGCGAAACCTTTGACCGCATCGTGCGGCCTGAGGATATGGTCGGACCAAAAGGCTGATCCATGGCTGAAATCATCAACCTTCGCGCGGCCCGCAAGGCCAAGGACCGGACTGGGGCCCGCGCGAAGGGCGATGAGAACGCGGTGAAATTCGGCAGGACCAAGGCCGAAAAAGACCTTGAAAAAGCCCGGGCCGACAAGGCCCGGCGCGATCTGGACGGGGCCAAGCGCGAATGAGCGGGCGGCCCGTCAAACACTCGCTGACCTTGAAAGGCCACCGCACCAGCGTGTCGTTGGAAGCGGAGTTTTGGGAGTCGTTCCAGCGGCTTGCCCGCGGGCGAGGGATCTCGGTCAACGAGCTTGCAGCCGAGGTGGATGCCGGGCGCGACGGCGATGTGGGGCTTGCCTCTGCCATCCGGGTTTGGGTGTTACGGGCTTTAACAGCGCGTTAACCTTGGCATGGCAACACTCCTTGCAGGAGGTGCGCCATGAAGGATCGACCAGCCCCCATCACGCCAGATCGCTGGATCGTTCAGCTTTTCAGCGCCCGCGCCGCCGCAGAAGGCGGAATTCTGAGGCGCTCTGTCGAGGGTGTTGAGCGCTTGATCGGGCGGCAGCGATTTTGCCATGAAGTGCGACGGCGAGGGGTTCGCTCCATCGAGAATGCCGGGCAGTTCGTGATCTTCCGGAACCGCGATGCGGTTTCCGTTGTGGTCTGACCCACAAATTTCTTCGGAGAAGTTTGCAAGAGTTTTCGAAAACTCTTGCGGTGTCAGCATTTCAAACGAGGCGATATCGTCAACCATATCCCATCCTTGGCCCGCACCGTCAGATGCGCCACCGGAACCGGATCGCGGCCCTCGATACGCTGAAACCGCCAATGTTTGACCAGCATGGCAAGAAGCAATGGCCCCTCCACCATGGCAAAGCCTGCCCCGGTGCAAACCCGGGGTCCGGCAGAGAACGGCATATAGGCGTCGCGCATACAGGCGCGATTTTCCTCGGTCTGCCAGCGGGCAGGATCAAAGTCATCGGGGTTGGGCCAAATGCGCTCGTGGCGATGCAGATGCCAAGGCGACAGAACCATCTGCGCGCCGGGCGCGATCTTGCGGCCGCGCATCTCCTCTGCCTGCGTGTTTTCGCGCACCATCATCGGCACCGGCGGATAGAGCCGCAGGGTTTCGCGAAACACATCGCGGGTGAATTTCAGACGCGACAGGGAAGAAAAATCCGGGGCGTCCGGCAGGCTTGCCGCTTCGGCGGCCACCTGATCCTGCGCCTGCGGATGAAGGGCCAGAAGATAAAGCGCCCAAGCCATGGCCGACGCGCTGGTTTCATGCCCAGCGAGGAAAAAAATCGCCACCTGATCGACCATTTCTGCTGTCGTGAACGTTTTTCCCGATTGGGGGTCAGGCGTGGTCATGATCTTGGTCGCCAGATCATCGGGGGCCGTGCCCGCAGCGATTTCTGCGGCGCGGGTTTCGCAAAGCTGGGCAATCAGGCCGCGGATCAGGGCCGCAGACCGGCGGGTGTCGCGGCGGTGAAAGCGGGGCAACCAGCGCGGCAAGGGCAGGAAGGCGGCAAGGTTCAGCAGCGGCTGCGTGCGTTGATAGGTGCGGAATTCATGAAACACCGCTGTGGCAACGGCATGTTCGATGGGGATGGAGAAAAGCGTACGAAAGATCACATCGGCCGCGGCATGGCTCATCTGTTCTTCGACCTCGGTGACGCCGGGGGCAAACCGCGCAACGGCCGCCTGCCCCGCAGCCACCATCGCCGGAAACGTGTCGCGCAACCGGCCCCCTTCAAAGGCCGGGTCAATGATGCGGCGTTGGCGCTTCCAGATCTCGCCATTGGTCACAAAGACCGAATTTCCAAGAAGCGGGTTCAGCCCCTCTCGGATGCGATTGGATTTCGGAAACGCATCGGGGCGTTCAATCAAAATCCGGTTTACCAGCGCAGGATCGTTGCACAGATAGCTGCGGAAAAACGGCGTGCGAAACTCGGCCATCCATGCCCGGTAAAGCCGCGCAGGTTGCGACGACAGGATGTCGTGGCGGAACAACCGCAGCTGTTGCCAAAGGCTGGCCGTGTCGCGACGAGAGGGCGGTTTGGGCGGGGTCATGCCGTGGTTCTATACCCTGACAGCGCCGTCTCGATCCGGCTTTTTGCCGCAGGACGTCCGGCATAGCGGGTGCCAAGGGTCTGCGGCCCGGCGGTAATCTGGAAATAGTCGTAGAAACCGGGGCGATCAAAAGCGCAAAGATACTGGAAATGCAGACGAAAAAAACGCCAGCGCAGTGCGGCCCAACGTTCAGGCGACAGGGTTTGCGTGAAAGCCGCGGTCTGAATGAGTGGCCAGCGCTTGCACGCAGGTGCCACGCCCGTCACCGCGACCGGATCGCACAAGGCAAAGGCACAGCCGTCGCCGGGGGCGGTGACATCCACCCAAGTCAGCTCGTCGCGGGTGCAAAGATAGGCGAGATCGCCGCGCAAACGCCGCGCCTCGGGCAGAAACGACACCATCGGCACCACCTGCCCCAAGGACAGAAAGGCCAACGCGGGATGCTTGGCGGGCAGTCCCTGCCGGATCAGATCCGACAGGATCGACACTGCCAAATGCGCGCCAGAGGAATGGCCAACGACCAGAACCTCGTCAAAATCTTCCTGCAGCGCCCCGGCAATGGACGCGCGGAAGGTCGCCATCCGGGTTTCAAGCTCTGCCGGGTTCGCCCCCTTGGCCTGCGCCGAATAGGCGTAATCATGCATGAGGTAATAGGCAAAGATCTTGTTGTCCCAGCGCCGAAAGGCGCGCAACACCGCCCAGACCACCCCTGCGCCCGCCACAAGGCCAAGGCCCCAATGGCTGACATCGGCCACCAGAGCACCGATCCCCCACCCTGCCAGTATCGCCAACAGAAGTTGCCCGATCAAAAAGACGATGGGGTAAAGGGCGGCGATCATCGGCCCCTTGCGCAACCGCATCAGCCGAAACAGTGCCCCCGATCCGATATAGGCCCATGCCGTGCGCAGAAGTTGCAGATAGGTCCTGACAATCCCTTGATCCATCGAGGTTTTCACAATGTCCGACCAGACCAGCACCTCAAAGTCGGCCTCGGTCTTTTGGCCGTTAATCTGACTGCTGACATGCCAGCCATAGGGGCCTTTGGCGGCTTTTGCCGCCAGCGTCAGCCCATAGCCAGAAATCCGCGCCTGATCGGCGCCTTCCTTGCGGTAAAGTTCGCGATAGCGGCGGGGATGAATCGGATCATAGCCGGGGATGTAAAACACCCGGCGGCGGAACACCGCAGTTTCACAATCTTGCCCCTCAGCCATGCGGCCCCCCTTTGCGCCAAGCTGGCATGAAACCTTGGCAAAATTAAGGGGGATCAGCCCAGAAGCGGCAGGCCCAACGCCTCTAGCCCATCAAGGAGCCAGCCCGAGAAGATCGAGAAGGTGCCGGTAAAAAGCGTCAGGCCAACGATGACCAGCAGGACCCCCATCGCCATCTCAATCTTGCGCAGATGAGGTTTCAGCCGCTTCATCAGGCCCATGGCCTGCGCGATGAAGATCGCTGACAAGAGGAACGGCAGGCCCAGCCCCATGGCATAGACGGCCATCAGGTACAGCGTGCGGCCCATGTCATTGCCCTGCATCGCCAAGGTCAGGATGCCTGACAGGATCGGCCCGTTGCAGGGCGTCCAGCCGAAGGCAAAGGCAAGACCCAACACATAGGCCCCGAACGCCGAGCCGCCTCGGTCACCCGCATCCAGCCGGGCCTCGCGGTCCAGCAGGCGTATCCGGAACACGCCAAGGAAATGCAGCCCAAAGACGATGACGACCGCGCCCGCGACGCGATTGAAAATCTCAAGATTGGTCAGGAAAAATCGCCCGAAGGCCGAGGCGGCAAAGCCCAGAAGCAGGAAGATCGTCGAAAGCCCCAGAACGAAGAACAGTGCGGGCAGAATGACGCGACGGCGCGCGGCCCCGGGTGAGGTCATCTCCCCCATGGAAATGCCCCCCATATACGCAAGATAGGGCGGCACCACGGGCAGAACGCAAGGCGACAGGAACGACAGAAGCCCCCCCGCAAAGGCCAGCGCGGAGGCAAGGATCAGCCCTGCGTCGAGGATATTGATGCCGAACATGTCAGTCTCCTTCGTGTCCCCTGATAGCGGGCGGATGCGGGCGCGTCACCCCGGCAAGCTGTCACATCTGCGACAGGCGGCGACAATTGGGGCTGGCGTCGCGGCCTCCGGCGGGAGTATTTCTGGTCAAGATGAAAGGCGGGGCCATGCAGATCGACGTCGAGATTGATTGCGAGGGGTTGTTATGCCCGCTGCCCGTCCTGAAGGCGCGCAAACGGTTGTTGGGAATGGCGCAGGGCCAAGTGCTGGCGGTGCGGGCGACGGATGCGATGGCCGCGATTGATTTGCCACATTTCTGTGCCGAGGCCGGGCATGCCTTTATAGAGGCCCGACAGGAGGGCGCGGTTGGCGTCTATCTGATCCGCGCGGGCGGGTAATTCGCGGCGCTGATCGGCGGATGCAAAAAGGGCGGCGGGTTTCCCCAGCCGCCCTTTGCAATTCTTAGTGGATAGGCTTAGCGGCCCAGCGACCACCAGCCCTTTTTCTTCGGCTTGGCGGGGCCATCGTCCACCGGCGTTTCGGTGGCCACGTCCTGTGCCTTATCCTGCACCTTGTCCTGCGGATCGGGCAACAGGGCGCCTGCGACGGCCGTTTCGGCCAGCGCGGCCTCGGCGATTGCCGGGTCGGCCGGGAAAGTTTCGGCGACAGGCGCGGGTGCCGCGGCAACCGGAGCGTCAACCTCAACCGCCGCTTTCGGCTTGGCACGGCTGCGGGTGGCTTTCGGCTTTGGCGCCTCGGCCGCAACCTCCGAACCCGTCACCTCGGCTTCGGCCTCGGGGTTAGCAACCGCAGCTTCGGCCTTGGGCTTGGCGCGGCTGCGCGTGGCCTTGGGCTTCGGGGCCTCTGCGGCTTCGGCAGCCGGTTCGGCCGCCTTGGCCTTGGTCGCAGCAGGCTTGCGGCTGCGCGAGACAGTGCGTTTGGCCGGAGCCTCAACCGCTGCGGTTTCAACCGGGGCCGTCTCAGCTACAGTCTCAACCGGAGCAGCTTCGGTGACGTCTGCCGCCGGAGTGATGTCCTCGTCCCCGCCGTCTTCGTCATCCTCGGCACCGTCGTCCTCGGAATCCGAGCCCGTCATACCATTTGCTTCGCCCGGCGCGCCGCCGGGTTTCCGCCGCCGCCGACGACGACGGCGTTTGCGGGTACCGCCTGCGCCTTCGGCCGCTTCGGCAGCCGCAGCCGGAGCCGCGACCTCGACGCTGGCCTCTTCGATCTCGTCCTCGAGATCGTCTTCGATCAGATCGTCTTCCGGCTCATCCACCGGCGCGCCCATCAGACCGGCGTGGCCCGAGATCACCGGGCTGTTTTCCGGCACCACGCGGGTCGCGGTCTTGAACTTTTCGATGGCGTAATCGGGGCTGATAAGGGTCGGGTCGGCCTCGATCCGAACCGACATGCCATAGCGGGCCTCGATCAGCGCGATATGTTCGCGCTTTTGGTTGAAGAGGAAGTTGACGATCCCGATCGGCGCTTTCAGCAGCACCTCTTTCGAGCGTTTCCGCGTGCCTTCTTCTTCCAATGCGCGCAGAACTTGCAGCGCCATCGAGTCATCCGAGCGGATCAGCCCGGTGCCGTGGCAATGCGGGCAAGGCTGGGTGGTCGATTCCAGCATGCCCGGACGCAGGCGCTGAC
>CALBSG010000121.1 GCA_937927675.1 uncultured Paracoccaceae bacterium | reverse complement strand
GCCACATCGTGGATCAGCTGGTCATAGGCCCGCTGCAAGAAGGTGGAGTAAATCGCCACCACCGGCTTGAGGCCTTCGCAGGCCATGCCTGCGGCAAAGGTCACGGCATGCTGTTCGGCAATGCCAACATCAAAGGTGCGCTTGGGGAAGCGCCCGCCGAACAGATCAAGGCCAGTGCCATCGGGCATGGCGGCGGTGATGGCAACGATCTTGGGATCGACTTCGGCTTCGGCAATCAAGGCTTCGGCGAAGACTTTGGTATAAGACGGCGCATTTGACGGGGCTTTCTTCTGCTCACCCGTCACCACATCGAATTTTGCGCGCGCATGCCCGCGATCTGGCGAATTCTCTGCCGGAGCATAGCCCTTGCCCTTGCGGGTCAGCACATGGATCAGCGTCGGGCCGGTGGCGCGGGCGTGGGCCGTACGCAGAACGGGCAAAAGCTGGTCAAGGTCATGGCCATCAATCGGCCCGACATAGGAAAAGCCCAGTTCTTCAAACAGGGTGCCGCCAACGGCCATCCCTTTCAACATCTCTTTCGCCCGGCGCGCGCCTTCGGCAAAGGGTTCGGGCAACAGGCCAGCAAGCCCTTTGGCCGCCGACTTCAGATCCTGAAACGGCTCACCGGCATAAAGGCGCGAGAGATAGTTGGACAGCGCCCCGACCGGCGGCGCGATCGACATTTCGTTGTCGTTCAGAATGACGAACATGCGTTTTTTCAAATGGCCGGCGTTGTTCATCGCCTCAAACGCCATGCCGGCGGACATCGATCCATCACCGATGATCGCCACCCCGTCACCCGGATCCCCGCCAAGATCTGCCGCGATCGCAAAACCCAGCGCCGCTGAAATCGAGGTCGAGGAGTGGGCGGCGCCAAAGGGGTCATAGGGGCTTTCAGACCGTTTGGTAAAGCCCGACAGCCCGCCTTCGGTGCGCAGCGTGCGGATACGATCGCGCCGGCCCGTCAGGATTTTGTGCGGGTAGCACTGATGTCCGACATCCCAGATGATCTTGTCGCGCGGCGCATTGAAGACAGCGTGAAGCGCCACGGTAAGTTCGACCACACCCAGACCGGCACCAAGATGGCCCCCCGTTACCGAGACGGCCGAAATCGTCTCGGCCCGCAACTCGTCCGCCAATTGGCGCAACTCTCGATCAGACAGACCTTTCAGGTCGGCGGGCAGATTTACCCGGTCAAGCACGGGGGTATGGGGACGGTCTGCCATGACTTTTCCTAAATCAGCTTTGGCGCGCAATAACGAAACGGGCGCAATCGATCAAGTTCTGTGCCACTGGGCCATAAGGCGCAAGGGCAATTTCCGCCTGTTCCACAAGCGAGGTCGCACGGGCGCGGGCCTCATCCAGCCCCAAGAGCGACACAAACGTCGCCTTGCCCGCTGCTGCATCCTTGCCCACGGCCTTGCCGGTCACGGCCGCATCGCCGGTGACATCAAGCACATCGTCCCAGATCTGAAAGGCCAGTCCCAAGGCGGTGGCATAGGCGCGCAGCGGCGCCGGATCGGCCCCGGCAAGAATGGCCCCGGCCTCGGCCGAAAAACGGATCAGCGCGCCGGTCTTGCCTGCCTGCAATTCGATGATCTTGTCCAAGGTCAGCGGCTGGATGGCGGTTTCGGCAGCAATATCCAAAGCCTGACCCAGCACCATTCCCTCGGCCCCACTGGCGCGGGCCAGCCCGGCCACCAGTGCAATGCGGATTTCAGCAGAGCCAAGGTATGGATCTGCCATCAACTCAAAAGCCAATGTCTGCAAGGCATCGCCCGCAAGAACCGCGGTTGCCTCGTCCCATTTGACATGCACGGTGGGCAGCCCGCGGCGCAGCGCATCGTCATCCATGCAAGGCATGTCGTCATGCACCAGCGAATAAGCATGCAGCGCCTCGACCGCGGCAGCGGCGCTGATCGCGCGGGCCTGCGGAACACCCAACATGCGGGCGGCCTCTAGCACCAGAAAACCGCGCAACCGTTTGCCACCCTGCACGGCATAGCGCATGGCCTGCACAACCGGCTCGTCAGAAAAACCGGCCATGGCCGCATCAAGGCGAACCTGAATCGCAGCGGCGTCCAAGGCGAGTTGGGTGGAAAAGCTCACAGCCCCTGCACCGGCGCAGTGCCAATTGCCTTGCCCTCGGCCGCGCGGATCAGTTCGACCTTTTCCTCGGCGGATTTGAGTTTCGCCGCGCAATGCGCCTTCAGGACCGCGCCCTTTTCATAAAGGGCGATCGACTGTTCCAGTGCAACCTCACCGCGTTCCAGCTGGGATACGACCTGCTCCAAAGCGGCCATCGCCTCTTCGAAGCTCATCTCGCTCACGGCTTTGTCGGTCATCTTCCCTGCCCCATCTATCTATGCTGCCAATACGCCGACATGCGCGGCGACGGATTCTGTTAATGCGCCCAAATCATAACCGCCCTCAAGACAGGATACCACCCGCCCGCCCGCGCTATGCCCGGCAATCTCGCAGATGCGGGTGGTGAGCCAGGCGTAATCCTCGGCCTGCCATTCAAGCCCTGCAAGCGGATCCTTGGCATGGGCATCGAACCCTGCTGAAATGAGGATCAGCTCTGGCTGCCAATCAATTAGACGCGGAAAGATCACTGTTTCATAGACCCGCCGCATATGCGCGCCATCCGACCCGCCCGGCAAAGGTGCGTTGACGATCTGACCATGAGCCCCCTGTTCGCGGGCAGCGCCCGTGCCGGGATAAAGCGGCATCTGGTGGCTAGAGGCGAACAGGCAGCGCGCCTCATCCCACAACAAATCCTGCGTGCCGTTGCCGTGATGCACATCAAAATCAACAATGGCGACACGCGACAACCCGTGGATATCCAGCGCCCGCTTGGCTGCGATGGCAACGGTGCCAAACAGGCAAAATCCCATGGCAGTCTCGGCTTCCGCATGATGCCCCGGCGGGCGGCACGCGACAAAGGCGCGGTCTGCCACACCGGTCAAAACCGCATCCACCGCAGCCCCCGCCCCGCCCACAGCACGCAAGGCAGCGTCGAGACTGCCCGGAGACAGCCAGGTGTCACCGTCCAACTGCGCCCAACCCGCAGACGGAACCGCAGCCGCCACCCGATCGGCATAAGCGCGCGGATGACAGCGCGTGACGTCGTCAAGATCGGCCAAAACCGCCTCGCGCCGTTCGACCGACAGCCCAACAAGCCCAGCCTCTACCGCGCGCAGCCGATCTACCCGTTCCGGATGGCCGGGGGGAGTGACGTGGCCTGCAAAGCCGGGATGGGAAAAGACCAACGCCATCAGTCTGGCTGCAACATATAGCCTTCGCCCCGGACGGTTTGCAGGTAGCGCGGCATCTTCGGGTCTTCTTCGATCTTACGACGCAGACGGGTGATCTGCACATCCACCGCCCGCTCTTGCCCGCCCGTCTCCTCCACCGGGGCATCGCCCGCAAGCCGCTCGCGGCTGATCGGATGCCCCGGCTGCGCGGCAAAGGCCCGCATCAATTGCGCCTCGGTTGCGGTCAGTTTGACCGGATCTGCACCGCGCCACAGCTCGCCGCGATCAATGTCATACCGCACTGCGCCCATTTGCAGAACCTTTGGGGCCTGCTGTGCGGCCTTGACCTGCGGCACCCGGCGCAGAATGGCATTGATCCGCAGCAAAAGCTCTTTCGGCTCAAAAGGTTTGACGAGGTAGTCATCCGCCCCCGCTTCCAAGCCCTCAATCCGGTTTTGGGTTTCACCCTTGGCGGTCAAAAGCAGGATCGGGACCGCCATCTGGCCGCGCAAATCGCGGGTCAGCGCAATGCCATCTTCGCCCGGCATCATCACATCCAGAATGAGCATGTCAAATTCCAGCCCCGCAAGAAGCCGCCGCGCATGGGCCGCATCGCGGGCAATCGTGACCAAAAAACCGTGGCGTATCAGGAACTTTTGCAAAAGTCCCCGGATCCGTTCGTCATCATCCACCACCAGAAGATGGGCCTGTGGCTCACTCATGCGCCGGTCTCCTTCAGGCCTTGATACTGCCGCCGCATTTCGGGGTCCATCATCGCCTCCAATACGGTGCGGAATCCTTGCACCGCCTGCGGCCCCGCGGCCCGATAGGCTGCCCGCATGCGCGCACGCTGGGCGTCTGACAGGGCGCGCTCCAACTCGCGGCCCTTTTCGGTCAGATGCAAATGCCGCTCGCGCTTGTCCTTTTTACCCACCCGCGCCTCGACCAGACCATCTTCGAAAAGGGTGCGCAGAATACGGTTCAGCGATTGCTTGGTGACACCCAGAATGGACAACAGATTGCCGACCGTCGTGCCGGGGCTGCGATGAATGAAATGCACGGCACGGTGATGCGCCCGGCCATAATCCATCGTTTCCAGAATACGGTCCGGGTCAGCGGTAAAACCGCGATAGGCAAAAAACATCGCCTCGATGCCCTTTCTGACCTGATCGTCGGTCAGAAACAGCAGGCTCTCACTTTGGGTAATCGGCTCGGCCATCGGGTCCCCCTTGGGACCGATTTTACGTCAGCCTTGTTGACATTCCAAGTCACAAACGCTAGCGATTCGCCGATTTGGCGCAATATTATGTCCGATACGGACCATTCTTGCGCAACATTCGCAAATGGAGACTGACATGGCTGGGTATGACGACTGCGACGGATTTATCTGGATGGATGGCAAATTGGTGGAATGGCGTTCCGCGAACGTGCATATCCTGACCCATGCGCTGCACTATGCCTCCTCGGTCTTTGAGGGTGAGCGGTGCTACAATGGCAAAATCTTCAAAAGCCGCGAACATTCGGAGCGCCTGCGCAAATCGGGTGAGCTTTTGGACATGCCTCTGCCCCATTCCGTGGATGAAATCGAAGCTGCAAAAGAGGCCGTTCTGAAAGCCAATGGCCTGACCGACGCCTATGTGCGGGCATTGGCCTGGCGCGGCGCGGGCGAAGACATGGGCGTGGCATCCAAGCGCAACCCGATCCGGCTGGCGGTGGCGTGCTGGTCTTGGGGCAATTACTATGGCGATGCCAAGATGAAGGGTGCCAAGTTGGATATCGCCAAGTGGCGCCGTCCCGATCCGGCCACCATCCCGCATCAGGCCAAGGCCGCCGGGCTTTACATGATCTGCACCATGTCGAAACACGCGGCCGAGGCGAAAGGCTGTTCAGACGCCATGATGTTTGACTATCGCGGCTACGTGGCCGAGGCGACGGGCGCAAACATCTTCTTCGTCAAGGATGGCGAAGTACATACGCCAAAGCCCGACTGCATCCTGAACGGCATCACCCGCCAGACGGTGATCGGCATGCTGAAGGCTATGGGCGTGACCGTGCATGAACGTCATATCCTGCCCGAGGAACTTGCCAGCTTCGAACAATGCTGGCTGACCGGCACCGCCGCCGAAGTGACGCCGGTGGGCCAGATTGGCGATTACCACTTTACCGTGGGCGACCTGACGCAGCGCATCGCCGCCGATTACGAAAAACTGGTGCGTGCCTAAATGCCTTCGGGCACCTCTGGCTGTTGGTCGGAGGTGCCCTTACGCCTCGCGCCCCTTTTCAATACGGACGTATTGCACAAGACGCTGATTGGAAGGGGCCCGTTCAAACGGCCGCTGCCACAGCCCGCGCCACGCGCTTTCGCTGCGGTCGCGCGCGATAGTCAAAAAGGCCTTGACCCGGCCCCCGGTGGGGGCGGTCCGATGGTCGGCCAGATGTTTTGTCATGGCGATCTCCCTCATGTGCCTACTCTCAATCTAAGGCAGAATCGGGCAAACCCAACAAGAAGTTTTCGTAACGGTTGAAAGATCGCCGACAGGCTTAACGGCACAGGCGATCAACCGCCCATCGCGCAGCATCCGCAACTGCCGGATCAGTGTCATCACACAAGGCGCGCGCCGCATCGGCCAAGGCCGGAATGCCAGAATTTCCGATGGCATAAAGCACGTTACGCACCATGCGATCACGGCCGATCCGTTTGATCGGGCTGCCGGCAAACCGCGCCCGAAAGCCGGCGTCATCCAATGCCGCCAACGCTGCCAGTTCGGGCAAACCCACCTTTGGCTGATAGCCAAGATCCTTTGCCGCAGCAGCAAACTTGTTCCATGGGCAGGCGGCCAGACAGTCATCACAGCCATAGATCCGGTTGCCCATCAAGCCGCGCAGATCCTCATCCACCGGGCCTTTGTGTTCGATGGTCAGATAGGAAATGCAACGCCGCGCATCCAGTTGATAAGGCGCCGGAAAGGCACCGGTTGGGCAGGCATCCAGACAGGCGGTGCAACTGCCACAATGGCTGATTTCAGGGGCGTCTTTGGGCAGATCCAACGTCGTGAAAATCGCCCCCAGAAAGAACCAGCTTCCCAGATCGCGCGCCAGCAAATTGGTATGCTTGCCCTGCCACCCCAATCCTGCAGCCTGCGCCAAGGGCTTTTCCATCACCGGTGCGGTATCAACGAAAACCTTGATCTCCCCCCCGGCCTGATCCAAGAGCCAGCGTCCCAGCCGCTTGAGCCGGCGCTTCACAAGGTCATGGTAATCCTTGCCTTGGGCATAGACCGACACCACCCCACGGTCCCGCGCGGCAAGCCCCGCCATCGGGTCACTGTCTGGTGTATAGACCTCCGCCAGCATGATCACCGACCGCGCCTCGGGCCACAGGGCGGCCGGATCGCCACGCCACGCCTCACGCTCGGCCATCCAACCCATCTGCCCGTGATGCCCGGCCTCCAGAAACGCCCTGAGCCGCCCTGCCGCCTCCGGCACCGCATCGGGCGCACAGATGCGCATCTTGGAAAACCCCTCGGCCAGAGCCTGTTGCTGCAACCGCTCTTTCATCTTGGCACAAATACTCCGGGGTCCGAGGCAGCGCCCCGGGCGTCGGGATCAGAAATCCAGGTCGGCATAATGCGCGGGCGGCGGGAAGCCCGGGATCTGGTCAGCCAAAAGCGTGCGGAACGACGGGCGCGACTTGATCTTGGCGTACCAGTCCTTGACCGTGGCGTTCCGGTTCCAATCCACATCCGAGATGTAATCAAGGCAGGACAGATGCGCGGCGGCGGTGAAATCGGCCAAGCTCATCTCATTGCCCGCCAGCCACCGGCGCTGATCGAGAATCCACGCCATGTAGTCCAGATGATACTTGATCCGCCCTGCCCCGAATTTCACATTCTTCGAATCCGGATAGCCGTGGCCCATCACCTTCTTGTTGACCCGCTCATACAAAAGCTTCGACGTCACTTCGGTGTGGAACTTGTCATCAAACCAAGCGCAGATCCGGCGCACCTCATAGCGGGCATCGACGTCGCGCGGCATCAGGGCCGGGGTCGGGATCGCTTCTTCCAGATATTCGCAGATCGCTTGGCTTTCGCTCATCACTTTTTGATCCACGCGCAGGACCGGCACCTTGCCAGCCGGGTTGCGGCGCAGAAAATCCGGCGAGGGTTCCCAATAGCGCTCCTCGATCAGCTCGACCTCCAGCTTCTTTTCGGCCAGCGTCAGGCGTACCTTGCGGCAAAAGGGGGAGAGCGGGAAGTGATAAAGGCGGATCATCGCGGGCTGGCCTGAAAGAGGGATTGCCTCTCAATAGCGCCCTTGGCGGCAGTTGCAACTGCGCTATTGGAAGCAACCCGCGCGGCCATCCGCCGCGATCGTCTCGGCCCCCGACAGGATGGCACGGGTGCGCTTTCTGACAAAGCCTGAAGGATTGCTTGCCGACCGGCCCTTGGGATCGGGCAGCACCGCCGCCAGACGCGCCGCCTGCAACGCGGTCAGATCCCGCGCATCAACGCCGAAATGATGCTGGGCCGCTGCCTGCACCCCAAAGACGCCCTCGGCAAATTCCGCCGTATTCAGATAGACATGCAGGATACGCCGTTTGGTCCACAGCAGTTCCATGGCGGGGGTAATCGCCGCCTCCAACGCTTTGCGGACATAGCTGCGACCATGCCAGAGGAAGGTGTTCTTCACCACCTGCTGCGACAGGGTCGAGGCCCCCCGCCCGCCGCCATCTTCGATCGCGTCGCGGATCGCAGCCATATCAAAGCCCCAGTGCAGGCAAAAGTTCGCATCCTCGGCCGCCACGACAGACCGCGCCATCACCGGCGCGATGTCGTCCCAACCGACCCAATCCTTTGAAATTCCGCCCAGACGCCAGCTTTCCTGCACCTGATAGATATTGATAACCGGTGGCAGAAACGCGAACAGCACCAGCAAAACAGCATAGAATCCAGCCAGCCCAGCCAAGCCCCGCAGCGCCAAAAACCGCAGACGCCGCAAAAGCGGGCGGGATTCCGGCAAAAGCTCGGGAAGGGGTTGAGGTTTCTTGCGCGCGGCCATCGGACACATAGGCCAGATGTACGCGAAACGGTCAAGAAAGGACCGCTTGCACTTCGTCTGATCCAAGACGAACATCTTTGGAGCAGAAGGAGAAGGCCGATGGATTTTCGCGCGCTGGTGGTGACAAAGGATGAGGCCGGGGCAACCCACGCGGGGGTGCAGGCGATCGGCCTTGCAGATCTGCCTGCGGGCGATGTCACAGTTGCGGTCGACTATTCGACGGTAAACTACAAAGATGGGCTTTGCCTTGGCACCGGCGGTGGCATGGTGCGGGCCTATCCGCATGTGCCGGGCATCGACTTTGCCGGCACGGTCGAAACCTCTAGCGATGCGCGCTACAAACCCGGCGACGCGGTTGTACTGACTGGCTGGCGCGTGGGGGAGACGCATTGGGGCGGTTATGCGCAGAAGGCCCGGGTCAAAGCCGATTGGCTGGTGCCCCTGCCTGCTGGCTTGACGCCAAGGCAGGCCATGGCCATCGGAACCGCAGGCCTCACGGCCATGTTGGCCATTCTGGCGCTGGAAGACCACGGCCTGAAGCCCGGAACAGGCCCCGTTCTGGTCACGGGTGCTGCCGGAGGCGTCGGCTCTGTCGCCGTCGCCCTGCTGGCCGCAGCGGGCTATGAGGTGGCGGCCGTCACCGGGCGCCCTGAAACCGAGGCTTATCTGCGCGACCTTGGGGCGATCCAGATCGTCGCCCGAGAGGCGATCAATGAAACCGTCAAGCGCCCGCTGGAATCCGAAACATGGGCAGGCTGCATTGATGCGGTGGGGGGCCCAATGATGGGGCGGGTTCTGGGCCAGTTGAAATATGGTGGTTCCATCGCGTCGGTCGGGCTGGCAGGGGGCGCGAACCTGCCGGCGTCTGTCGTGCCGTTCCTGCTGCGCGGGGTAAACATTCTGGGCATCGACTCTGTGCTGCAACCCTATGCCCGCCGTGTCGCCGCTTGGGACCGCATTGCGCGCGACATGCCGAAAGACAAGCTGGAGGCGATGATTTCAATGTTCGGCTTGGCCGATCTCCCGCAGCTTGGGCGCGATATTCTGGCCGGCCAGATCAAGGGCCGCGCCGTAATCGACGTCAACGCCTAAAGGCTATTCCAGCCCTTCGACGATCACCACATGGGCCGTGGCCGCACCATCGCGGCGGCCACGGGCAGCTTGATACTCGGGTGACGCGTAGCAGGCTTTCGCCGCTTGCAGGCTGGGAAACTCGATCACCACATGGCGGTCAAGGGACGGGCCTTCCATCACCTCATGCGCGCCACCGCGGGCCAGAAACCGGGCGCCATGCGCCGCAAAGGCGGCAGGCGCCAAGGCCTGATAGCCTGCATAGGCCTCGGGGTCGGTAACGGTCACGTGCGCGATCCAATAGGCTTTCATGGGGTATCCAACAGCTTGCGGGCGATTTCTGCGGCATCTTTAAGATGCTCGCGCACGGCCTTGGCGGCCGCGGTAGGATCATTGGCGCAAATCGCCTCGGCGATGCGGGCCATATGGGCGGGGCCAGAGGTGCGGCGGTTCTGACTGGCCAAGGTCATCGCGCGCAGCCGCGAAATCCGGCCGTTCAACCGCTGCACGATCTCCCAAGCGATATCATGGCCTGCGGCGGTGAAGATCACCTCGTAAAACGCGGTCGTTGCCACGTAAAGCGCCTGCGGCGTCGCATCGGCAAAGGCCTTGTCCAGCGCGGCCAGTGCAGCCTGCAGGCGCTCTTTCACCGCACCGTCCGCCAAAAGCGCGCAACCTGCGGCCGCCTCGGCCTCAAGCAGCCTGCGAATGTCATAGATCTGCGCCGCTTGCCGCCAATCCAACCGCGCCACCACGGGGCCAGAACGGGCCAGCGTTTCCACCAACCCCTCGGCCTCCAACGTGCGGATCACCTCACGCACCACGGATCGCGACACGCCCAACTGATCGCACAGCGTACGCTCTACCAGCCGATCCCCACCTTGAAACCGCCCGGCGATGATTGCGCCGCGCAAACGGTCGACGGCAAGCGCCCGCAGCGTGGCGGGAGCTTGATGGATGCGAAGATCATCGGTGAGGCTGTTCATGCACAAAATCTAAGCCCGGAACGCGGCACATGCAATACATTCTTGACAGACTGTATGTTGGTATACCATCTTACACGCAACTTGTCTTAGGAGCCCGACATGCCCGCCCAGATTCGCAAGACGCTGCTGAACATCGAAACCACCCTGATCGAAGGCGGCCGCGCCGCGGCAACCCCGCTCAAGTTCATCACGGCAGCCGCCGTTCTGAAGAACCCTTGGGCCGGCATGGGTTTTGTCGAAGACCTGAAGCCGAAGATCCACGAAGTTGCCCCGATCTTGGGTGAACTTCTGACCGGCATGATCATTGACGCGGCTGGCGGCGGCGACAAGGTGGAAGGCTACGGCAAGGCCGCAGTCGTGGGTCTGGATGGCGAGGTGGAACATGCCTCTGCCCTGATCCACACCCTGCGCTTTGGCAACCACTACCGCAGTGCCGTTGGCGCCAAGACCTATCTGGCCTTTACCAACACCCGTGGCCCGGCCAACTGCCCTATCATGATCCCCTTGATGGACAAGAACGACGAAGGCCGCCGCAGCCACTATCTGACCATCCAATTCGCCATTCCGGATGCCCCCGCTGCCGACGAAATCGTAGTGGCGCTTGGTGCGTCCATCGGTGGGCGTCCGCATCACCGCATCGGCGACCGCTATCAGGATCTGAAAGACCTTGGTCATGACGTCAAGAACCCTGCGGCTGTCTGACGGCAGCACCGTAAGGGTGCTGGAAGCCGGGGCGGGCGAACCGCTCCTTCTGATCCATGGCGTCGGCCTGCGGGCCGAGGCTTGGGGGCCGCAGATGCGGCTTGAGGCGCATGTTTTTGCCGTGGACATGCCCGGTCATGGCGAAAGCAGCCCCCTGCCCGAGGGCGCACGCCTACCAGAATATGTGGCTTGGGCCGCCCGCGTGATCGAAGCGATTGGCATCGGCCCGATGAGTGTGGCCGGCCATTCGATGGGATCGCTGATCGCAGGCGGTCTGGCCATCGAACGCCCCGATCTGGTCAAACGTGTGGCACTTTTGAACGGCGTTCACCGTCGCACGCCCGAAGCACGCGCCGCCGTTCTGGGTCGCGCCGCCGAAATTGCGGCCGGAGGCGGCAGTATCGAAGCGCCCTTGGCCCGATGGTTCACACCAGAAGAGGCCGAAACCCGTGCCGAAGTCGCAGGCTGGCTGAACACCGTCAGCCAAACGGGATACGCCATGGCCTATCGTGCCTTTGCCGAAGGCGACATGGTCTATGCCGACCGCATCGGTGAGATTGCCTGCCCGACCTTGGTTCTCACCGCGGATGGCGATGCAAATTCGACACCGGCGATGACCTACGCCATGGCGGGCATGGTTCAACACGGGCAAGCGGTTGTTATCGAAGGCCATCGGCATATGGTAAACCTGACCGCCCCGCGCGCGGTGTCCACCGCGCTGCGCGACTGGCTGGCAGAGGAGGTAACCCGATGACCATTGATCCCCGCGCGCTGCGCGATGCTTTTGGCTGTTTCATGACTGGGGTGACGGTTGTCACCACCATCGACGCCGATGGCAAACCGCAAGGCTTTACGGCCAACTCCTTCTCGTCGGTTTCGCTGGACCCACCGCTTTTGCTGGTCTCGCTGGCCAATTCCTCGCGCAACCTTGAGACATTCTCGAAAGGCACGGGCTTTGCGGTGAACATCCTTGCCGAAGGGCAAAAGGATATTTCCGGCACCTTCGCCCGGCCCTCGGATGACCGTTTCGCCAATGTTTACTGGAAGAAAGGCCCTATCGGCAGCCCAGTGATCGCAGGTGTCTCTGCTTGGTTCGACTGCACTACAGAACAAGCCATTCCGGCGGGCGATCACACCATCCTGATCGGCCGCATCGGCGGGTTTGAGGCCACACCCGCCGCAGGTCTGGGCTATTACCGAGGTGCCTATGTCACCCCGGCGCAAACTGCCGCGCAACTGCCGGCTGGCCCCGATGTGGTGATCACCGCCATTCTGGAGGCCGAAGGCAAAGTGCTGCTGATTGATGATGGCCGCGGCGGGGTCACGCTGCCGATGGCCAGAGCAGGCCGCGATGGCGTGCAGGCCGCGCTGGCCCGGCTGATCGCCGCCTCGGGCCTGCAGGCCCAGTCCGGCGCGGTCTATTCCGTATATGACGACGTAGGCCAAGGCGCGCAGCATATCGCGTTCCTGTGCCCGACCAGCCCCGGCAAACCCCGGCACGGCGCGCTTGTAGACCTCAGCCGCGATGGTTTGGCCGATGTCTCGGACCCCGCCGCCCGGATCATGCTGGAGCGGCTGGCGGACGAGGCCCCAACGGGGCGCTATGGCATCTACTTCGGCACCAATGAACAGGGACGCGTGCACCGAACCGACGAAAGGGATAACCCATGAAATTCTCGCTTTTCATCCACATGGAGCGGGTGAACGCGGCCGATGACGAGCCGCGGCTGTATCAAGAAATGCTCGATCTGTGTCAGATCGCCGATGAGGGTGGCATGTGCGCCATCTGGACCGGCGAACACCACGGGATGAGCTTTACCATCGCGCCGAACCCGTTCCTGAACCTTGTTGACCTTGCCCGGCGGACGAAAAACGTGCGCCTTGGCACCGGCACGGTGATCGCGCCCTTCTGGCACCCCATCAAGCTGGCGGGTGAGGCAGCGATGGCCGACATCATCATGGATGGCCGGTTGGAGCTGGGCATTGCCCGTGGCGCCTATTCCTTTGAATACGAACGCGTGATGCCGGGTCTGGATGCGTGGAACGCAGGCGGTCGGATGCGCGAATTGATCCCAGCGATCAAGGGACTGTGGGCGGGCGACTACACCCACGACGGCGAATACTGGCAGTTCCCTAAGACCACCTCGGCCCCGAAACCGCTGCAACAGCCCACCCCGCCGATCTGGGTCGCCGCGCGTGATCCGAACAGCCATGACTTTGCCGTGTCACAAGGCTGCAACGTGCAGGTGACGCCGCTGCATCAGCCGCACGAAGAGGTCGTCAGCCTGATGGACCGCTTCAACGCGGCCTGCGCCGCCCACCCACAGGTGGAGCGCCCCAAGATCATGATCCTGCAGCACGGCTACGTTGCCAAAGACGCCGCCGATGCCGAAAAGGCCGCTGAAGAACTGAACGCGTTTTACTGCTATTTCGGGGCTTGGTTCTTGAACAAACGCCCGATCAATCAAGGTCTGATCGAACCGCTGACGGCCGACGAAATCGCGGCACATCCGTTCTATACGCCACAGGCGATGCGGGAAAACCTGCTGATCGGTGACGCGGCAGAGGTGATTGAAAAACTGAAGAAGATCGAAGCCTTGGGCTATGATGAATT
Organism: uncultured Paracoccaceae bacterium; assembly: GCA_937927675.1. Taxonomy (GTDB): domain Bacteria; phylum Pseudomonadota; class Alphaproteobacteria; order Rhodobacterales; family Rhodobacteraceae; genus Tabrizicola_A. The sequence goes on along the minus strand of CALBSG010000121.1, from coordinate 17,359 downwards.
CTCACTCTGGATCGATTCCGGCATGTCGTTCGAACGCAAACGCGACAGCCTGAAGCGATTTATTGAAGACGTCATGCCCGCTTTCGCCTGAGGACAAAATGGACCGCTTCCAGCACTATATCGACGGCCAGTTCGAAACCGGCACCGCGCATTTCCTTAGCCTTGATCCGGCCACCGGGCAGGCTTGGGCCGAAATGCCCGACGCCTCGGCCGCCGATGTGAACCGCGCCGTGGAAGCGGCCCATCGCGCCTTTCTGGGGGCTGCGTGGTCGGGTCTGACCGCCTCGGCCCGCGGCAAATTGCTGTTGAAACTGGCGGATCTGGTGCAGGCTGCGGCGGCCCGCTTGGCGGCGCTGGAAACCCGCGACACTGGCAAGATCATCCGCGAAACCAGCGCCCAAATCGCCTACGTTGCCGAATATTATCGCTACTATGCGGGTCTTGCCGACAAGATCGAAGGCGCGCATCTGCCGATCGACAAGCCCGACATGGAAGTGTGGCTGCGCCGCGAACCGGTGGGCGTAGTGGCGGCCATCGTGCCGTGGAACAGTCAGCTTTTCCTGTCAGCCGTGAAAGTCGGCCCAGCACTTGCAGCGGGCTGCACCGTGGTTCTGAAGGCCAGCGAAGATGGCCCTGCCCCGCTGTTGGAATTCGCGCGCCTTGTGCATGAGGCCGGCTTCCCTGCCGGCGTCGTCAACGTGCTGACCGGCGGGCCAGAGGCCGGCAAGGCCCTGACCACCCACCCCAAGGTCGCCCATATCGCCTTTACCGGCGGGCCGGAAACCGCACGGCATATCGTGCGCGCCAGCGCCGAGAACCTGTCGAAGACCTCGCTGGAACTGGGCGGGAAATCGCCCTTCATCGTGTTTGAGGACGCCGACCTTGAATCCGCCGCCAACGCGCAGGTTGCCGGTATTTTTGCCGCCACGGGGCAAAGCTGTGTCGCCGGTTCCCGTCATCTGGTGCAGCGCAGCGTCAAGGATCAGATGCTGGCCAGCCTGAAGGCCAAGGCAGAGGCCGTCGCCATCGGCTCTCCCGATCAGATGACCACCGAGGTCGGCCCGCTGTGCACCAACCGCCAGCGGGTGCGGATTCAGGCGCTCGTCGATGCGTCGGTTGCCGCCGGGGCGCGGCTTGTCACCGGCGGCGTCACGCCGCAGGGGCCGGGGTTCTACTATCCCCCGACCATCCTTGACTGCACCGATGCCCCCCAGGCGCCCTGCGTCACTGACGAGTGTTTTGGCCCGGTTTTGTCGGTTGTCGCTTTCGATACAGAGGAAGAGGCGATCAACCTCGCCAATGACACCTCTTATGGTTTGGCCTCTGGTGTCTTCACCCGGTCACTGACTCGCGCCCACCGGATGATTCGCGCGATTCGCGCGGGAATCGTCTGGGTGAACACCTACCGCGCGGTTTCACCCATCGCGCCCTTCGGCGGGCATGGTCTGTCGGGCCACGGACGCGAGGGTGGCATGGCCGCCGCGCTGGACTACACCACCGTCAAGACCGTCTGGCTGCGCACCTCTGACGACCCTATCCCTGACCCCTTTGTGATGCGCTAAGCGTAGGACCGCGCACCGAAGATCGCAGAGCCGACCCGCACATGGGTCGCCCCATGGGCGATAGCCACCTCGAAATCGCTGCTCATGCCCATCGAGAGGCCCGCCAGCCCGTTCTGGGCGGCCATTGCGGCCAGCATCGCGAAATGCGGGGCCGGATCCTCACCATCGGGCGGGATACACATCAGGCCGCTGATGGTCAGATCCATCGCACGGGCCGACGCGATGAAGGGATCCAGATCGCCGGGCAGAATGCCAGCCTTCTGCGGCTCCGCTCCGGTGTTGACCTGAGCGAACAATTCAGGACATCGGCCGCGCTCTTGCGCCAACCGGGCCAGCTTTTCGGCCAAGGACGGGCGATCAACCGAATGGATGGCATCGAACAGGTCCACAGCCACCTTGGCCTTGTTGGTCTGCAAGGGGCCAATCATATGCACAGCCACCCCCGGGAATTGCGCCCGCAGGTCTGGCCACTTCCCCTGCGCCTCTTGCACATAGTTTTCACCAAAGAGGCGATGACCTGCCTCTAGCACCGCCACCACCCGCTCCATCGGCTGCACTTTGGAGACGGCTATCAGCTGCACAGAGCCCGCAGCACGGCCCTCGGCGGCCTCTGCGTCACGGATACGGCGGGTGATTTCGGCAAGCGACATGAGGGGTCCTCCTGCCCAAAACATGGTCATATCACCGCAAAAAAGGGAAGAGGCGCCGGGGCGTCAAAGTGGGGGCAGAATTTCCCTTGTTTTGTTGGGATTTTTTACCAGAAATGGCCTTGCCCAATAGTAGCAACTTTCTATTTGGGCTGAAATCGCAGTCTTCTCGCGACTACTGTCCTGGCTATGTCGGCTGGCGTCGCTGCCGCTGACGTTGCTGTTTCGGGCAACGCTCGCATGGGTCTGCAGTACGACAGCGTTTCGGGCGACACCACGATCGAAAAGCGCATGACGGTTGATATCGTCGGCACCACCGAGTCGTCGTCGGGCATCACGTTCGGCGCCAAAATGCGCATCCGTTCGAACGAAGGCGCTCTGGCTGCTGGCAACGGCGCTCGCGTGTTCCTGCAAACCAATGGCTTCGAACTGGCCATGGGCAACATCAACGGCGCGATCGACTCGATGCCGGGCATCTACAACTCGGAAGTTGGTCTGACCGCTCTGGCTGACGCTGGCGTTGTCGTCAACACCGTTGCTCACGGCTTCGTCTTCGACGGCTACTCGTCGACCGGCGTTGGCGCTGAAGGCATCGAAGGCATCTACACCGCTGGCGCGTTCACCGGCCACGTGTCCTACTCCGAGCCGACCCTGTCGGGCGGCGTTTCGGCCCAGAAGCGTGCAGCTGCTTACGGCGCTTACACCTTCAACGACTGGACCGTTGCAATCGGCGCTCAGAAGTCGTCGGCCGTTGGTGAAGACCTGGTCGTTCTGACCGTTGGCGGCAAAGTCGGCGACTACGGCGTTGGCTTCGCGGCTGCTGACAATGACGGCACCACCAAAATCGCTCTGAACGGCTCGGCCACTTTCGGCGCGACCACCGTGAACGGCTTCGTGGCTGACGACGAGTCGGGCACCGACACCGCTCTGGGTCTGGGCGTGTCCTACGACCTCGGCGGCGCTGCTGTCGTCGGCGGCATCGAGCATGACGCTGTTGGCGTGAACCGCGCTGATCTCGGCGTGTCGTTCTCGTTCTAATCAGAACGAAACTAAATAAGGAAAAGGCGGCCCTCTGGCCGCCTTTTTCTTTTGGTGATATTGATAATTAAGGAAAGCAAAGACAGGTTGTTAACTCAACTGTCTTTGCTTTCCCGTTTTCAGATTAATCCACCAGGCCAGCGATGATTTCGACCCGATCCGCCAGAGTGTTTGGCATCAAATGGGCATAACGCTCGGTCATTGAGATATGGAAGTGCCCCAGAAGCTTTTGTACTTCATAAAGGCTCGCGCCTTTATTGATTAGTATGCTGGCATAGGTGTGACGAAGATCGTGGATCCGAACATTCGGCAGCCCTGCATGCTGTCGGATTCTTTCCCAAGACGAAAAGAAGCAATTGTAGGGCTTTCGGAAGCGCGGGTTTTGAAAGATGTAATCGTCCTGCTTTGTCCCGATGTGGAACAATTCATTTCTTGGACGAATTTCATGCAGCAGATCAACCGCAGCACCGCTTAAAACAATCCGACGTGCGCGACCGTTCTTACTGACGGGCACAGTCCAGATCCTTGCATGCAGATCAATGTCGCGCCAACGCGCCAACCGAGCCTCGCCGCTGCGTGCACCGGTCAGGATCAGCAACTTCAGGATGTGGAACATAAAAGGATGTTGATCCTGCTCCGCTGATTTTAAGACCGACCCAATCTCATTCACAGATAAAAACCGCTGCTTATAATCACCAAGCGGCAGTCTTTTTATCGAAAGATTTTCAAATGCACGCTGGTCGATATAACCCCAGCGACGTGCGAGATTTAATAATCTGTTGATAAGGAAGATGTGCTTATTGATTGTGCCAGCTTTATAGCCAAGTTTGATCTGCTCGCGCACCCAGCCGTCCAAAACCGCGTTGTCAATCTCGTCAAAATGGTACTTGCCGAGAGATCGCCGCATATGCTTGTCAAACGTCTGTTTGACGGTTTTCGGCCGTTTTCGCGTAGATTCCGCATGCGGATAGTAGTTTTCGTCGAAAAATTGGCCGAAGTTGAGGTTTTGTTTGCTGGAGAGGACACTGGAAATGACCTTGTCCACGCCCGGATTCATAAATTTTGAAAGCAGCCCCATATTGGTATCCCAAACCCTTCTTCGCGCTTTTTAAGGGGCATAATGCTGCTAAGCCCTTAAAATGCAATGAATTGATTAATTTGAAATATTTCCTACCGCCCTTTATAATATCTGCCTTTTTTCGGCAGGCGGTATAGAAAAAGAGCGGGCTGGCCCGCTCTTTTCCGTCATCTTAAGCGTCAGCGTTCAGATTAGAACGAGAACGACACGCCCATGTCAGCGCGGTTCACGCCTTCTGCGTCATGCTCGATGCCGCCAACCAGAGCAGCGCCGCCGAGGTCGTAGGACACGCCCAGACCCAGAGCAGTGTCGGTGCCCGACTCGTCGTCAGCCACGAAGCCGTTCACGGTGGTTGCGCCGAAGGTGGCCGAACCGTTCAGAGCGATTTTGGAAACGCCATCGTTGTCCGCAGCAGCAAAACCAACACCGTAGTCGCCGACTTTACCGCCAACGGTCAGGATGGTTTTGTCTTCGTCGTTGTCTGCCGAGTCTTGCACGCCCAGAGCAACGGTCCAGTCGCCCATGGTGTAAGCGCCATAAGCGGCGGTGCGGTCTTCGAACGAGCCCAGGTCGCCGTCGGTGACGCTCAGGTGGCCCGTGAAGGCACCAGCGGTGTAGATCACTTCAACGCCCAGCTCTTCGCCGGTCGACTGGTAGCCATCGAAGCCCCAGCCGTTGTCAACCGAAGCGGTCACAACGCCAGCGTCGGACAGAGCGGTCAGACCGACTTCCGAGTTGTACATGCCGGGCATCGAGTCGATCGCGCCGTAGATGTTGCCAACAGCAACTTCAACTGCGCCCGACTTCACGTAGACGCGGGTGCCGTTCACGGTAGCCATTTCGCCGTTCGACGAACGAACACGCAGACGAGCACCGAAGGTCAGGCCCGAGGTGGTTTCGGTCGACGCGTCGATGTTAACGGTCATACGGTTGTTCAGGACTGCATCGCCCGAAACGCTATCGTAGGTCAGGCCCATGCGGGCGGAGCCCGACAGAGCAACTTCAGCGGAAGCGACGCCAGCGGACAGAGCCAGGGCAGTAGTCGCGAGAAGAACCTTTTTCATCGTTTTCCCTCTTTTGTCAAAGGTGCGGCCCAACTCAGGATAGTCCAAATTGGGTATGAAGCATATCTCGCCGCTTGAGACTGCGATTGCAATGCGGACGAACTCTTGGCCGGGAAGAACCAGAATGATGGTGCAGCAATGTCACAGTCTGCGCCACCACAGGGGGCGTGGCCCCTCGCCCGTCACTGCACTACTATGTTTAGGGCGAGTTGCAGCCCCTGACTTGCGCGGCGGTGAAAAGCCTTGTTCCACCCCGCCCCCTCGGCTAGACAACAAGGCAAGATCGTCACCGGGGGTCCGAATGACCGTGCAACGCCTTGTCTGCAACGCTTTTCTTGTCCTCGTCATGGCAAGCCTGTCGGCCTGTGGCGGCTTTGGCAGCGGTATCTTTGGCAAGGGCGGCAAGGCCAACGTCAAGAACGAAGAGGCTTTCCTGTCCAGCGAAGAGCGCCGGAACAGGGCCCGCTCCACCAGCCTGCGCAGCCTTCTGGGTGGCGGGGCCGATGCAAACACCACACTGGAGGTCAACCGTTACATCTGGGCCGCCAGCCTTGAGGTGTTGAACTTCCTGCCCATCGAATCGGTCGATCCGTTTTCCGGCGTAATTGTCACGGGTTACGGTACGCCCCCCGGCGGCGGCCGCGCTTATCGCGCGACCGTACTGGTGCAAGACCCCGCACTGGACGCCCGCAGCCTGAAACTGTCGCTGCAGTCCAAAGGTGGCGCGGTTGACCCGGCCACCGTGCGTGCAGTGGAAGATGCGATCTTGACCCGTGCGCGCCAATTGCGCGCGCAAGACGGCAAGCTTTAACCGCACTGGACCTTTGGCCCCCCGGCGGTGTAATCCCGCCGGGCAAAGCCAAGAGGTCTATGATGTCGCGCTACGAACCCAGCACCATTGAACAGAAGTGGCAAACGGCCTGGGATGCGGCCGGAGCCTTCACCGCGCGGCGCGATCCGGCAAAGCCCAAATATTATGTGCTGGAGATGTTCCCCTATCCGTCAGGGCGCATCCACATGGGCCATGTGCGCAATTACACCATGGGTGACGTCGTCGCGCGCTATAAGATGGCGCAGGGCTATTCGGTGCTGCACCCGATGGGTTGGGACGCTTTCGGCATGCCCGCCGAAAACGCCGCGATGGAGCGGGGCGGCCACCCAAAAGAATGGACCTACGGTAACATCGCCGACATGCGGGCGCAGATGAAGCCGCTTGGCCTGTCGATTGACTGGAGCCGCGAATTTGCCACCTGCGACCCGGAATACTATGGCCAGCAGCAGGCGATGTTCATCGACATGATGGAAGCCGGTTTGGTCTATCGGAAGGCCGCCGTGGTGAACTGGGATCCGGTCGATATGACCGTGCTTGCCAATGAACAGGTCATCGACGGCAAGGGCTGGCGCTCGGGTGCCGCGGTAGAACGCCGCGAGCTGACGCAGTGGTTCTTCAAGATCTCGGATTATTCCGAGGAACTCTTGAACGCCTTGGACGGCCTGAAAGACTGGCCAGAAAAGGTGCGGCTGATGCAGGCCAACTGGATTGGCCAATCGCGCGGTCTGCAATTTGGCTTCGATACCGTTGGCGCGCCCGCGGGTTTTGAGAAGATCGAGGTTTACACCACGCGTCCTGATACGCTGATGGGCGCCTCCTTTGCCGCCATCTCGCCCGATCACCCCTTGGCCAAGGTGCTGGAGGCCGACCCCAAGGTTGCCGCCTTCCTCGCCCAGTGCCGTATGGGCGGCACCACGGCCGAGGCTTTGGAAACCGCCGAGAAGATCGGCATGGACACCGGCATTCGCGTCAAACACCCGCTGGATCCGAACTGGGAACTGCCGGTCTGGATCGCCAACTTCATCCTGATGGATTACGGCACTGGCGCGATTTTCGGCTGCCCGGCGCATGACCCGCGCGACTTTGACTTTGCCACCAAATACGCCCTGCCGATCACGCCGGTCTTTTCCGCTGATGGCACCGATGCCACTCTGACCGAGGCCTTCGCGCCGATGAAGTCCGAGAAAGTCACCTATATCCGCGGCTTTGCGGGATCAGCCGTGCAGACCGGCGATGAAGGCGTGGCTGCCGCCATCGCTCATGCGGAAGCCAACGGTTACGGCCAAGGTGTCACCAAATATCGCCTGCGCGATTGGGGAATCAGCCGTCAGCGGTATTGGGGCTGCCCGATTCCGGTGATTCATTGCGCGACCTGCGGCGTGGTGGCCGAATCCAAGGCCAACCTGCCGGTCGAACTGCCCGATGACGTGACCTTCGACATCCCCGGCAACCCTCTGGACCGTCACCCGACATGGCGCGATTGCAACTGCCCCAAGTGCGGCGCCAAAGCGCGGCGCGAGACGGACACCATGGATACGTTCGTGGACTCGTCGTGGTATTACGCCCGCTTCACCGCCCCCCGCGCCACGACGCCGACCGTGGCCGAAGATGCGGACTACTGGATGAATGTCGACCAGTATATCGGCGGCATCGAACACGCGATTCTGCACCTGCTCTACAGCCGCTTCTTCGCCCGTGCGATGCAGAAAACGGGCCACCTGCCGCAAAAGGCGATTGAGCCGTTCAACGCGCTCTTCACCCAAGGCATGGTGACGCATGAAATCTACATGACGCGCGACGCCAATGGTCGCCCAGTCTATCATCTGCCCGAAGACATCATCCGCTCTGAATCCGGTGCGACGCTGAAAGACGGCACATTGGTTGAGGTCATCCCCTCCGCCAAGATGTCCAAATCGAAGAAAAACGTCGTCGACCCGATGAGCATCATCGCCAGCTTCGGCGCAGACACCGCGCGCTGGTTCGTCATGTCCGACAGCCCGCCTGAACGCGATGTGGAATGGACGGCATCGGGGGCCGAGGCCACCTACAAACACCTTTCCCGCGTCTGGTCGACCTGCGCCCGCATCGGCGAAATGCCAGTAGACCACAAAGGCGAAGGTGACGAAGACTTGGCCCGCAGCGTCGCAAAGGCCATCGACGAAGTGACCCGCTCCATCGAATCCTTTGCCTTCAACAAGGCCATCGCCACGCTTTACGGCCTGACCAACACCATCGCCCGCGCCAATGCCTCGACGCCCGCGATGAAAGAGGCCATCCGCACGCTGGCCAAACTGATGTCGCCGATGACGCCGCATATCGCGGAATCGATCTGGTCCTATCAGGGCGGCGCAGGGCTTTGCGCGCAATCGGCTTGGCCCAAGGCGGACCCGGCCCTTTTGGTCGATGACACTGTCACGCTGCCGATCCAGATCAACGGCAAGCGCCGGGCGGAAATCAGCGTGCCAAAAGACATGCCTGCGCCGCAGGTTGAAAAGATCGCGCTGACGAACGAAGATGTGGTCAAATTCCTTGCCGGCCAACCGGTAAAGAAGATCATCGTCGTACCGGGGCGCATCATCAATGTCGTCGTGTAACCGCCGAACCTTCCTTCTGATGCCGCTGGCGCTTGGCGCCTGCGGCTTCACCCCGGCCTATGGGCCGAGCGGCCCCGCGCAAGGCCTGCAAGGCCGCATCCGGCCGACCTCGCCTTCGGACAAGAACGGTTTCGATTTTGTCACCGCGATCCAAGCCCGCTTTGGCCGCACCAAAGACGCGCGCTATGCGCTCACCTATACGATCACAACCGAGGCGGTCGGTGTCGGCTATGCGACCGACACCTCGATCACCCGCTATAATCTGAAGGGCAAGGTTGACTGGACGCTGACCGATCTTGAAACCGACAGCCGCGTGACCGGCGGTACGGTGGAAAATTTCACCTCATGGTCGGCCACCAGCGCCACTGTTGCAGGCCTTTCCGCGGAAGAAGACGCTGCCGAACGGCTGATGGTCATCCTCGCCGATCAGATCGCTTTGCAGATCATCGCCGCTTCTACCCGCTTTACCCCATGATCCTCAAGGGGTTAGAGGCCAGCCGCTATTGCCAAAAACCAAACCCGGCGCATGCCGGGCTGCTGATCTTCGGCGCAGACCCGATGCGCGTGGCGCTCAAACGGCAAGAGGCGATCGCCGCCCTAATCGGCCCCGAGGGTGAGGCAGAAATGCGACTGACCCGCATCGCCGCGGCGGACCTGCGCAAGGATGCGGCCCGGCTGCAAGATGCCATCAAATCCGTGGGCTTCTTCCCCGGCCCGCGAGTGGCCTTTGTCGAAGACGCCACCGACGGGCTGTTGGACACCATCGCTGCCGCCCTGAAAGACTGGCAACCGGGCGACGCGCAGATCACCGTCACGGCCGGGAACCTCACCGCCAAATCGACACTGAAGACTCATTTTGAAAAGCATCCCAACGCCGTCTGCATCGGCCTTTACGATGACCCGCCCAGCCGCGAGGAAATCGAAGACGCGCTGAAAAAATCCGGCCTTACCCACATCGACCCCAGCGCCATGGCCGACCTCTCCGCCCTCGCCCGCGCGCTGGACCCCGGTGATTTCCGCCAGACCTTGGAAAAGATCGCGCTTTACAAATGGGGCGACAGCACCCCCCTGACCCCGGCCGAAGTTGCCGCCATGGCCCCCGGCACCATTGAGGCCGAGGTTGACGATCTCATCATCGCCACGGCCGAAGGCCGCGCGCCCACGATCGGCCCCCTGCTGCGGCGCCTCGAAGGACAAGGCACGGCCCCCGTCACCATCTGCATCGCGGCCCTGCGCCATTTCCGCACCCTGCATCTGATCGCCGCCGATCCAAACGGCATCAACAAGGCGCGGGTGATCTTCAAACTGCGCGAGGCGGTGCAGCGGCAAGCGGGCCAATGGGGCCAACACAGGCTGGAACAGGCGCTCGCCCTGCTGGTTGAAACCGACATGACGCTGCGCTCCTCGACCAAAGCGCCGGCGATGGCGCTGATGGAACGCGCGCTGATCCGCCTTGCGATGATGAAGCGCTAGACCGCTAAACCTTTTCGAAAACGTGCCTTTATCTTGGCAAAAATATCCCACGGGGGAGGCGGGATTGGCACAATCCCGCTTGGGGGTGTGAAACCCCCATGCTTGCCCGCCTCGCCCCCACATTGACCCACAGACTTGATCCGGGCCTCACGCTCTGCCATGCCATGGCAAAAGGAGCCCGCCCATGTCCACCCCGCATCAAACCTTCCTCGCACCGCTGGCCAAACTCGCGCTGCGTCACCCCTTGGTCGAAGGTCAGGCAATCTGGTGGGAGGAGGGCGACTGGCAGGCGCAAGACGACGAAGAGGCGATGATCGACGGCGAGGAAATCGCCTATTACGCCGAGGGCCTTCTGGCCGAAGGCTTCGGCCTGCACTGGCAAGTTCTGGCTGAAGCCGATGCACCAAAAGAGCCGGTGCTCGTCTTGTTGTTCCTTTGGCAATCGGGCGAAGCGCCAGATCTTCCCGAACCAGGGCCGGATTGGGTGGTCCTGGCCCAGGCGGAAACCCCCGCAGCATGAGCCTCTGGCGCGCCCTTGGACCTGCGGTGCCGCACCCGAAATGGACCGAGGCGCTGCGCGCCGCCGTCGGGGCTGGCTTGGGCCTTGCGCTTGCCGCTTGTGTCCTTTGGGTGATTGCCCCACAGGCTGGTACACTAATCAGCCATCCGCTCATCATCGCGCCCTTTGGCGCCAGCGCCTTTCTGATTTTTTCTGTGCCGAACAGTCCCTTGGCTCAACCTTGGGCCGTGGTCATTGGCAACACGCTTTCCGCATTGGCCGCGCTCGTTGTTCTGCAATTCGGATTGCCTGCGCTTGCCAGCGCCCCCCTTGCGGTGACGCTTGCCATCCTCGCCATGGCAACCGCCCGCGCCATGCACCCGCCCGGTGGCGCGGTTGCCCTGTTCACCGCCCTCACCGCGCCCACCGATTGGAACTTTGCCGCCTCGCCCGTTCTGGCGGGCAGCGCGGTGTTGGTGATGTTCGGTGTGGTCTGGGCGCATAGCACCGGCCGCGCCTACCCCTTCCGCCAGCCTGCCCCCTCGCCGCATGGCACGACCGACCAGACGCCCGCGCGCCGCCACCTGCCCCCGCCCGGCGCGCTTGCGGATCTGCTGTCCCGCCTGCGGCTTGAGGCCAACATCGGCGTCGAAGATCTGACCCGCCTCATCACCGCAGCCGAGGCGGAGGCAGCAACGCGCCCACTTGCAGGCCTGACCGCCCGCCACCTGATGTCGCGTGATCTTGTAACGGTTGCCCCTACGGCATCGCTGCCCGAACTGGCTGCGGTCTTCCACCATCACCACTTCAAGACCCTGCCCATGGTCGACGCAGGGCATTACCAAGGCCTCGTCTCCGAGGAGGCCTTGGTCGGTGTTTCTGACCCCGCGCTGACGGCGGCTGATCTGGCACATTCGGCCCCGGCCACCGGCCCAGAAACGCCCGCCGCCGAATTGGTGCAACGGTTGGCTGACGGCAAAGAGCAAGCCTTGCCCATTGTCGAGAATGGCCAGCTTGTGGGCCTTGTCACGCGTTCGGATCTGATCGCCCTCTTGGCCAGACCGCTGTCTGGCTAAGGTTCGGCGACCCTTGCGCCCCGCGTCTCGCCGTGGTCGGATGCCTCCATTCAACGGAGCGTCGACATGCCTAGCGCCTATGACATTCTACACGCCGCCTGCGCCGATCTTGGCACAAGGCTGTTCACCATTACCACACAGGACGAGGCCGCGGGTCTGGCCCGCCGCGCCTATACCTCGCATCCGGTGGAATACCCGGTTTCAGGCACCAAACCCCTGACTCGCGACGGTTGGTACGACCATTGCATCACCGGTCAGCAGGTGTTTGTCGCCAATACGACGCCCGAATTTGCCAAGTACTTTTTCGACCACGCGCTGATCACCTCGCTGGGGCTGGGATCGTGCATCAACATCCCTGTGGTCAAAGGGGACAGGGTTCTTGGAACCATCAACCTACTGGCAGAAGAACTCCACTTCACGCCCGAAAAACTTGCCGCCTATCAAGCGCTTGCAACCACCCACCACGCGGCCTTGGTGGCAGAAATGGCAAAAGGCTAACCTTGGCCTTCACACTGCGCCAGTTGCAATTCTTTGTCGCCGCCGCGCAATCCGGCTCGGTCACCGGGGCGGCGCGAGAATTGTCGATCTCGCAGTCTTCGGTCACCGTGGCCATTCAGGCGCTGGAAGATGACCTCGGGGTTCAGCTTTTCGATCGACAGGCGCGCGGCCTTCTCATCACGCATAAAGGCAGTGCTTTTCTGCGCCACGCCCGCCAGATTCTTGCCGATGTCGCCACGGCCCGCACCGCGTTTGCCGAAGAAACCGGTCCGCTGACCGGACGCCTTTCGCTGGGCGTGACCAGCCTTGTCGCGGGCTATGTGCTGTCGGACATCCTGCAGCGCTATCGCCGTGCCTTCCCACAGGTGGAGTTGAACGTCATCGAAGACAACGGCGACTACCTGCAACACCTGCTGATCGGCGGTGAGTTGGACGTCGCTGTCTTGCTGACCTCCTCGGTCAAGGATCGCATGGCGCTGAATGTCGAAACACTGCTCGTCTCGCCCTACCGGCTTTGGCTGCCACTGGGGCATCCCTTGTCCGATCAGGAAACCATCGCGCTGGATGATCTGGCGGGCCAACCGCTGATTCAGTTGATGGTGGACGAGATCGAAGAATCCACCCGCAAACTCATGGGGTCTTTGGCCGTCAAACCGCAGATCGCCTTCCGCACACGCTCGGTCGAGGCGGTGCGCAGTCTTGTCGCTACGGGCGCAGGGCTGGCCATTCTGCCCAGCCTTGTCTACCGGCCCTGGTCCCTTGAAGGCGACCGTATCGGCATCCGCGACATTTCAGGTGACCTTCCGTCGGTGCAGGTTGGCCTTGCTTGGCGACGCGGCGCGCCGGTGCAGGCCCCCGCGCACCACTTCATCCGCTCCGCGCAAGACGCCATGCCCAGTCGCTAAGCGAGCCATCGGAAAATCAGAACGATCCTTTCTACGTTTTGATATTGCGAAAATTCTGACCCACGCCCACCCTGACCGCATGACCGGGAATCCGGCGGCAACCCATGCCAGCCCCAAAGGGCGGCCAACCTTCAGGGAGTTACGCATGAAGACCATGAAATTGCTGGGCACCACCGCCCTTGCCCTTGCGACCGGCCTTTCCCCCGTTCTGGCGCAGGTCACGGCCATCGGGGAAGGCGAAGGAGAAGTGTCGATCGTCGCTTGGGCCGGGTATGTCGAACGCGGCGAAACCGACAAAAGCTATGACTGGGTCACGAAATTCGAAGCCGACACCGGCTGCAAGGTTTCGGTGAAAACCGCCAATACCTCTGATGAAATGGTCGCCCTGATGAACGAAGGCGGCTTCGACCTTGTGACCGCCTCGGGCGACGCATCCTTGCGGCTGATCGCAGGCGGGCGGGTGCAGCCGATCAACATCGACCTGATCCCTTCATGGTCCACCGTCGATGACCGGCTGAAGGATGCCCCGTGGCACACCGTCGATGGCGTGCATTACGGCGTGCCCTATATGTGGGGCCCGAACGTGCTGATGTATAACACCGATGTCTTCAAAGAGGCCCCCACCTCGTGGAACGTCGTATTTGAAAAGATGGACCTGCCGGATGGCAAGTCGAACGAGGGCCGCGTGCAGGCCTATGACGGCCCGATCCATATCGCCGATGCCGCACAATATCTGATGTTCCACAAACCGGAACTGAAGATCACCTCGCCCTATGAACTGAACGAGGACCAATACAAGTCAGCTCTCGACCTTTTGCGCGTGCAGCGCACGCTGGTCGGCCGCTACTGGCATGACGCCTTCATCCAGATGGATGATTTCAAGAACGAAGGTGTGGTCGCCTCGGGTTCTTGGCCGTTCCAGGTCGGCCTGCTGCAATCTGAAAAGCAACCGATTGCCTCGGTGATCCCGCAAGAAGGCGCGACCGGCTGGGCCGATACGACCATGATGCACGTCGACAGCAAACATCCGAACTGCGCCTATAAATGGATGGAACATTCGCTGGCCTCGAACCTGCAATCCGACCTTGCGGTGTGGTTCGGCGCCAACCCATCGGTTCCCGCCGCCTGCACCGACGGGCGCGGCATGCTGACGGCCGAAATCTGCACGGCCAATGGGATGGATGACTTTGAAAAGATCCGTTTCTGGACCACGCCAACCGCCAAATGCGCACAAGGCGAAGGGGTTTGCGTCCCGTACTACCGTTGGGTCTCTGATTATATCGCCGTGATCGGCGGGCGCTGATCTGCGCGATTGTAGGATGGGCAACATCGCCCATCCTACGAACACCCGCCCCGGCTCTGCCGGCGCGATCTTGTCCTATTGCCTGAAAGCCCGCCATGACCGCTGCCGTCACCTTCCAATCTGTATCACGCCATTTCGGCATCGGCCCCGCAGCGATCAAAGCCGTCGACGCGGTTGACCTGACCATTGCTGAAGGCAGCTTTTTCGCCATGCTCGGGCCGTCTGGGTCGGGCAAGACAACCTGCCTCCGGCTGATCTCGGGGTTTGAACAACCCACCTCCGGCGCGATCCGTATCTTCGGGCAGGACGTCTCAGCCATCCCTCCAAACCGGCGCAACGTGAACACCGTCTTTCAAGATTATGCGCTATTTCCCCATATGAACGTGCGCGATAACGTTGCCTATGGCCTGATGGTCAAAGGCATCCCCCGCAGCCAGCGCTACGCCAAAGCCGACGAAATGCTGCACCTCGTGCAGCTTGGCGGCTATGGCGATCGCAAGCCGGGTCAGCTTTCCGGCGGTCAGCGTCAGCGCGTCGCCTTGGCCCGCGCTTTGGTCAACGAACCGCGCGTGCTGTTGTTGGACGAACCCTTGGGCGCACTGGATCTGAAACTGCGCGAAGACATGCAGGACGAGCTGAAGTCGCTGCAACAGCGCCTTGGCATCACCTTTGTCTTCGTCACCCATGATCAGCACGAAGCCCTTTCGATGGCCGACAGTCTGGCGGTTTTCAACCAAGGCAAAATCGCCCAGATCGGCACACCGGCCGATATTTACACCCACCCCCGCACCCGCTTCGTCGCCGATTTCGTCGGCTCCTCCAACGTCCTTCCCCCCGCCCTGACCAAAGCCCTTGGCGGCCCGGCACAGTGGTCGTCCTTGCGCCCTGAAAACACCCGCCTTGCACCACATGGCCCGATCACCGGCACGGTAACGGCCCTGCGCTACCTCGGGGCCGCGACCCGCGTTGTCCTGAAAACTGGCGAAACCGAACTCGCCGCTCTGGTTCCGGCCGGCCGACCCCTGCCCGAACCCGGCACCGGAACCTCCATTGCCTTTGACCCCAAAGACCTCCACCTGATGGAGGAGAATTGATGCGCCTTTATCTTGGCAAAAATATCCCCGCCGGAGGCATCGACCGCCTGACCCGGCTGCACCGCGCAAAATCCGGGCCCGGGCAAAATTCTTCCCTTAAGAATTTTCCTGCCAGAAGGCGCAACACATGACCGCCCCCGCCATCCTGCCCGAACGCGGAGCCGCCGACCGGCTCACCGCTTTTTTCTGGCGCCGCCCCAAAGCCTTCCTCGCGCTTCTCCTCACCCCGCCACTTCTTTGGCTGGGTTTGGTCTACCTCGGCTCCCTCGCCACGCTTCTGTGGCAAAGCTTCTACTCGATTGACGAGTTTTCCGGGATGGTGAAGCCCGAACTCACCCTGAAAACCTATGCCGAGCTGATGCGCCCGGCGAATTTCGACATCATCCTGCGCACGCTTTTGATGTCGACCGCCGTGACCCTTGGCTGTGCCATCCTTGCCTTCCCGATCGCCTATTACGCAGCCCGTTTTGCCAAGGGCCGCTGGAAGGCGGTGTTCTATCTCGGCATCATGTTGCCGCTGTGGTCGTCCTATCTTGTGAAAGTCTACGCCTGGAAACTGATCCTTGCGAAAGAGGGCATCGTCACTTGGGCAACCGAGGCGACCCACACCTCCGGCATCCTGAATGCGCTTCTGGCGCTGCCGGTGATTGGCGGCAACTCGCTCTCGACCAGTTACATCGGCATGTTCATCGTCTTCGTTTATGTCTGGATCCCGTACATGATCCTGCCGATGCAGGCCGCGCTGGAGCGGGTCCCCACCTCGATGTTAGAGGCCAGCCAAGACCTTGGCGCCACGCGTGCCCAGACCTTCCGCACAGTGATTTTGCCTTTGGCCCTGCCGGGGGTCATCGCCGGGTCAATATTCACGTTCTCGCTGACCATGGGCGATTACATCATCCCGCAAATCGTCGGCAACTCGGCCAATTTCATCGGCATGGCGGTCTACCAACTGCAAGGCACCGCCGGAAATACCCCCTTGGCCGCCGCCTTCTCGATGGTGCCGATCCTTATCATGCTGGTTTATCTCACGCTGGCCAAACGCGCGGGAGCTTTCGATGCCCTCTGACCTAAATCAGATCAGGGCCTCGCTTCCCCTGAAACTTGCCGCCATCGGGGGGCTGCTGTTCCTGCATCTGCCGATCCTGCTGATCTTCCTTTACGCCTTCACGACCGAGGAACGCACCTACGTCTTTCCACCGCCCGGCCTGACAACCCAATGGTTCGCCGCCGCATGGAACCGCCCCGACATCTGGGAAGCTTTGGCGCTGTCACTCAAGGTGGCAACCGTTGCGACCTTTCTGGCAATGCTCCTTGGAACGCTGGTCTCTGCCGCAATGGCGCAGGCGCGGTTCTTTGGCCGAGAGCAGATCAGCCTGCTGATCGTGCTGCCCATCGCCCTGCCCGGCGTCATCACCGGCATGAGCCTGCGCTCCGCCTTTGGGATGATGGACATCCCGTTTTCCACGTGGACCATCATTCTTGGCCACGCCACCTTTTGCATTGTCATCGTGTACAACAATGCCGTCGCCCGCTTCCGCCGTCTGTCTGGCGGCATTCTAGAGGCGAGCGCTGATCTGGGCGCAAATGCGTTCCAAACCTTTTGGCATGTGTTGCTGCCAAACCTTGGCACCGCGCTGCTGGCGGGTGGCATGCTGGCCTTTGCCCTGTCGTTTGACGAGGTGATCGTCACCACCTT
>CALBSG010000120.1 GCA_937927675.1 uncultured Paracoccaceae bacterium | reverse complement strand
GGGAAAGTTCTTGTTGAGAAGAAACTCGGCGCCGCCAACCAGACCGCCTTTGCGGGCCTGAAAGCCGCGCTGCCTGACAAATGGACAGAAAACCACCGCCTGCAGGGCTGTGCAGCCATTAGGCTGCGGCTCACCTATGACCAGGACGCCTTCCCGGGCGGCATCCCGAACATCACGGTCGATCTCGAGGGCAAGGACGACATCTGGGATCCACGGACGCAAACATCGGGCTATTCGGAGAACCCCGCTCTGTGTCTGGCCGATTATATGGCGAACCCGACCTGGGGTGTGGGGGCACGGATCGGCGAGGCCGACGGGATCGATGAGATGTCGCTCGTTGAGGCGGCCAACATCTGCGACGAGGTTGTTCTGCTTGCCGACGGCGGGACGGAGCCCCGCTACACCTGCAATGGGGTGATCACGCTGTCCGAGCCCCCGAAGACCATCATCGAAGGGATGCTCTCGTCCTTTGCCGGGCGCTGCGCCTTCTCGGGCGGGACCTGGCGCCTCTATGCAGGTGCGTGGCGGGCACCCGATCTGGCGCTGACGGCAGATCATGTCCGTGAGGGCGGGCTGACGCTGGCGACGCGGGTGACGATGTCATCGAACTTCAATGCGGTGCGGGGTCAGTTTGTCAGCCCCGAGAATGACTGGCAGCCGGATGACTTCCCGGCTTACGCCTCGGACGTTTACCTTGCCGAGGATGGTGGCGCGCAGAAATGGCGCGACATCTCGCTGCCGTTCACCATCTCGGCCGCCATGGCGCAGCGCTTGGCGAAGATCGAGCTTGAACGCGCGCGGCGGCAGATGACGGTGCGGCTTTCTGGCAAGCTCTCGGCTTGGGCGGCGACGGTGGGGGATGTGGTGACGCTGTCCTATGCGCGCTGGGGCTTTGCCGCCAAACCCTTCGAGGTGCAGGGCGTGAGCCTTGATCTGACGGCCTCGGGCGATGGGGCATTGCTCCTGCCCGAGCTTGTTCTGCGCGAGACCTCACCCTTGGTTTATGACTGGACGTCCTCGGAAGAACAGATCTACGCCGCGGCCCCGAGGACGGCGCTGCCGAGGGCTCATGACATTCCCGCCCCGGGACCGCCGCAGGTCACGGAAGAGATCTATGTCACGCGCGATGGCGGTGGGTTGAAGGTTTTGGCCAAGGTTGCCTGGGCAGCTGCTCCGTCTGGTTTTGTGGCCGCGTATCAATTGCAGGCCCGTCGTCCCGAGGCGGCGGACTGGCTTGCCGGGGAGTGGCTGGATTATGGCCGCACCGAGGGTTTGGGCTTAGAGGTCCGCGATATTGCACCGGGGCTTTGGGACTTCCGGGTCAAGGCGATCTCTGTTCTGGGCGTCTCTTCGCCGTGGCAAGAAACTGCAGTGGAAATCCTCGGTCTAACCGCGCCGCCACAGGGGTTGGAGAATGTGACCCTGCAAACAGCAGGCGGGCTCGCCATTCTCAAATGGACGCGCTCAGCCGATCCGGATGTGCGGGTGGGCGGCAATATCGTAATCCGGCATTCCAAGGAGGCGACGGCCACTTGGGCCGACAGCTATTCGATGGACCGGGTCTCGGGGGAAGAGGCGATTGCCGTCGTACCCCTCAAACCTGGCACTTACCTCCTCAGGGCCGAGGACAGCGGTGGACGCGCAGGGCCTGAGGTCCGTGTCTCGACCAAGGGGGCGCAGGTGCTGGCCTTCTCGCCCTTGGGCTTTCTGCAGGCTGATCCCGGCTTTGTCGGCGCAACGACGGGGCTGCAGGTTACGCAGGCGGCTCTGACGCTGACGACTGCGACCGTGGATGGCGTGACGCAGGTGACCGCGATGCAGGGGCAGTACAGCTTCGCCGCCGGGCTCGATCTCGGGGCGGTGAAGCGCGTGCGGCTGCGCTCCGAGATCGGGCTTGCGGCCTTGGCGCTCAACGACCGGATCGATGCGCGCACGGCTTCGATGGACACATGGGCCGATTTTGACGGGTCAGCCGGCGCAGAAATCGATGTGCTCTTCGAGATCCGCGAGACTGACGACGATCCCACACAAACCCCAACCTGGGGCCCCTGGGGTCGTCTCGACGCCCATGAGATCGAGGCGCGTGCGGTTCAGGCGCGGGCGCATCTCACGACGAAGGACGCGTCATATACGCCGATCGTCAGCCAATTGCGGCTTTACGCCGACGAGGTCGTTTGATGGCGCTTTGCGTTCCTATGGAGGGCGCCTTCGCTGCCTTTCGGCTCCGCCTCAAACGCGAACGCCCGCATGTCTTTTTGATTGAGAACGGAAAACGCTGAGATGGCGCAGACATCGAGTTTTGTGATCGCGAATGACGCGGGCGCGGCCGTTCGCGCCCGGATCAACGAGATCGTTGCGGCGCTGCAATCAACAAGTGCTGGGACCTCGGCGCCATCGGCCACCGTGGCGGGTATGCTTTGGGTCGATACCGCGGTCTCGCCGCCGGTCTTGCGCAGGTCGAGGATCGGCACGTAGAATTGCCCGCGCTGCGAAGGTGCGCTGCACTGCGCCACCTCCCCGGGGCTGCCGGCAAACCAGCTGCGCAGGCGGCTGCCGTTGGCGTACCTGAATTCGCTCCAGAAGGTGCCGCCGCCGGAGTGGCCCGACTGGAAGGCGACCTCGCCGGCGGGCATGATCGCGCGGATCAAGGAACTCGAGCAACTGTTCAAGACCACCGAGAACGCCGTCCTCAAGGAGCTGGCGGACAAGAACGCGCTGTCGGACGAGGACAAGCAGCAGCTCAACGACC
>CALBSG010000119.1 GCA_937927675.1 uncultured Paracoccaceae bacterium | reverse complement strand
CATGTCTTCTTTGCAGAAGCCTTCGTTCAGCGTCATCGCAGGCGCGCCGCGCAAGCTGCCGTCCAGATTATAGGTCCAAGCATGATAGGGGCAGACGATGGATCTGGCATGACCGCGGCCTTCGAGCAGGGTCGACATCCGGTGGCGGCAGACGTTCGACATGGCGCGCACCTGCCCGTCGCGGTCGCGCAGCACGATGACCGGTTCGCCCGCCAGCGTCAGCGTCAGATAGTCACCGGGGTTCGGCAGCGTTTCGGCCCGGCCCGCGCAGATCCAGTCCTTGGCAAAAACGTGCTTTTTCTCCAGCGCCACGAACTCCTCGGTCGTGTAGACCGATTTCGGCATCGCACGGGCCCGTTCGAACGGCACCGAGACGTTGTCATGCAGCGCACGGGCGGGCGAGATGCGGGTTGGGCTGTTCATTCTGGGCTCCTGTTCTGGCAGCGGTGCCGTGCAACATGATGCCACAAGCGCGGAAAGGAAATGAAGGAGTTTCTAACCTTGGATGAGGCCTGGGTTAAGAGGCGCCCGCCTGCGGCCGCGTTGGTTGGGACGGGGACACTTCTTTTGTGACGCCTTTTTACATCGGAATTTCAATGCTATGGCTTGGTTTGTTAAGCGATTTTATTCCGGAGTTCTTTTCCATGCGCGTGATTTTCCTTGCCCCCTTTGCGCTTTTCCCCGTGGCGGCCTTTGGCGAACCTGCGGGCGCGCTCTTGCCGCAACCGCCCTTGGCCGAACATATTGCGGCGTTCCCGCGCGTGGCGGGGGATGGTGAGGCGTCGCAGGCGATCAATGCGCGGCTGCAACTCTTGGACGATGGCGCGGCAGAGATGTCCGACTGCGACTTTACGCGTGAGGTTGAGGTGGCCTTGGACAGTCCCGGCTATCTCAGCCTGTACGGCCGCGAGGGGGGGTATTGCCAAGGGGCAGCCCATCCGTTTTTTGCCGAATATGGCCTGACCTTTGATCGCAAGACCGGGGCCGAAGTGGATTGGGCCAAGCTTTTGCCTGAAGCCCTGTTGGCAACGACGGACGAGGGGTATGACCCCACGTATCCCTTTGCGTCAGCGGCGTTGAATGCGGCCTATCTTGCCAAGGCAGACCCCGCGTTGGTCACTCTGGATTGCAAGGAGACCTACGATATGGGGCTGTCCTTCGACTTCTGGCTGCAAGCCGGAAAAGGTTTGGCGATGCTGCCGTAAAATCTGCCTTATGCTGCGACGGCTTGTGCAAACACGGTGTATGTGTCGGTCGCAGATCTGCGCGCGGCGGGGGCGGATGCCAGCGTGATCGCTGCGTTGGACGGCACAGGCGCTGCCAGCGAGTGATCAGCGCTGCCAGTAGCTGTTGGGCTGGCTTGGCGGCAGGATCAGGATCAACGCCACCGCCGGGCTGATCGCCGTATGGATCCGCTCATAGCCCATCAAGCCTTCGGCCAGCGCCGGGGCATAGGCGGGATCCGGTGTCTTGAACGTCAAAAGCATCGGGGCCGCTCCGCGGGCGAGGCTGGCGGCCAAAGCGCGGGCGCCCGCCGCATGCAGCTGTGCCAGTGCCGCCGGATCATGGTCGGCGGTTGCCGTCAGCGGATGCACGGCACATCCGGCGGTGCGGGCGGCGGCCTCGGCGTCGGGATGGGCATCCAGCGCCATCAGGAAGGCGTCAGGCTCGGTCAGGGCGGTCGGCAAGGGCAACATGGGCATCAGATCCTTTGGCCAAGTCATAGCGCGGGCAGGGGGGCGACACAACTACCGCGCACTGGACCTAACGGCACGATTGCTCTGGTCCTAAGGCATTTTGTGGCTTTCTAGGAGTATGCACTGGAACCCGGCCGCATCACGCGGCCCTTTGCCCATGAGGGGACGCCATGGAAACCTATGCATCCGCCAATGACATCTCGGCCGTGGTCGAGGCCGACAAGAAGCATGTCTGGCACCATCTGATTCAACACAAGATGTTCGAAACCGTCGATCCGCGTGTGATCGTCGAGGGCAAGGGCCTGCGCGTCTGGGACGCCAAGGGCAAGGAATATATCGACGCCGTGTCGGGCGCGGTCTGGACCGTGAACGTCGGCTATGGCCGCGAGTCGATCGCCAATGTGGTGCGCGACCAGCTGGTGAAGATGAACTATTTCGCCGGCGTTGGCGGCTCGATCCCCGGCGCTCTGTTCGCCGAAAAGCTGATCTCGAAAATGCCGGGCATGTCCCGCGTTTACTATTCGAACTCGGGCTCCGAGGCGAATGAGAAGGTCTACAAGATGGTCCGCCAGCTGTCGCACAAGGTGCATGGCGGCAAGAAGTGGAAGATCCTGTACCGCGAGCGCGATTATCACGGCACCACCATCGGCGCGCTGGCGACCTCGGGTCAGGCCGAACGCGCTGCACAATATGGACCTTACCCGGATGGGTTCGTCATGGTTCCGCACTGCCTTGAATATCGCAAGCAGTGGGATGTCGAAAATTACGGCGAGCGTGCTGCCGACGCGATCGAGGAAGTGATCCTGCGCGAAGGTGCGGACACCATCGGTGCGCTGGTGCTGGAACCTGTGACCGCTGGCGGCGGCGTGATCGTTCCGCCGAAAGGCTACTGGGAGCGGGTTCAAGAGATCTGCAAGAAATACAATATCTTGCTGCACATTGATGAAGTGGTTTGCGGCGTGGGCCGCACGGGTGTCTGGTTCGGTTATCAGAACTACGGCATCAAGCCAGACTTCGTGACCATGGCCAAGGGCGTTGCCTCGGGCTATGCGGCGATTTCCTGCACGGTGACGACCGAAGCGGTGTTTGACATGTTCAAATAGATCGGAAGAGCACACGTCTGAACTCCAGTCACCTTGTACTATCTCGTA
>CALBSG010000118.1 GCA_937927675.1 uncultured Paracoccaceae bacterium | reverse complement strand
AGAACCTCGAGCAACTAGAGGTTCAACCGACAAAAAGGTGAAGAGTGCAGCACCGGCGAGGTTTCGCCGATCAGGCCGCCCCAAGAAATCTGGCGAGGGCAATGCCGAGGAGGGTGCCGAACAGCCCGAAAGCGATGCCGAAGCCTGCGCCATACTGCAGGCGGTCAAGCGTCTTGCCGCCGCGTTTTTGGGCGAGATAGTAGCCCCACAGGAATCCGACGATCCCGAAAACTGGTCCGATCATTTCTGGCTTCCTTTCAAGACCGTTTTTTTCCGCCAGACCCAGAAGGCGAAAACTCCCCAAGAGCCAAGGATAAGGAGAAGTGCGGACCAGTCGCCAAGACGGGCGTAAGGGGTCGGTGGTAGGGGCCTCGGCAAGCGCATGTCGATTACGCCAGAAGTCTCGATGTCCAGGATCGCCTGTGTTTTGCCGTAGGCATCGACCACTGCCGAAATTCCAGTATTTGCGGCCCGCACGAGAGGTAGCCCCTCTTCGATGGCCCGCATCCGAGCTGACGCCAGATGTTGCTTTGGACCAATGGAGGTGCCGAACCAGGCGTCGTTGGTCGCATTGAAGATCCAGTCCGGTCGGATGGCATCATCGACAACGTGGCCGGGAAAGATGATCTCGTAGCAGATCGCGATGCCCGCATAGGGATGTGGGCCAAATGCAAGGGTGCGGGGACCCGGACCGGGGAGGAAATCACCTAGAGATTCGACCAATCGCTGAAATGGCAGGACACTCCGCCACGGCACATATTCGCCAAAGGGAACAAGGTGATGCTTGGCGTAGCGCGTCAGGACAGAGCCGTCAGGCGCGACGGCGAGCACAGAGTTCCGATACACCGTTCCGGTGGGTGTAACTTCCCGCTCGGGACTGCCCGCCAGCAAGACCGTGGTATCCTGCAAAAGCCAGCCAAGCATGACGCGGGCCCCTGTGTCTTCTGCAAGAAACCCCGGCCAAGCTGTTTCGGGCCAAAGCAGGATATCGTAGTCGCCCGGGCGCGCAGAAAGAGCCAGAAGCTGCAGGATGTTGGCTTTCCGGGATCCTTCGTCCCATTTGGCGCTTTGCGCGATGTTCGGTTGCACGACGCGGATATGTGCGCCGCGCTCTGACGAGGGAACTGATAAAGCAAGGCGCGCAACGCCGAAACCGGCCACGGTGACCGCAATTGCGGTGGCGCTGGCGAAACGGATGACCTGCAACCTGCGAGCAGGCGCGCGGAAAGCCAGCCCGACCAGTGCCGAAGAAAGCACCAAGAGGAACCCCAGCCCATAGCTGCCGACCAGGGAGGACACTTGTGCGAAAGGCAACCAGTCGGCCAGCGTGTAGGCGGCAAGGTTCCAAGGAAACCCCGTCAGAACGTGCCCCCGGAGCCATTCAAGGCCGGTCCAGCTTGTCGCGAGCGAAAGAGCCAGCGGCAATCCGGCGCGCGCCATTCGGGCGGCAAGGGCACAGGCGGCTGCTGGAAACACTGCCAGCAGCGCCGCAAGACCGAGGACGGCAGGCAAGGCCAACCATCCGAACCGGTCCGCCTCGACCTGAAAACTTTCGGTGATCCAGAACAGCCCGGGCACGAATTGACCAAGGCCGAAGAAGTATCCCAGCCCGAAGGCGAAGAAACCTGATGCGCTACGCACCAAAACTGTCAGGATAGCGAAGGCGATCAGCGCAAACGGCAGGATCGAGTATGGCTGCAGAGCCATGACAAAAAGGGTGCCTGCCGCGATGGCTGCCCCCAAACTCGCCCAGCTTTGGACAGGCTTCCTGCTCGAAAATTGGCGTGCGTCTGGAAAGAACAATCGTGCCACAACCCCTAAATCAGGGGTGACGGCTAACTGCTCTAGTAGCTTGAGGTGCAATGCATCTATTCGCAGATCACAGCATTGTCAGATTGGTGGGAACGTGATCGATCTTCGACGTGGGCTTGAAACTGTGGAAGGATTGTCAGGTTTGAACAGGACTACCAAGAGGTGATCGGATATATTCGTCGCCTGCAAACCGCCAGATAGCCTATCGTACGGTTGCGGGGAGAAAGGATGGTCGCGCTCATCGCCCCGAGTGCCGCGTGCTAAC
>CALBSG010000117.1 GCA_937927675.1 uncultured Paracoccaceae bacterium | reverse complement strand
CAGCAGTGCGCGCAGAGGGACACAACCCATTGTGTGGTGACGAGATTGAAGTGTTTCTCAATGTCACCGACGGAATTGTCACCGACATCAAAATTGGTGGCCAAGGTTGCTCTATTAGCCAAAGTTCTGCATCGATGATGAGTGCTGCAGTGAAGGGCAAGCCAATCGCAGACGTTCGTGCATTGATCTCACGCTTTAAGCACATGATGTCCATTGATGAAGATGGTCCAGAACCAGACACATCTGCACCACTTGGTGATCTTGAAGCGTTACAAGGTGTCGTGAAGTTTCCCGTGCGCATCAAGTGTGCAGTTCTGTCGTGGAACACCTTGGCCGAAGCGCTCGACATCGATGTTGAGGGCCTGAAGGCGGAAATCGCCGCCTTGGAGGCAACCGAAAGCACCCCGGTCAAGGTTTATACGCTGGCGAACTTCGGCCAGATGGGCGCCGCGCATCTGGCGATCTTTGCCAAGACCATCGCGGCATCGCTGGCGGTTTCGGCCATCGCGCTGGTGGTCTGCTATCCCATCGCCTATGCCGTGGCCAAACTGGAAACCCCGCGCACGGCCTCGGTCATCATGCTTGGGCTGGTGATCCCCTATGCGATCAACGAGCTTTTGCGGATCTTTGCGTGGCAGATGATCCTGAACCAAAACGGGCCGGCCAACCTGCTGCTGGGATTTTTGGGGTTCGATCCCGTGCCCTTCCTTGAAAGCGGCACCGGCGTCTTTGTTGCCATGGTCTATGCCTATATCCTGTTCATGGTGTTCCCGCTTTATAACGTGCTGGAAACGCTGGACAGCAATCAGGTCGAAGCCGCGCGCGACCTTGGGGCCTCGACTTGGAATATCCACCGCCGCGTGGTGATCCCACATGCAAGGCCCGGCATTGCCGTGGGCTGCATCATGACCTTCATGCTGTCGGCAGGCTCTTACGCCGTGCCTTACATCATGACGCGCGGCACCGCATCGCCATGGTTCACCCAGTTGATCTACAACCGCTTTTTTGAGGCAACCAACTGGAATGTCGGCGCAGCCTACGCGCTCAGCCTGCTTGCCGTTTGCACGGTTTTCATTTTCGGGATGATGCGTATTCTGAAAGTCAATCTGAAGGACATCGCCAAATGACCAGAACCGGCACGGGCAGCACCTTTGTGTTGCGTATATATATGGGCCTGTTTTTCGCCTACATGTTCCTGCCCTTGGGCGTCATGGTGGCGGCGGGCGTCAATTCCTATTCGCCGCCGTCGATCACGATCTGGCAGGGGTTCACCCTGCGCTGGTTCGCGGAATTCTGGGCTGATGCGCGGATGTGGTCGGGGCTGGTGAATTCGCTTCTCATCGCGGTGGCGGTTATGGCGTTGGCCCTGCCGATGGGGCTTTCGGGGGCGTTGTTGCTGTCGCAACTTGGGCGGCGCTCGGCTGGGATCGTTTATACGGTGATGGTCTCGCCGCTTTTGACGCCGGGGCTTATCATCGGCATCTCGACTGTGATCCTGTGGCGCAATCTTGGCACCACGGCCGGGCTGTTTACGGCCATTCTTGCCCAATCGGCCTTCATTGCCTCTTATGCGATGCTGATGTTCATGGCCCGTCTGCAACGGCAAGATCACACGCTGGAAGAAGCCGCGCTTGATCTTGGCGCGACGCGGGCGCGGGCGTTCCGGCGCATCACGCTGCCCTTTTTGCGGCCCACCATCGTGACCGCTGCCGTGATCGCCTTTCTGCAAAGCTTTGAGAACTACAACACCACGATCTTCTCGATCGGCGGCAACCATACGCTGGTGACCGAAATCGGCGCGCGGATGCGCTTTGGCATCAGCCCGATGATCAACGCCATTGGCATCTTGTTCATCCTTGTCACCGTGATCTGTGCGGTTCTGTGGTCGCTGCTGCGCCAGCGCGAACGGCGGCAGGAGGCTGCGGCATGACCCTGTCGCCGTCGTTTGACGCAGAGGATTGGCAGCGCCGGATTGCGGCCCTTGCCCCGGCCGAGGCGGCTCGGCTGGCCCATCGCGCCCGCACCGCCCCGCTGTTCGCCCATGCCTATGCCTTTCATCTGAACTTCCGCTTTGGCGGCATGGTGCCGACCGATCTTCTGACCCATGCTGCGGCACATGGGTTGGTGGGCGTGCAGATCCATGTCGAGGACGGCGAGGAGGCCAGCCTTTCTGCAATGTCTGACCCCGATCTGCGCGCCTTTGGGGCCGAGGCGCGCCACCTTGGGCTGGCGGTGCATGTCGAAACCTCATCGACCGAAGCGGCCGATCTGGCGCGCACGGTGGCCATTTCCCATGCGGTAGGGGCTGTCGCGATGCGCTGTTATCCGCGCTACGAAGGCCGGGTTTCGACGATCATCGCCCGCGCCATCGAAGACCTGCGCGGTCTGGCCGCCCTTGATCCTGACCAGCGGCTGCGCTTCACGCTGGAACAGCACGAGGATCTGACCTCAGCCGAGCTGATCCAGATTCTCAAGGCCGTCGGGAACCCGCGCCTTGGCCTCTTGTTCGACTTTGGCAACATGGTGAATGCGGGTGAAATGCCGCTGGCTGCCCTGCACCAGCAGGCGCCCTGGCTGCGCGAGGCCCACGTCAAGGATTGCCTCGTGTTGCCCGATCGCGGCGGCTGGGCGCATCAGGCCTGCCGCAGCGGCGAAGGCCATCTGCCGATGCAGGCGCTTTTGGTCGAGTTGCTGCTTTTGGGCCACCCAGAGCCACAGATCGCGGCCTTCGGGCTGGAGGAGGAGGAAGACTACGTCGCCCCGGCCTTGCGGTTTCCGGGCGAAGACGCCGACCCCTATATCCCGGCCCGAACCGCCAGTTTCACCGATCCCGGCCCGGGCGATCTTGCGGCCCGCCTCGCGCGTGAACGCGCGGCCGCCCTGCGCCAGATGCAGGTGGTGCGCGCCATGTTGGATGACATCGCCACCGCCGCCGAACCCCTTAGGACAATGCCATGACTGCACACCTCACCTCTGATTGCCCGCCCGAGATGACCGCGCTGGCACATGCCATGGCCGACACGGTGCGTCCGGTGATCCGCCGCCATTTCCGCACCCGCCTTGCGGTGGACGCCAAAGACGACGCCAGCCCCGTCACCATTGCCGACCGCGAGGCGGAACAGGCGATGCGTGCGGCGATCATGGCCCGCTTCCCGGCCCATGGCATCCGCGGCGAGGAATTCGGCCTGTATCAGGCGGATGCCGAATGGGTATGGGTGCTGGACCCGATTGATGGGACCAAATCCTTCGTCTCCGGCTCTTTGGCCTTTGGCACTCAGATCGCGCTTTTGCATCAGGGCCAGCCGGTGCTGGGCCTGATCGATCAGCCGATCACTGGCGAACGCTGGCTGGGCCAAAGCGGCACGCCGACGCTGTTCAACGGCCAACCCACCCGGACCAGTGCCACCGTCGCGCTGGCCGAGGCGGTGGTCTATACCTCCGCCCCTGACCATTTCAACACCGCACAGCGGGGCCGCTATGACCGGCTTGCAAGGCAAGCCCGGTTTGCCCGCGCCTCGCATGATTGCTATGCGGCGGGGCTCTTGGCGCTTGGCACCGTGGATCTGCTGCTGGAAGGCAACGTCCACGATTACGACATCTTGCCGCAAATGCCGATCATCCTTGGCGCGGGTGGGGTCGTGACGGATTGGGACGGGCGCCCCTTGGCCGATGCGGCGCGCTTTGACACGGTGTTGATGGCAGCCAATGCGCAATTGCATGCGGCGGCGCTGGAGACCCTGCACGCGGGTTGAGCCTGCGCGGTCCTGCGCTACAAAGGGCGGATGATGCTGGAGGGATAGCCCATGGCCAAACGAAAGTCCGGCGCCCTGCTGACACGGATCGTCATCGACCGCGACAGCCGCACGCCCTTGTTCCGCCAGATCGAGGATCAGCTGCGCGGCATGATTTTGGCCGGTTCCCTGTCGGGCGGCACGCGGTTGCCGGCCAGCCGGGCGCTGGCCACCGATCTGGGCGTCTCGCGCCAAACCGTGGTGCAAGTGCTGGAAAGCCTTGCCGCCGAAGGCTTTTTGGAAATGCGCCACGGGTCTGGCACCTTTGTTGCGGCCACGATCCCGCAACATGTGCCGCAACGGTTCCGAAGCCAGCCCGAGACGGATTCGGCCAGCACAGCCGTGCCTCGGGTGTCCGGGCTTGGCTCGCGCTTTGGCGCGGCCGAGGTTGACTTCATTCCGCGTGAAAACCGGCCCTTCCTGCCGAACTCACCGGCCTATGACCAGTTTCCCTTTGCGCTTTGGCAGAAATATGTGAACCGGCAGACCCGTCAGGCCTATCGCGGCAATATGGGCTATGGCGATCCGGCGGGCTATGCCCCGCTGCGCCACGCGATTGCCGATTACCTAGCCCTGCACCGCAGCGATGCCTGTGACCCCGAACAGATCGTCATCACACCCGGCGGGCATGCCGCCTTTATGGTGGCCGCCCTCTTGCTGACCGATCCGGGCGATGGGCTGTTGTTCGAAGACCCCGGACCGCTGATCGCCCGCAATCTGTTTCAATCGCTTGGCCGTCGGCTGGTCCATGTTCCGGTCGATGAAGAGGGCATGGATTTTGAACCCGCCGTCGCGCAGGGCGCAGGCGCGCGGCTCGCCTTCGTCATGCCCTCGCGCCAGCATCCCTTGGGGCGCACCATGTCGCTGGCCCGGCGCTTGCGGCTGCTGGACTGGGCGAATGCCAACGATGCGTGGATTTTGGAGGACGATTACGACAGCGAGTTTCGCTACACTGGCCGTCCCTTGCCTTCGATCCGCAGCATCGACCGCACGGGGCGGGTGATCTATGTCGGCACCTTTTCAAAGGCGCTGTTTCCTGCCTTGCGCCTTGGTTACCTGGTCTTGCCGCACGCGCTGGTGGGCATGTTCCGCAATGCCATCGCCCTGATGGTGCGATCTGTGCCAGAGGCGACGCAGATGGCCCTGGCCAACTTCATTGCGGATGGCCATTTTGCCAGCCACCTGCGCCGGATGCGCGACCTTTACGCCGGACGGCGGCAGGAGTTTTTGCGCGTAGCCCAGACAACCGGGGCAGGGCTTTACGAGGTCGATATGCCCGACAGCGGTATGAACGCCATCGCTTGGCTGCAGCCGGGGCAGGATGACCGCACGGTGGCACGGCGGGCGGTTGAGGCCGGGGTGCATGCCTATCCGCTGGGCGAATATGGGGCCGGGCCGTTGCCGCGCCCCGGTCTTTTGTTGGGCTTTACCGGAGTTGTGCCGCAGCAGCTTGGTCCGGGGCTAGAGGCGTTGACACGGGTCTTGGCGCGCGCCGGTTAAGACGCGCGCCCCCCGTCTTAGCCGCGAACCTCACGCCGTGGTTTGCCGCTGCGCTGGGTCTGGCCAAGGCCGGGGGCCTTGCCGACGGCTGCGTTGGAGGGCGGCAACAACGGGCGACCGCGCACCATATCGGCCCCGCGCTCGGCCAGCATGATCGTGGGGGCGTTCAGGTTGGCGTTTGGCTCGCTGGGGAAGACCGAGCTGTCAATGACCCGCAGACCTTCCAGCCCATGAACCTTCAACTGGCTGTCCACCACTGCCATTTCATCCTCACCCATCCGGCACGACCCGCAGGGGTGATAGGTGCTTTCCAGCGTTTCGCGCACCCAAGCGTCGATCTCGTCGTCCTTTTGCACATCCTTGCCGGGCGCGATCTCTTCCCCGCGGAAGGGATCAAAGGCAGGCTGGGCGATGATCTCGCGCGTCAGACGCAGGCAACGGCGGAAGCCTTCGCGGTCCTCTTCGCGGTCGAGATAGTTGAACAAGATATCGGGCTGTTCGTAGGGATCGGCAGAGCGCAGCCGCACATGGCCCCGGCTTTTCGGTTTGTTCGGCCCGGTCAGCACCATGAAGCCATGGCCATCCAGCGGCTTTTTGCCGTCATAGCGCATCGCCGCAGGCAGGAAGTGGAACTGAATGTCGGGCGAGGCCAACGACGCATCCGACCGAATAAAGCCGCCGCTTTCGAAATGGTTCGATACCGACAGGCCGCGTTTGAACAGCACCCATTCGGCACCGATCAGGAAACGGCTCCATAGTCCCATCTTGCCGTTCAGGGTGATGGGCTGTTTGCAGGCGTATTGGATATAGACCTCGGAATGGTCTTGCAGATTTTCGCCCACGCCGGGCAGGTCGTGCAGCACCGGCACACCCGCCGCCTGCAACACCGCCGCAGGGCCTATCCCTGAGCGTTGCAACAGATGCGGCGCAGCGATGGGCCCGGCTGAGATCAGCACTTCGCGCTTGGCGCGGGCGGTGTGGGTCTGGCCCTGATGGTCATATTCCACACCCACGGCGCGTTTGCCGTCCAGCAGCACGCGGCGGGTCATGGCATGGGTTAGCACTTTCAGATTGGGCCGCGACATCGCCGGTTTCAGATAGGCATTGGCGGTTGACCAGCGCACGCCGTCCTTGACCGTCATGTGCATTGGGCCAAAGCCTTCTTGCATATGGCCGTTGGGATCTTCGGTGGTGATATAGCCCGCCTCGTGGCCCGCCTCGACAAAGGCGCGGTACAGCGGGTTTTTCATCTCGTTTCCAGCGTTGGTCGCCAGTGGCCCTTGTGCGCCGCGATAGGCGTCGGAACCGCCCTTCCAGCTTTCGGCCCGCTGGAAATAGGGCAGGCAGTTGGCATAGCCCCAGTTGCGTGCGCCCAAGCTCTCCCATTCGTCGAAATCGCTGGCATGGCCGCGCATATAGACCAGACCGTTGATCGAGGAAGACCCGCCCAAGACCTTGCCGCGCGGGCAATGCACCCGCCGTCCGTCCAGCCCCGGTTCGGGTTGGGTCATGTATTTCCAGTTGTATTTGGTGCCATTCATCGGGATCGACAGCGCCGTCGGCATCTGGATGAAGATCGACTTGTCGCTGCCGCCATATTCCAAAACCAACACGCGGCAAGCGGGGTCTTCACTCAGCCGGTTGGCCAGCACGCAGCCGGCCGAACCGGCGCCGATGATGATATAGTCGAAATCCAAAGACATGGGGGAACCTCCCTGAGGGCGGGCGCTGCGCCGGGTTTGCGGTTTGGGAAAAAGCGGCGGGGATGCAGGACCCCCGCCAAAGTAAACGGGCCGAAGGGTCAGCCGCGCGGATAGTTGCCCCAGCCTTCGCCCTTGGCGAAGATCCGGGTCAGGACATAGTGGACAAGCCCGGCCGCAAAGCACGACGGCAAGGACGCGGTCAGGTATTTGAACGCGGGCACGCTTTCCAATGTTTGCGGGTTGAACACGGCAACATAGACGACAAAGCCCACGATCAGCGCCACGATGCCGATGGGGTTGAACCCGCCCGCAAAACGATAGGGCGAGGTGGCCGGATCACCGTGCAGGCCGCCCAAGTCCAGCTTCTGGCGACGCAGAAAGAAGTAATCCGCAATGCCGATCCCGGCGAGCGCCGAGTTCAGCGCCGAGGTCCAGACGAGGAAGATGAAGAACCCGTCATACATCGTGGGGTAAAACACCACGAGGATCAGCGGCACCACGCAGAACAAAAACAGCAGCATATCCCAGCGGATCCCGCGGATGGCGCGAGTGCCGATCTGGCGCAGGCCCACGACCGAGGTGTACAGGATGTTCGCCATTGAGGTGACATTGGCAAAGGCCACAAAGCCCAGCGCAATCACCCCAACCGCAACACCGCCCACCTGCGCCATCCAGATCGTCGGGTCGCTGTTGCCAAGTGCGACAGACCCCAAAAGCCCCACGACCTCGCCCAAGGCGGCGGCGCCGAAGATGCCGATGATATTAGGCCAGAAGGCGGTGCGTTCGTTGCGCGTCAGGCGGCCAAGGTTGCCGATATAGGGCCACCATGAAAACCCGGCGGCAAGGTTGACCTCGACCGCGATGATGAAGTTCAGGGTCTTGTCTTCAAACGGCGGGGCCAGCGCTTGCATCGCCATCAACTCGCCAAAGGAATGGTGGCTCAGGATCAGATACATCATCCAGCCCATCAGCAGAACGAGCGCGGGCGAAATGACCATGTTGAAGAACTTGATCGAGGTCGGCCCCTTGGCGACCACGAACCATGTCAGCAAAATTGCCCCAATGGCGGCAATCGTGACCTTGGGGCCAAGCGGTGCCGCCTCGCCGCCGGAAACCAGCGCGGTCAGCCCGTCGATAGAGCGGCCGAACATCATGCTCAGCACCGCAAGCCAGCCCATGGTCAGGAACACCACGGCAAGGAAATAGACCAGACGGCTGCCATTCGGTCCGAACTGGCTGCGGAGCGCGTTGAACTGTTCAACCCCGTATTTCCCGGCGGGAACGCAGGTGGGCAGGGCGGTCAGGATGACCCCGATGATATTGCCGATCACGATGGCGGCGATGCCTTCGCGCGGGCCAACGAAAAGCCCCACCGCGCCGCCGATCAGGAAGGCCCAGGTGGCAATCGCAAGCGCCGAGTTGGCATAGGTGAATTCCCAAAACCCCCAGAGCCGTTCGGCAGGCAACAGCGGCAGGTCGCCGCGTTCTGCGGCGTCCCTGTAGCCCTGCTGCTCAGTTGTGTCCGTATGTGTCATCTCAGCCCCCCCAAACCGAGAACCCGGCCACAAGGACCACTGTCAGCACCAAAAGCCCCCAGTAGTCACCCGCGCCCATCTGGCCGTGCCAGTCGTTCTTTGCGTCAATCTCGTCATAGACCTTGATCCGCCGCCGCAATTCGCGGCTCCAGCCGTTGTCCCTCTCGCTCATTGTCGTCCTCCCGTTTTTGATGGTGTCGGTTATTCCGACCTTTCGTTATTCGACCCGCACTGGGGCGGCGTAGTAGGGCAGCCGGTCGATGCGGGGTGTCCAGCCGCCGGTGGCGACCAGATTCTGTACATGGGCTGCGATGTCCTCCATCGGCGCGAACCAGACATCGCCGCGCGCCACTGCGGTTTGCAGGAATTGGTGCCAGTGATGCCAACGCGCCAGCCGCCCGGTTGCAAAGGGATGCACGACGGGCACCCACAGCCCGCCATGGGCATAGGCCGCCTCGAACTCCTGAACGAAGGGCATAAGCCCCTGTTCCGGCGCGCGGATCGGCATCATGTAATCCAGATCCATCGACTGCACATATTGCGGCCAGTCATCCAGCCCCCAATGCGAGGGCAGTTCCACGAGCCGCCCCTTGGCACTTTCCAAAAGGTAAGGCTGGTCATCGCCCATCAACGAGGCGTCATAGGCAAAGCCGCGTTCCGCCAAGAGATCTGCAGACCGGTGCGAGAAGTTGTAAAGCGGTGCGCGCCAGCCGCGCGGGCGTTGCCCGGTGGCGCGCACGATCACATCGATGCCCCGGTCCAGCCAGTGCGCTTCTTCGTCATCCGACAATTCGCGGGGATGTTCATGCAAGAAACCGTGGTGGGCGATTTCGTGCCCGCCCTTCAGGATGGTTTCCACCGCCTGCGGATATTGCTCGATGCACCAGGCCGGAATGAAAAACGTCTGGCGGATGCCCAGCTGACGATAGCTTTCGACAATACGCGGAATGGCCACTTGCGGCCCGTATTGCAGCATGGAAATCGCCGAAACCCGACTATGCCCATCGGTCGGATGGGCGATGTGGACCAGACTGTCTGCGTCCATATCAAAGGTGACACAAGCCGCGCATTTCGCGCCATTGGGCCACGGGATCGGATTGCGGATCATGGCATGATGCTCCCGCCATTGGGGCCAATGCCTTGGCCAGTGAAATAGCGCCCGCCGTCCCCGGCAAGGAACACCGCCAGCGCGGCCATCTCCTCAGGTTGGCCAAAGCGGGCCAGCGGGATCGCCAGTTCGCGCGCGCGCCATTCGGCGCTCATGTTCGCGGCGCCCAGCATTTCGGTGTCAATCGGGCCGGGGCAGATGGCGTTGACCAGAACGCGCGGGGCGAATTCCTTGGCCCAACTGCGAACCAGCCCCAGCACGCCATGCTTTGACGCGACATAGGGCGAAAACGTCTCGCGCCCGTAATAGGCCATGTCCGAGGCAATCAGGATCGCCCGCGCCGGGGCATCGGCGCTGCCGGTCATCCGACCAATCGCCATCTGACCAATCAGGAAAGAGCCGCGCAGATTGACGCCAATCACCCGGTCAAAATCCGCGACCGGGGTTTCCAGCAGGGGGGCTTCGTGAATGATCCCAG
>CALBSG010000116.1 GCA_937927675.1 uncultured Paracoccaceae bacterium | reverse complement strand
CCTGGGAAGATTTTGACAAGATCGTCGCAACGCTGAAAACGCTGAACGATGACGAAACCCTGTTGGTGCAATCGGGCAAGCCGGTCGGCGTGTTCCGCACCCACAAGGACGCCCCGCGCGTGCTGATCGCCAACTCCAACCTCGTGCCGCATTGGGCGACGTGGGAGCATTTCAACGAACTCGATAAAAAAGGTCTGGCGATGTATGGCCAGATGACGGCCGGGTCGTGGATCTACATCGGCACCCAAGGCATCGTGCAAGGCACCTATGAAACCTTTGCCGAAGCCGGCCGTCAGCATTTCGGCGGCGATCTGAAGGGCAAATGGATCTTGACCGGCGGCCTTGGTGGCATGGGCGGCGCACAGCCGTTGGCTGCTGTGATGGCCGGCGCCTGCTGTCTGGCCGTGGAATGCGACGAGACGCGGATCGATTTCCGTATCCGTACCAGATACTTGGATGCCAAAGCCAAGACCTTGGATGAGGCCCTTGCCCTGATCGACGAATGGACCGCCAAGGGCGAAGCCAAGTCGGTCGGCCTTCTGGGCAATGCCGCCGATGTCTTCCCCGAACTGGTCAATCGCATGAAGTCGGGCGGCCATCGCCCTGATATCGTGACCGACCAAACCTCGGCCCATGACCCGTTGCATGGCTATCTGCCGCAGGGCTGGACGGTGGCCGAATGGCGCGCAAAGCAGGAAACTGACCCGAAATCGGTCGAAAAAGCCGCCCGTGCGTCGATGCGGACGCATGTCGCAGCCATGGTCGACTTCTGGAATGCTGGCGTCCCAACCTTGGATTACGGCAACAACATCCGCCAAGTGGCACTGGATGAGGGGCTGGAAAACGCCTTCGCCTTCCCCGGTTTCGTGCCCGCCTATATCCGCCCCCTGTTCTGCAAGGGCATCGGCCCCTTCCGCTGGTGCGCGCTGTCGGGTGACCCCGAGGATATCCGCAAGACCGATGCGGCGATGAAGAAACTGTTCCCGGAAAACGCCCACCTGCACCGCTGGCTGGACATGGCCGGGGAACGTATCGCGTTTCAGGGCCTGCCCGCCCGCATCTGCTGGATCGGTCTGGGCGACCGCCACCGCGCCGGGTTGATGTTCAACGAGATGGTGGCGAGCGGCGAACTCAAGGCCCCGATCGTCATTGGCCGCGATCACCTCGATTCCGGCTCCGTCGCCTCGCCCAACCGCGAGACGGAAGCCATGAAGGATGGTTCGGATGCCGTATCCGATTGGCCGCTGCTCAACGCGCTTTTGAACACCGCAAGCGGTGCGACTTGGGTGTCGTTGCATCACGGCGGCGGCGTTGGCATGGGCTTCAGCCAACATTCCGGCATGGTGATCGTGGCGGATGGCACCGAGGATGCCGCGCGCCGGCTGAACAACGTGCTGTGGAATGACCCGGCCACCGGCGTCATGCGCCATGCCGACGCAGGCTATGACATCGCCCGCGACCATGCCAAGGCGATGAACCTGCGTTTGCCGGGCATCCTCGGCAACTAAGGTCTTGCGCCTTTTGAAATACTCCACAGGGGTCCGGGGGTGTGAAACCCCCGGTCCACAGTGGCAAATCCGCGCCGGTCGATCAGGCCACGCGCGGGTTCTTGCCCTGGTCGCCCACCCAGATCGGGTTTGACCAAGCCCGCTTGCCCGCCGCGTCAATCACCGTCGCCCGGACCCAGGGCGAATTGTTCAACCGCTCCAGCGGCACCTCGGTGCGGGTCATGGAATGACCATGCACCGCCTTTGCCCCTGTGCCGTGGCCAAGCGCCACCACCGACACCACGGCAGAACTTTCCACAATCAGCTTGCCCGCCTCGATCCGCACATCGCGCAATTCCGGGCCTTGGCTGGAATAGAAATGACCCGCCTTCAGGGCCGTCAGCAGCGCCTCTGGCGTGTTTGCTTCGGCTTTCACCATGACCCAGCCGCCAAAATGGTCCGGCTCGGAAAAATGCGCGTCATCGGTGGCGATCAACGTCAGGTGCCGCCCCTCGGTCAAGAGCAGGTCCGCGATCGCCGCGCCATCCGCGCGGTCGCAGCCCATGGCGCAACCGTGGTTGTAAATCTCGACCGCATGGGCCGCGGTCACCGACCGGGCATCGGCCAAGGTCAGGCCCGACCATTGGGGATGAGCGATGGCCACAAAAGCCCCCGCCGCCACCGCGCGGGCCGCGATTTCAGGGCCAGTTTCCTGCCCGGCCACTGGAATGAAACTGGGCGCGTTTGACGGCGCGAAATCCGCCGGCAGGCCGACCGCAAGGATATGCCACAGCTCGCCATTGGCCATCGCCCCAGAGTGCAGCTCTGCCCCAAGGATCGTGGTGAACCCGGCATCCCGCATCGGCACGGTATCCACAATCGGATAGCCATAAGACCCGATGAAATGGTCGGTCAGCGCGATGAAATCATAGCCCTCGGCCTTGTAGCGGCGGCAAACCTCCTCGGGCGACAGCACCCCGTCCGAGCGCGTCGAATGGGTGTGCAGATTGCCACGCCAGAAGCGGCCCTTGGCGGTGAAAGCGGGATCCTTATGGGTCAATATGCTCTCCTTGGCGGGGAAATCCCGCTCGCTTTGCTGCGCACTATCGCAACCGGGTGAAAGCTGTGCTATCCCAAAGCCGACAGGCGAAGAAGGCTGGAAACGATGGTCGCACTCGGCAAACAGGCGATGGAACCCGGTGAAGCGGTGGGCTGCGTGACCCTGCCACCCGATGAGATGGCCACCCGCGCCGCCGAGGCTGCCACCTTTCTCAAGGCACTCAGCCATGAGGGACGGTTGATGATCCTGTGCCATCTGTCCTCGGGCGAAAAATCTGTGACCGAGCTGGAGGCGCGTCTGGGCGCGCGGCAAGCGGCGGTCAGCCAGCAATTGGCCCGTCTGCGGGCTGAGGGGTTGGTGGCCGCCCGGCGCGACGGCAAGGCGATCTATTATTCCATCAAGGATCCCCGGGCCGGCGCGATCATGGAGCGGGTTTACGACCTGTTTTGCAACCCCGGCCCGTAACGCCGCAAAGCCCGCCGCGATTTGGCCGGGTTTGCCTCCGGCTCGCATGAACTCCCGGGATTTCATGCCGGGATCTTTAGACCAAGGGAAACTCAGCCGCGCCCCAGAAAGGGCATATCCCGGGCCATGATGGTCAGAAACGGGATGTTCGTGGACAGCGGCAGGCCTGCCATGTGCAAGACGGCAGCGGCGACTTCGGCCACCGCCATCGTCGGTTCAGCGCGGACACTGCCATCGGCCTGCGGCACCCCCGCGGGAAAAGCTTGGGTCATCTCGGTCAGCGCGTTGCCGATATCAATCTGGCCGCAGGCGATGTTAAAGGCGCGGCCATCCAGACCAAGGGTTTTCGTCAGCCCGGTGACGGCGTGTTTCGACACGGTATAGGGCACTGAGCCGGGCCGCGGGGCATGCGCCGAAATGGAGCCGTTGTTGATGATGCGCCCGCCTTGGGGCGTCTGGTGACGCATGAGGTGAAAGGCCGCGCGGGCACACAGCACCATGCCCGAAATATTGGTGTGCATGACCTGCAACCAGTCTTCGACCGGGATTTCATCCAAGGGGGCCGCTTTGGCGGCGATACCGGCATTGTTGAAAAGCAGGTCCAGCCGCCCCCACTGGGCGGTGAGGGTGGCAAAGGCCGCCTCGACCTGAGCAGGATTGCCGACATCGGCCGGAAGGATCAGCACATCCGGGCCCTCGGCCGTTTCCCGCAAGGCGGCTTCGCGGCGGCCCATCAGGGCCACACGCCAGCCCGCGGTGCGAAAGGCCCGGGCGGTGGCGCGGCCAATGCCGGCACCGGCCCCGGTGACAAGGACGGTTTTTTGCATGGGTTTACTTCAACATATCCGACATCAGCTTGCCGCCCGTCGCCCAATCGCTTTTGGCAATATCGGTGAAGATGACATGCACGGCGTCAGGATTACCGTTGCAGGTTTCCGCCCAAGCCTTGGTGACGGCCTCGGCGCAGGCGCGCTTTTGCGCCTCGGTGCGGCCTTCAAGCATTTCGATGCGGATCATGGGCATGGGCGTTCCTTTCAGGTCTGTTGCACGGTCGTACGGAAAGAATTTTGGGCTCAGGATGCAGCATGGCCGCCGTGGCGGATCGGGTCAACCAAGAGGCGCAAGCCGTTCAGGACCACCAAGAGCGTGCCGCCTTCGTGGCCAATGACGGCGATGGGCAGCGGGAGTTCGTAAAAAAGTGCGCCCACCACCAACAGCACCATGGCACCCATGGCAAAAGCGAGGTTCTGCCGAATGATGGCGCGGGTGCGACGGGCAAGACGGTGCGCGGCGGGAAGCTGGGTCATCTCCTCGGAGAGAAGCGCCACATCGGCGGCTTGCAGCGCGACCTCGCTGCCCGCGGCCCCCATCGCGATGCCAAGATCGGCGCGGGCCAGTGCGGCGGCGTCATTCACCCCATCGCCGACAAAGGCCACCCGCCCCTTGGCCGCCAGATCCGCCACCAGCGCCACCTTATCTTCGGGCAGAAGATCGGCATGGGTTTCGGCTGCGGTCAGGCCAAGCTGATCGGCGATGCGGAGGGCAACCGGGCGGCGGTCGCCGGTCATCATGGCCAGCGTTGTGTCGCTTTGGCGCAGGGCCGCAATCGCAGCGCGCGAGGTGTCGCGCGGCAGATCGGCCACCGACAGCGCACCCAGCAGGCAGCAGCCCTGGCCGACATAGATCAGGGTGCGATCCTCGGCTTGCATTTCTGCCAGCCATTCAACACCAAGATCGGCCTGCATCCTTTTGGCAAGACGTGCATTTCCAGCCCAGATGGTTTCGTCTCCCTGCCCGCTGGCGATGCCTTCGGACGGCAGGCTTCGCACATCGGCGCGCTCGGCCACCACCAACCCCCGCGCCTCCACTTCGCGGCGAACAGCCGTGGCAACGGGATGTTCCGACTGCGCCTCAAGCCCTGCCACCAGCGTCAGAAACGCCTCCTCTGACAGGCCCGGCGCGGCGATACGGGCAACCTCGGCCCGGCCCGTCGTCAGGGTTCCAGTCTTGTCAAAGGCAAAGCTTTTCACCTCGGCAAGGGTTTCCAAGGCCGCGCCGCCCTTGAAAAGCACCCCCCCGCGGGCGGCGGCAGAAAGTGCTGAGAGGATGGCGGCCGGAACCGAGATCACGATCGCGCAGGGGCTGGCGGCGACCAGCAGCGTCGCGGCGCGGTACAGCGCGTCTTCGCGTGGCAAGCCCCACCACAGCATCGCGCCCCATGCGGCCAAAGACCCCAGCAGAACCGCCACCGTGTAGCGCTGGCCAAACCATTCGGAAAACCGTTCCGAAGGCGCGCGCGCGGCCTGCGCCTCGGTCACGAGGCGGATCATCCGGGCCACGGTGCTGTCCGCCAGCCCCCGCGTCACCTGCATATCCAGCACGCCATCAAGGTTCACCGTCGCCTCAAAAAGTGCCTCGCCCATCGCTTTGCGACGGGGTTCAGATTCGCCGGTCAGGGTGGATTCGTCCAAGGCCCCGGCCCCGGCAACAATCACCCCATCAACCGGCACCCGCGCCCCGGGGCGCAACACCACCACATCGCCGGGCGTCAGACTGGCGGCAGGCACCTCCCGCACACCCAAGCCATCGCGCAACAGCGCGGTTTCCGGCCTGAGCGCCATCAGCGCCTCTAGCGCACGGCGCGCGCGCCCCATCGCGCGATGCTCCAAGGCGCCTGCAAGGGTGAACAGCGTCAGCAGCACGGCCCCCTCCATCGGGGCGCCGACAACCCATGCGGCAATGGCGGCAAGCACCATCAAGAGATCAATGTCGAGAATTCGGTCGCGGAAAAGCGAGCGCAAGGCCTCCAGCCCCGAGGGGATGCCCCCCGCCAGATAGACAACCCCATAGCCCCAAAGATCCAGATCGTGTCGCCCGGCAAAATGGGCGGCCAACCCCGCCCCCATGCCCAAGATCACAAGGGCCGGCAGAGCCATGCTGTCGTCGTGATCTTCGTCGTGATTGTGCGTATCGGCCATGGGGTTCTCCTTGGGCCTACCCTGCCCCACGCGGCACCAAGCGCAAGGTCGAAAACGCAAACGGGGCCCACGCTGGGGCCCCGGTGCTTCATTCTAAGCAGTGGCTTAGCTGCAACCGCTGGTGCCGCCGCAGGTGTTGCACTTCATGCAGGTGCCGTTGCGGACCAGAGTGTAGTTGCCGCACTCGCCGCACGGATCGCCTTCGTAGCCCTGCATCTTGGCTTTTGTACGGGCGTCCATGGACACCGTGCCAGACGAGATCGCCGTGGCCGAAGACATGCCGCTGGCGGTTTCCGGCACAAGCATGTTCAGCGCCGTCACCGGATCGCTGCCGGACAGGGCCGTGGCCCCGACCGAGTTGATGCCGCCTTGGAACACCATCAGCTCTTGCGGCAGACGCTTGCGCAGATAGCCTGTCGAGGAGATCGACTTCAGCAGTTCCACCGATTTCGACGCCGCATTTTCCGACACTTCGCCAAAGTTGCGTTTGCCCTCATTGTCGCCGCGCCCCAGATCATCAAACGCAGCGCCGGTGGGCTTCACATGTGCAAGGTCCGTGCGGTCCAGGTAGCTGATCGCCAGTTCGCGGAAGATATAGTCAAGGATCGAGGTGGCGTTCTTGATCGAGTCATTGCCCTGCACCATGCCCGCCGGTTCAAAGCGGGTGAAGGTGAATGCCTCGACAAACTCTTCCAACGGCACGCCGTATTGCAGACCCACGGACACCGCGATGGCGAAGTTGTTCATCATGGCGCGGAAGCCCGCACCTTCCTTGTGCATGTCGATGAAAATCTCGCCCAAGCGCCCGTCACCATATTCGCCGGTGCGCAGATAGACCTTGTGACCGCCGACGATGGCTTTTTGGGTATAGCCCTTGCGGCGTTCCGGCAGCTTTTCGCGGTTGGTGCGGATGATTTCCTTGACGATGATCTTTTCAACGATCTTTTCGGCCAGAACCGCGGCCTTTTCCTGCGCCGAACCGGTGGCGAAGATTTCCTCGGCCTCCTCATCATCCTCGATCAGCGCAGCTGCCAAGGGTTGCGACAGCTTGGAGCCGTCGCGGTACAGCGCATTGGCCTTGATGCCGAGCGAATGGCTGAGTTCATAGGCCGCCAGCGTTTCCCCTATCGTGGCCGAATTCGGCATGTTGATCGTTTTGGAAATCGCGCCCGAGATGAAGGATTGCGCCGCCGCCATCATGTAAATGTGGGCGTTTACAGACAGATAGCGCGTGCCCTTCTTGCCGCAGGGGTTGGCGCAATCAAAGACATTGTAATGTTCGGCCTTCAGGAACGGCGCGCCTTCCAGCGTCATGGTGCCGCAAATGTGGTCATTGGCGGCATCAATCTGCGCCTTGGTAAAGCCAAGGTGACGCAGCAGGTCAAAGGTCGGATCGTTCAGCTTTTCAGCCGGGATACCAAGGGTTTGGGTGCAGAATTCTTCGCCCAAGGTCCACTGGTTGAAGACAAACCGCACGTCAAAGGCCGACGGCAGGGCCGCGTCGATCTTTTCCAACTCGCGCGGGCCAAAGCCATGACCGACCAGCGCGGTGGGGTTGATGCCCGGGCAATTGCCGATGGAGCCATGGCCCACCGCATAGGCGACGATTTCGGCCACTTGGCTGGTGGAATAGCCCAGCTTTTCCAACGCAGCCGGAACCGACTGGTTGATGATCTTGAAATAGCCGCCACCGGCCAGTTTCTTGAATTTCACCAGCGCGAAGTCCGGTTCAATCCCGGTCGTGTCGCAATCCATCACAAGGCCGATGGTGCCGGTGGGGGCGATCACAGTGGTCTGGGCGTTGCGGAAGCCGTGCTTTTCCCCCAGCGCCAAAGCCTCATCCCAGGCCGAGCGGGCCAGCGTCACCAGATGCTGATCGGGGCAATTGGCGACGTCCAAGGCCACCGGATTGACGTTCAGATCTTCATACTTGGCCTTGCCCCAAGCGGCAGCGCGGTGGTTGCGGATGACGCGCAGCATGTGGTGCTTGTTGCGCTCATATCCCGAGAAGGCGCCAAGTTCGGCCGCCATTTCGGCGCTGGTCGCATAAGCGATCCCGGTCATGATGGCGGTCAGCGCCCCGCACAAGGCGCGGCCTTCGTCGCTGTCATAGCCAAGGCCCATGTTCATCAAAAGCCCGCCGATATTGGCATAGCCCAGACCCAGCGTGCGGAAGTCATAGGACAGTTGTGCAATTTCCTTCGACGGGAATTGCGCCATCATCACCGAGATTTCCAAGGTGATGGTCCAAAGCCGCGAGGCGTGAATATAGCCTTCGGCGTCAAACTTGCCGCCCGCAAAGAAGGTCAGCAGGTTCATCGACGCAAGGTTGCAAGCCGTGTCGTCAAGGAACATGTATTCCGAGCAGGGGTTCGAGCCACGGATCGGCCCATCCGCCGGGCAGGTGTGCCAAGCATTGACCGAATCGTGGAACTGGATGCCGGGGTCTGCACAGGCCCAAGCGGCATGACCGACCTGATCCCACAGATCGCGCGCCTTGACGGTCTTGGCAACCTTGCCATCGGTGCGGCGGATCAGCGCCCAGTCGGCATCGTCCTTGACCGCCTTCAAGAAGGCATCAGTGACGCGGACCGAGTTGTTCGAGTTCTGACCCGAGACAGAGATATAGGCCTCGGAGTCCCAGTCGGTGTCATAGGTCGGGAATTCGATGCTGTCGAAGCCTTGGGCCGCGTATTGCAGGATACGATTGGTATAAGTATCCGGGATCATAGATTTTTTGGCCGAGCGGATGGCCGCTTTCAGGCCGGGGTTCTTTGACGGGTCGACCGAATCTTCTGACGAGCCATCCCAAGCGCGGATTGCGGCGAAAATCTCGTTCAGCTTTTGCTCATGCATCTTGGAGCCAGCGACAAGGCTGGCCACCTTCTGCTCTTCGATGACCTTCCAGTTGATGAAGGCTTCGATATCGGGGTGGTCCATATCGGCGATGACCATCTTGGCCGCACGCCGCGTGGTGCCGCCCGATTTGATCGCGCCGGCCGCCCGGTCCCCGATTTTC
This sequence comes from uncultured Paracoccaceae bacterium, assembly GCA_937927675.1. Lineage (GTDB taxonomy): Bacteria > Pseudomonadota > Alphaproteobacteria > Rhodobacterales > Rhodobacteraceae > Tabrizicola_A. The sequence continues at coordinate 155 of CALBSG010000116.1, read as the reverse complement.
AGGAACCCCATCAGCCCCGAAGATTTACCGCCACCCGACAGCTTTTCCCCTTCCCCGCGCAGCGAAGAGAAGTTGGTGCCTGTGCCAGAGCCGTATTTGAACAGACGCGCCTCGCGGACCCACAGGTCCATGATGCCGCCATCGCCAACCAGATC